>NZ_JBUPVZ010000006.1:0-167062 GCF_055486375.1 Bacillus sp. 11C
TCTAATGTCGGATAACAACGATCCGTTTTCAAACTTGAAGGTGTTTTTTATTTGTCTCATTTTATGGGGTCAGTCCCTCAATCTGGCGCTTTTTTTTTTTTTTTTGAAAAAACCCTTGAACATTGTTCTCACATGATGTAGGATAGCTTCATAGATCACTTTATCACTTAAAAGCGTTTGGGTAATAAAGAGGAATTTTTATAAAATTTTTTTTATTTCAGTATTTCCATTTGGAATTACTTATAGTAAGATGCATGATAACTACAAAATAAAAAATGAATGTGCAGGGAAAGGATGAAAAAAATGAGCAACACAGAGTTAGAGCTTTTAAGGCAGAAAGCAGACGAATTAAACCTACAAATTTTAAAATTAATCAACGAACGTGGAAATGTTGTAAAAGAGATCGGTAAAGCGAAGGAAGCACAGGGTGTAAATCGATTTGACCCTGTCAGAGAACGCACAATGTTAAACAATATCATTGAAAACAATGATGGTCCTTTCGAAAACTCCACCATCCAGCACATTTTTAAAGAGATATTCAAAGCCGGTTTAGAGCTCCAGGAAGAAGATCACAGCAAAGCGCTGCTTGTCTCGCGCAAGAAAAAACCTGAAGATACAATTGTAGATATCAAAGGTGAAAAAATCGGAGACGGCCAGCAAAGATTTATTGTCGGGCCATGTGCGGTAGAGAGCTACGAGCAGGTGGCTGAAGTGGCTGCAGCTGCGAAAAAACAAGGAATTAAAATTTTGCGCGGAGGAGCCTTTAAGCCTCGTACGAGCCCATACGATTTCCAAGGCCTTGGTGTTGAAGGCCTTCAAATTTTAAAACGTGTAGCGGACGAATTTGATCTGGCAGTGATCAGTGAAATCGTAACTCCGGCTCATATCGAAGAAGCGCTGGACTACATTGATGTGATTCAAATCGGAGCGCGCAACATGCAAAACTTTGAATTGCTGAAAGCGGCCGGAGCAGTGAAAAAGCCAGTGCTTCTGAAGCGCGGACTCGCTGCAACGATCTCTGAATTCATCAATGCCGCTGAATACATCATGTCACAAGGAAACGATCAAATCATTCTTTGTGAACGCGGTATCAGAACATATGAAACAGCAACGAGAAACACGCTGGATATTTCTGCTGTACCGATTTTGAAACAAGAAACGCATTTGCCTGTCTTTGTTGATGTGACGCATTCAACTGGCCGCCGCGACCTCTTGCTTCCGACAGCTAAAGCTGCTTTAGCGATCGGCGCAGACGGCGTAATGGCTGAGGTTCACCCTGATCCGTCAGTCGCACTTTCTGACTCTGCTCAGCAAATGGCGATTCCTGAATTCGAAAAATGGCTGAATGAACTGAAACCAATGGTGAAAGTCAACGCTTAGTAAACAATAAAAAGGCCGCGTCTGCGGCCTTTTTTTGTGTTTTCTCGTTTATTTAGTTATAAAATCCAAGTATACGTTTTCATCATCTATAAAAACGTGTATAATTTCATGAGAAGTATTTAAATTTGATGAATAATGAAAAATAATGTAAACTACTGACTTACGCTTACAAATCATAAACGACATAAATTTGGACATTATGACATTTCTCTACATAAAGTGTTTATGCTATAGATAAGGATAAGTGTATCCAGTAAAAGGAGTGGTTTTAGGATGAGCAATATTACGATCTACGACGTAGCAAGAGAAGCTAATGTAAGCATGGCAACTGTTTCCCGTGTCGTGAACGGCAACCCGAATGTAAAACCGACAACGCGGAAAAAAGTTTTGGAAGCCATTGACCGTCTCGGTTACCGTCCAAACGCGGTGGCAAGAGGACTGGCAAGCAAAAAAACAACAACAGTAGGAGTCATCATTCCCGATATCTCAAGCATTTTCTATTCAGAGCTTGCGCGCGGGATTGAAGATATCGCGACAATGTATAAGTACAACATCATTTTGAGCAACTCGGACCAAAACATGGAGAAAGAGCTGCACCTGTTAAACACAATGCTCGGCAAACAAGTGGACGGCATCGTGTTTATGGGCGGAAACATTACGGACGAGCATGTTGCGGAATTTAAGCGTTCCCCAGTGCCGATCGTACTTGCCGCTTCTGTAGAAGAGCAGGAGGAAACACCGTCAGTCGCGATCGATTACGAAGAGGCGATTTATGATGCAGTGAAGCTTTTGGTTGATAAAGGACATACAGACATCGCATTCGTTTCCGGACCAATGACAGAACCGATCAACCGCTCGAAAAAACTTCAAGGCTATAAACGTGCGCTTCAAGAAGCGAATCTTCCGTTTAATGAACAATTTGTTGCTGAAGGGGATTACACATACGATTCCGGACTTGAAGCGCTGCAGCATTTGATGAGCCTGGACAAAAAACCGACAGCCATTCTTTCTGCAACTGATGAAATGGCACTCGGCATTATCCATGCGGCTCAGGATCAAGGCTTATCCATTCCTGAGGATCTCGACATTATCGGCTTTGATAATACGAGATTAAGCCTAATGGTTCGTCCGCAGCTTTCAACAGTGGTTCAGCCGACATACGATATTGGCGCCGTTGCGATGAGACTGCTGACGAAGCTCATGAATAAAGAGCCGGTTGAAGAGCATATTGTCGAACTGCCGCACCGTATAGAGCTAAGGCAGTCAACCAAGTCATAAGAAAAACTAGAAAGCAAGCTTCACCTCTAAGGTGAATTCTTGCTTTTTTCATGGGGAGAAATGATGAAACGTTTTGATTATCTTACACCTGTTGGTTTTGTGTTAGGAACGATTATGATTGTGATCGGAATAATTTCGGGATCAGGAATAAGCGGTTTCCGCTCTTTTCTAGATCTGACCTCTTTCTTCATCGTTACAGGAGGGCTATGCGCCGCTGTTTTTATCAGTTTTCCGCCGAGAGAGCTGCGAAAAGCGCCCTCTGTGCTAAAGCAGGCATTTATCCGCCAGGAAGACAATGTGAAAGATCTCGTGAAAACCTTTGTCTCTCTTTCGGATCACGCGCGAAAACACGGGCTTTTATCATTGGATGATCAGGCCCGGGAAATCAAAGATCCATTCTTGAAAAAAGGGCTGCTTTTAGCAATTGATGGCTGGGATGAAGAAACGATTCGGCTCGTCATGGATTCAGAGATCGCGGCAATGGAGGAACGGCACCGCAAAGGACGGCGTGTTTTTGAAAAAGCGGGGGAATTCGCTCCGGCATGGGGAATGATCGGAACACTCGTCGGGCTCGTGCTGATGCTTAAAAACTTAAATGATCCGCACATGCTTGGACCGAATATGGCCGTTGCGCTTTTAACAACCTTATACGGTTCATTGCTGGCAAACATGGTGTTCAACCCGATTGCCGCCAAACTCGAAGAAAAAACAGAAAGTGAAATCTTCATCAAGCAAGTAATGGTGGAAGGCATTATCGGAATCCAATCCGGTAAAAACCCCCGTAATCTCGAAAGCCAGCTCGTCGTTTTCAGCTCCCGGGAAGAATGGCGGAAGCAGCCAAATCAAGTAAAAACAAAAAAGGGATCTATACATGAAGCTTAGAAGAGAACGGTTTGAAAGAAGGAAAGGAAGCGGGAAAAAAAGACAATCTTCATCCAGCTGGTTGGTCACCTTTTCGGATCTGATCACTTTGATCCTTGTGTTCTTTATTTTACTTTTTTCGATGTCCCAAATTGATCTGCAAAAATTTAAAGCGGCAGTCGAATCGATCCAAAAGGAAGGCGGCGGGATCCAGCCTGACCAAACGTCCATAGAAAAAAAGAACAGATCGCCAGCCAATGCAAAGAAGCAAAAGGATCAGCAGGATCAGCTTCTCAAGAAAGTAAATACATATATAAAAGACCATCACCTGAAGGCCCAAATGACAGCCAAACGGGATGAACGCGGTGTCGTGCTCGTTCTGCAGGAGTCTGTGCTGTTTGATTCAGGGGAGGCCAAGGTGCTGAAAAATGCTGAAACACTTCTTCACCAAATTGCCGTTCTTCTGAAAACCATTCCAAATGACATTCAGGTGGAGGGCCATACAGACAGCCGAAATATTGCGACATACCGATATCCGTCTAACTGGGAGCTGTCAGCAGCACGCGCAAGCGGAGTCATTCAATACTTCACATCAAAAGAGAAACTTCCCTCAACGCGCTTTATCGCTGTTGGTTATGCGGATACAAAACCTGTAAAGGATAACAAGACAAACGAACACATGAAGGAAAACCGGCGTGTGGAAATTGTTATCAAAAAATCAAAAACGACCTCTTCGTGAAGGTCGTTTTTTTACTTCGTTCTTTGCTGTTGCTCGGATCGTATTGCATATAATGCTTTGCTGACGGTTTGGGCATTTTTTTCTGTGATTTCAGGCTTGCGGGGAATCGGAGGATATAAATCGGCCGGATCGCTCCAACTGGACGGAAGGGTGACAGGGCAGTGTTTTTGCCATTTAGCGATCCATTCAGGAGGAATATCGTGTCCCGGATCAATGCCCTTCATTTCGAGCCATATTCTGGCCCAGGCGCGGGGCACTACACGCCATATATCATATCCTCCGCCTCCGACGGCAATCCATTTCCCTGCGCAATATTGATGCGCTAACGTGTGTGCAAGCCGCGGAATTTCTTCGTAGATGTTGATCGTTGCAGATAAATGCGTTAGCGGGTCATAGTAATGGGCATCGGCACCGTTTTGGCTGATAATCACATCCGGCTGAAAATAAGCGGCGACTTCGGAAGCTGCTGTCCGATAAGCTTCGAGAAAAGAATCATCCTCTGTGAAAGCGTCAAGCGGGATATTAAAGGAATAGCCATATCCCTTTCCGCTTCCTTTTTCCTGAATCTGGCCGGTTCCGGGGAATAAATACCTTCCTGTTTCATGGATAGACAGCGTGCATACGCCGGGGGTATCGTAAAACGTAAATTGCACACCGTCCCCGTGGTGGGCGTCCGTATCAATATAAAGCACTCTGGCTCTGTATTTTTTCTGGATATATTGAATCGCTACAGCACTGTCGTTGTAAATGCAAAATCCTGAAGCTCTTCCCCGAAATCCGTGATGAAGGCCTCCTCCAAGGTTGGCGGCATGCAGGGCTTGTCCTGACATCACCCAGTCTGCGGCCGTTAAGGTGCCGCCGACTAAGAGTGATGCCGCTTCGTGCATGCCGGCAAAGACAGGTGTATCTTCAGTGCCGAGCCCATAGCTTTCTCCTTCTTCAGCGGGAAGTTTACCGGCACCCGCAAGCTTTACCGCCTGAATGTAATCGTCCGTGTGGACAAGGGCAAGCTCCTCTTCTGTCGCGAGTCTTGGGCTGATAATGTCTCCATCATCAAAGGCATTGATCGTCTTGAGCAAATCATATGTTAACAGAACCCGCTGCTGATTAAATGGATGTTCCTGATGAAACATATAGGTTTGATAGGATGGAGAATAGATAAATACACTGTCTCTCATAGCAAATCCCTTTGCTCTGACGGCCAAACGACGTGGTGCCCATTTCTTTGTAATGCCTGCAAAAACGGCAGCGGATTCATCATTTTTACACGGAAGACAAGCACTTTCACACCGGAATCTTCATGCGGATAGACGAGCACACTCAATATTTTCACTTGGAGGTCTTGGCAAAGGCTGCTGATTTCCGCAAGACTTTTGGTGATGTCGTTTACTTTTATTTCAATTTGTGACCCCGGCTGGTCAGCGCCTGTCAATTTGACAAATGTCCGCAACAAATCGGTTTTTGTCAAAATGCCTATTAATTTTTGGTGCTGCACCACGGGCAGACAGCCGATGCCATGCTCGTAGAACACCGCAGAAATTTCTTCAACAAAATCAAGCGGGTGGGCGCACACGACATCTTTTTTCATAATTGAATCTACGCTTCGTGTGAGAAATCGGCTTCGTTTGCTTTCTTCAAAAATACTTGGGCTGGCCTGTTTCATGTCTCTGTCTGTAATCATGCCGATCACATGGCGGTCTTCATTTACAACAGGCAGATGCCTGATATGGAATTCCTTCAGTTTGCATATTGCTGTTTCAAGCGTATCCGTCTTCGTTAATGTAATGACATCCCTTTTCATGATCTGTTCAACAATCATTATTTTTTCCCCTTTGTCAGTGTCAGTTAATACATAAAGCGATGATAAAAACGGAGTCTGTCAAATTGTTCAATTGATTCTTGGCTGACGTTTTTTCCGATGCGTGCCATCAGACAATTTGCAGGGTGGGAGCTGATCTCTGGCTCATCCGTCGCAAACCAGGCCAATCCGCCTGCATTCATCATCTTCTCCATGAGCTTTCTGTATTCCCACACATCTTTTTTCATCCCTTTTAAATCCCAATGCCAGTAATATTCCGTCGTCATTACGATGTAGTTTTCCATTTGTTCATCCATCATACTGACGGTCAAAAGCGTCTTTCCGACAGAACATCCCCGATAGGCCGGCGCCACCTCGATGGCCCCGAGCTCAAGCAAATCCTCCATATTTCCTTCAGACCATCTTTCGAGAGGGTCAGGATATAAATACGTCACATAGCCGATAATGGTTCTGCCGTTTCTGGCAATGATAATACGCCCTTCGGGAAGGCCGGCAATGTCGACTAGCGCTTCATGCTGCTCGCGGGGCGGGCGAAATGCGGTTAAATCTGTATGAAACTCGTAACCTGCCAGATCCTCTGGAGAGACAGGCCCTTCTATCAGTAAGGAGCCGGTTGCTGTTTTGATGTTTGCTGAATGGTATGTTTTATGATGTTCCACTGATCCACCGTCCCATCAATTCTTATAAAAATACATGCTTCTTTAAGAATAACAAATTTTAAAGCGTTTTCAACATGGTTTATATTTTAAAAATTGAGAAGAATATGAATATATAATATAATAATTGTGACAACTTCAGCAAAGGGGGATGTTTGGGCATGAATTTGAAAGCGTTACCAGCAGTGGAAGGGGATTATCATTTAAAAAATTATGAAGAAACGTACCGGCATTTTGATTGGGCCGAGGCAGAGAAACATTTCTCCTGGCATGAGACAGGGAAACTGAATGCGGCGTATGAAGCGATTGACCGCCATGCCGAATCGTTTCGAAAAAACAAAGTAGCGCTTTATTATAAAGACGCAAACCGGGATGAAAAATACACATTTAAAGAAATGAAGGAAGAAACAAACAGGGCAGGGAATGTGCTGAAACGGCATGGAAATGTGGAAAAAGGGGACCGCGTTTTTATTTTTATGCCGAGATCACCCGAGCTATATTTTATTATGCTTGGCGCTATCAAAATTGGCGCCATCGCCGGGCCGCTGTTCGAAGCATTTATGGAGGGAGCGGTGAAAGACCGGCTTGAAAACAGCGAGGCGAAGGTAGTTGTCACGACGCCTGAGCTGCTGGAGAGAATACCGGCTGATACACTGCCTCACTTGCAGCATATATTCGTAGTCGGCGGAAAGGCTGAAAGCGGCGCAAACATCATCAATTACGATGAAGCAGCAAAACAGGAGGGCACAAGACTGGATATCGAATGGATGGACAAAAAAGACGGCTATCTGCTTCACTATACATCGGGTTCTACTGGAACGCCAAAGGGTGTGCTGCATGTCCATGAAGCGATGATTCAGCAATATCAGACAGGAAAGTGGGTCCTTGATTTAAAGGAGGAAGACATTTACTGGTGCACAGCAGATCCGGGCTGGGTGACAGGTACGGTATACGGCATTTTTGCACCATGGCTGAACGGAGCGACAAATGTCATCGTCGGCGGGCGTTTCAGCCCTGAAAGCTGGTATGGAACAATTGAACAGCTTGGCGTCAACGTCTGGTACAGCGCGCCGACCGCTTTTCGAATGCTGATGGGAGCGGGAGATGAGATGGCTGCGAAATATGATCTAACCTCACTCCGGCACGTGCTCAGTGTCGGTGAGCCGTTAAACCCGGAAGTCATCAGATGGGGGCATAAGGTTTTTAACAAACGAATCCATGATACATGGTGGATGACAGAAACGGGCAGCCAGCTCATCTGCAACTATCCTTGCATGGATATCAAACCGGGTTCAATGGGTAAGCCGATTCCCGGTGTGGAGGCGGCGATCGTTGACAATCAGGGCAATGAGCTTCCGCCGTACCGAATGGGCAATCTCGCCATTAAAAAGGGCTGGCCTTCCATGATGCATACCATTTGGAATAACCCTGAAAAGTACGAATCGTATTTCATGCCGGGCGGCTGGTATGTGTCCGGGGATTCTGCATACATGGATGATGAGGGATATTTCTGGTTCCAAGGAAGAGTCGATGACGTCATTATGACCTCTGGTGAGCGCGTCGGCCCATTTGAAGTGGAAAGCAAGCTTGTCGAACATCAGGCCATTGCAGAAGCAGGCGTGATCGGTAAGCCTGATCCGGTGCGGGGAGAAATCATTAAAGCCTTTATCGCACTCAGAGAAGGATATGAGCCGTCCGATAAACTGAAAGAAGAGATTCGCCTATTTGTAAAGCAGGGTCTTGCAGCCCATGCGGCTCCGCGTGAAATTGAATTTAAAGATAAGCTTCCGAAAACCCGAAGCGGAAAAATCATGAGACGGGTGCTGAAGGCATGGGAGCTTAACCTGCCGGCAGGAGATCTGTCAACGATGGAGGATTAAAAGGCGACGTTGACACGGGATTTTATTTATGTTAAAAATGATATAGCTTCATATGAAAAGGTAAAGATTGAGACAAGTAGACTATCCTTACGTTCCAGAGAGCTGATGGCCGGTGAAAATCAGCACAGACGGATATATCGAATACACTCATGAACCGCTTTTGCAAACAAAGCCGGCCAGGCTTTCAGTAGTGAAAGAACGGACCTGATCCGTTATCAGGCAAAGTGATAAGATGAATGTTTTGCGTTCTCTTATTAGTAGGGTGGTACCGCGATAATCAATCGTCCCTTCGTGTAAACGAAGGGGCGTTTTTTATTTTAATCAAAAAGGAGCTTTATCTTATGACAAACTTACTTGAAGACTTATCCTTCCGCGGATTGATTCAGCAAATGACGGATGAAGAAGGATTAAATAAACAGCTGAATGAAGAAAAAATCCGCCTGTACTCAGGCTTTGATCCGACAGCGGACAGCTTGCATATCGGACACTTGCTGCCTATTTTAACACTTCGCCGTTTTCAGCTTGAGGGCCATCATCCGATTGCACTTGTGGGCGGGGCGACGGGCCTCATCGGCGATCCGAGCGGAAAAAAAGCGGAGCGTACATTAAACACTGCTGACATCGTATCCGAATGGTCCCAAAGAATCAAAAACCAGCTGTCCAGATTTCTGGATTTTGATGCAGCAGAAAACCCTGCTGTCATCGCGAACAACTTTGACTGGATCGGCAAAATGAATGTGATCGACTTCCTTCGTGATGTCGGTAAAAACTTCGGTATCAATTACATGCTGGCAAAAGACACGGTCAGCTCAAGAATTGAATCCGGCATCTCATACACGGAATTCAGCTACATGATTCTTCAATCTTATGATTTCTTAAATCTGTACAGAGAGAAAAACTGTAAGCTGCAAATTGGCGGAAGCGATCAGTGGGGCAACATTACAGCGGGCCTTGAACTGATCAGAAAATCAGAAGAAGAAGGGGCAAAAGCGTTCGGCCTTACCATTCCGCTTGTCACAAAAGCAGACGGCACGAAGTTCGGAAAAACGGAAGGCGGCGCGATCTGGCTTGATAAGGAAAAGACATCGCCGTATGAATTTTATCAATTCTGGATCAACACAGATGACCGTGACGTTGTCAAATACTTAAAATACTTTACATTTCTATCAAAAGAAGAAATTGAAGCATACGCTGAGAAAACAGAAACAGCGCCAGAAAAGCGTGAAGCGCAAAAACGCCTCGCAGAAGAAGTGACAGCGCTCGTTCATGGACGTGAGGCGTTGGAGCAAGCCATCAACATATCCCAAGCGTTGTTCAGCGGCAATATTAAAGAGCTTTCTGCTCAGGACGTAAAAGTGGGCTTTAAGGATGTCCCGTCCATGGAAGCTGACAGCAGCCAAGAGCTTTCACTTGTAGATGTATTGGTGCAATCTACATTATCTCCTTCAAAACGCCAAGCCCGTGAAGACATTCAAAACGGAGCTGTTTACATTAACGGCGAACGCCAGACGGAAATCAATTATCTCTTATCTGCTGAAGACCGTATCGAAGGTCAATTTACTGTCCTGCGCCGTGGGAAGAAAAAATACTTTCTTGTGACGTATAAATAAAAAAAGGTCCTTTGCCGATATGGGCAAAGGATCTTTTTTTGGTTTATCGCATAGGAATGAAAGGAAAAGAGTATATTAGATAGGGCAAACACGACCAATCACCTCCCAAGCACCACCTTTTAAGAAAGGAGCGCTGACCATGAATCTCATGTGTACGATTGCAAAAGAAAGGCTCCAGCGGGATTATTGGGAGCATCAGACGCGAGATAGTGTTGGCCAGCAAGAGGCACCAGACGAAACAGACGATAAAAAAACCCCGACCGCATAGCGGCAGGGGTTTTTAAAACGATTAACGAGAGTAGAACTCAACGATAAGCGCTTCGTTAATTTCCGGAGCAAGTTCAGAACGCTCAGGAAGACGAGTGAATGTACCTTCAAGCTTTTCAGCGTCGAAAGTAAGGTATTCAGGAACGAAGTTGTTCACTTCTACAGATTCTTTGATGATAGAAAGGTTACTTGATTTTTCGCGAACACCGATTGTTTGACCAGGTTTTACTTGGTAAGACGGGATATCAACGCGGCTTCCGTCAACAAGAATATGACCATGGTTAACCAATTGGCGAGCTTGACGGCGAGTACGTGCTAAACCTAGCTTGTACACAACGTTATCAAGACGAGAATCTAAAAGAATCATGAAGTTTTCGCCGTGTTTACCAGTTAGTTTAGCAGCTTTGTCAAATAAAGTGCGGAATTGGCGTTCGTTTACACCGTACATGTGACGAAGCTTTTGCTTTTCTTGCAATTGCAAACCGTATTCTGATAATTTTTTACGTTGTCCTGGACCGTGTGGACCTGGAGCGTAAGGGCGTTTTTCTAATTCTTTTCCTGTACCGCTAAGAGAGATTCCTAGACGGCGGGACAGTTTCCAAGATGGACCTGTATAGCGAGCCATAATGTGACTCCTCCTTTGGTTTTATTTTTGTGGAAAATAAAAACCGTCTGCTCTATTCGACCATGTACATTTTGTTTTCATGTATCCTCGCTCCAGCAGCAGAGAGTTACACGATACACCTTATGAATAAGGAACAAAATGAAAACATAGAAGCTGAACAAAAAGGCTGCAATATTTCACACAAAGGTCATTATATAATTTATTTGATTTGAAGTCAACCATTCCTTCATTATTGCTTCGCCGTTTATGATATAATAAACAAAAATTAGTGGTAAACTTTCAGGTGATAAAAACATGGTAGAACAAACAAAAGAACAATTATCCGCCTTTCATTATCATATGCTCGATTTTTTATTAACCAAATCTGAAAAAGTCACTTTCACCGACTCTTTCATATGGCTGACTTCGGCTATTCAAACTTATTTTTCATCCCTATGTGTTTCGCTTACACCGACACCATCCGTCGGTTCTGCTTCAAAACAGGCGGATGATGAAGTTCGATTTTCCGCTTCGAAAATAAACGCCTCATCTTACCTGATTGAGGACACCGGCGGCAGGCGCTATCATCTGACATGCAGGCAGGATGTAGAGATACCTGAAGCGCTTCCCGACTTGGTTTCAACATTTTTAAACCAGTCAATGAAACAGGAAAAACTCTATATCAAAACGATCTATCAAAAAAAGATATACAAAATGACAGAGCTGTTCCATTCACTGCTTGATCAGACAGAAGTGCTGAAGCAGCTTTTAGAAAGCTTAACCGGCACGTTTTCTATGTTTGAGTTTTCTCTATATATATCGCACGATCAAGATCAATGTTTAGGTGTTCCTGCAAAAGAGCTGTATATGGAAGGGGAAAAATCCGATTCCTTTGCTCTCAAAGTGTATTTATCCGGGGATATTTTGCGGAAAAATGAATCTGCCGCTTATATTCCGATCAAAGGACAGCAGGGAACGTACGGGGTGTTGAAGGCTGAAGGAACGGGCGGCAGTTTTCTTAATGACGCCTATCTTGATGAAATGTCGCTGATAGCAAACGCGGCGGGAAAAGCGTTTGAAAACGCTCAGCTCTATGAGCAATCCAAAGCAAGCATCGCAAATTTGGAATTGATTAATGAAACGTCACGCCGCCTGAATCAGCGGCTGACACTGGCCGATACGATGAATGACCTGGCTGTGAGAATGGCAGAATCGTTTCAGGCGGAAGAAGTGGGTTTCTTTCATATAGACCATTTTGAAAACCTGACATTGCTCCCTGGCAGCACAGCGTTTTTTAAGGAAGCGAAGCCGTCTGAATTTTTTAATGAAATGAAAGAAAAGCTGTATGAAGGGGAAATAGGAGTTTTCATCGGAAATGGCCAGTCTGTTTTCGGAAAGGCCGGCTATGGCTCGCTGATGGCTGTTCCGATGATTGAGAATGACAGGCTTTTAGGTTTCGCGGTTTTATTGAAAGAGGAACTGTACGCTTTTACATTTGAAATGTACAAGCTGTTTCAGGCGCTGATTCGTCACGCAACTCTGGCTGTAACCAACTCAATGCTCCGCGACCGCCTTGAGCATCTCGTCAAAACAGATCAGCTGACTGAGCTGTATTCGAGGGTGTATTTAGATGAAAAAATTCAATACAGTATGAAGATCCACCAAAAGGGTGTTTTTATACTTGTTGATATTGATAATTTCAAGAATGTAAATGATACGTACGGCCATCAGACTGGGGACGAGATTTTAATTCAAGTCGCTTCGGTTATTAAAAACAACATCCGAAAGCATGATGTCGGCGCCCGCTGGGGAGGCGAGGAGCTGGCGATTTATTTGCCGAATGTGACGGTTGCGGCGGGAAAACGGATTACTGAGAGACTGGTTTATGCGGTCAGAAAAAACACGAAACCCGAGGTGACCATTTCATGCGGTATCTCCTGCTGGACGGCAAAAACAAGAAAGTCACTGAAAGAGCTTGTGCATGAGGCTGATGAAGCGCTCTACAGCGCGAAACGAAACGGAAAAAACCGTTTGATGATACATGAATCAATAAAATAACAAAAGCCCAAAACACTATTCGTTTTGGGCCTTTATATTACTGTGCTAACGCTTTTTCAAGCTTTTCGGCAAACTGTGATAAATACTTTTCGTCGATTTCGTCGAAACGGTTTTTCACTGGACTGTCGATGTCCAAGACGCCGACAACTTTTCCGCCTACATGAATCGGAAGCACAATTTCTGATTGAGACGCTGCATCGCAGGCGATATGTCCCGGAAACGCGTTTACATCCTCTATACGCTCCACTTTTCCGTTTGCATAGGCTGTGCCGCAAACGCCTCTGCCGAAAGGAATCCGAACACATGCCGGCAGACCTTGGAACGGTCCTAACACAAGCTGTCCATCCTCTTCTTTGGCAAAATAGAAACCCGCCCAGTTGACTTCAGGCAGCGAATGATACAGAAGCGCTGAGGCATTCGCATAGTTTGCGATTTGATCTGTTTCGTCTTCGGTCATGGCTTCGAGCTGTTTTAGCAGAAGCTGATAGTCTTTTTCTTTATCTCCAGATTGTTTTTCGACATGGAACATGGAAAACCCTCACTTTTTCTATAATATAAAACAAAGTTCCGGCTTTTCTGCCGGCATTTGTCGATAAGTTCTTACAGGAACAGCGGCCTTCTGCTTGAATTGTATCAAGAGGAAGGAGTGAGCCGAATGAAAGTAAGCACCAAAGACAAAATTATTGAATCTGCTGTCATGCTCTTTAACCAAAAAGGATTTTCTGGCACGTCTGTCCGAGAAATCGCAAAGTCAGCTGATGTAAATGTTGCGCACATCTCCTACTATTTTAAAGGCAAGGGAGGTTTGATGGAACACTTAGTTTCAGAGTTTTACGAAGGCTACAGTAAAACGCTTGAAACAGCGGCAGGCAATATCTCTTCTCAAAGCACGCAAGAACAGCTTCTTCAATTGGTTTTCGATATTTTATCCTATCAGCATAATCATCGTCAATTAACTCGTTTTGTCTACCGGGAAGTCACGATTGACTCCACGTTAATCAGAGAAATTATGTCGACATATTTAATGAAGGAAAAGTATATCTTCCAGCTGATCATTGAGGAAGGAGAAAAACAGCGTGAACATTTGACGCTGCCGCTGCCCCATTTTATTCTTCAATTAAAATCTCTCTTGATGATGCCCTATCTCCAGCCTCAATATATTTCAGAAGTGCTCTACATGCAGCCGCACGAGCCGTACTTTTATAAAATGTATTTTGAAGAAATCAAGATTTGGATCAGAAGCGTCTTCCGGACAGGGGACGTGGCGCTTATCAATTAGCCAGCTCCGCAAACGCTTCATATGCGTATCCGACATCTCCCGCTTGATGGGCATCAGACCCGAACACAAGCGGGATCTTCTTTTGCTTCGCTTCATTCATCATCCAATCCTCGAGATAAATGCCTCCTGCGTACGTTTTTCTTAAGCCGGAAGTATTGAAGTCGAGCTCCATTCCGTTTTCTGCAATGGCATCCAGACACTGAAAAACGATTCCGCGAATATGTTCAGACATGCTGTACGGAAACAGTTTGATGAATTTTTGGACGAGTGTGATGTGACCGACTCTTTTTGGCTTATAGCTGCCAAGAGATGATACAATGGAAGAATAGATGCTGCGGTAATACCGCTCGTATACAGCTTCGATGCTTCCGCAGGCTGAAATCAGCTCTTTAAAGGTATGCTCATCATAATCAAGGCACAGATAGGAAGAACCTGCGCGCAAAAAATGAACGGATATGATGCTGTCATCTAAATATGGCCCGTATGTGTCCAGTAATAATTTAATTTCATCTTCAAATTCAGCAATATAATCGACCTCAAGCCCTGTATGTATGGCAAGCTGCCCGCGATATTCTTTTTTTAATCCGGAAATGTCATCGATGTAGCGTTCCAAAGAGGCTTGCGCCATCGCGCTGTCTTTCTGGGGCGTCGGATCAGTAAAAGAGGGCGGCAATGGAGCGTGTTCGGTAAAAGTAATTGATTCAAAGCCTTTTTTTAAGGCTTCTTCTGCATATTGTCTGAGTGTGTCATTTGAGCCGTGAGGGCAAAATGGTGTGTGAATATGCCCGTCTCGCTTTTGCATTGGCGTCACCCCGTGAAAAAATAGTCAAATCCTGCCGATTTTGCACAAAAAGTTTTTGAATTCTGGTCAAAAAATGTTGGTTACATGGTATCATAATAACAATGAAAACGACAGTTTTTCTCAATACATATCCTGAAATCTTTCTGAATAAATAAAACACCCTGACAGATTAAGGTTAACAGCAAGGGGGCTCATTATGGAGTTTGTCATTGGATTATTAATTGTACTGCTTGCCCTGTTTGCGGCAGGCTACTTTTTCAGGAAAAAAATCTACGCTGATATTGACCGGCTGGAATCGTGGAAGATTGAAATTCTGAACCGGTCGATTGTGGAAGAAATGTCCAAAATTAAACATTTAAAAATGACGGGTCAGACAGAAGAGTTCTTTGAAAAGTGGCGTGAAGAATGGGATGAGATTGTCACAGCTCACATGCCGAAAGTTGAAGAGCTCCTTTATGATGCTGAGGAAAATGCAGACAAATACCGATTTAAAAAGGCCAATCAAGTGCTCGTTCATATCGACGACCTGCTGACCGCGGCGGAATCAAACATTGAAAAGATTCTGCGGGAAATCAGCGACCTTGTCACAAGTGAGGAAAAGAGCCGCGAAGAGATTGAACAGGTGAGAGAGCGCTACTCAAAATCGCGAAAAAACCTGCTGGCTTACAGCCACCTTTACGGGGAGCTTTATGACAGTCTTGAAAAGGATCTTGACGAAATTTGGAGCGGAATCAAACAATATGAAGAAGAAACAGAAGGCGGAAACTATATTACCGCACGAAAAGTGCTGCTTGAGCAGGACCGCAATCTTGAACGGCTTCAGTCATATATAGATGACGTGCCGAAGCTGCTGGCTGACTGCAAGCAGACGGTGCCCGGCCAGATTGCAAAGCTCAAGGACGGCTATCGCGAAATGAAAGAGAAAGGATATAAGCTTGAGCATATCCAGCTTGATAAGGAATTAGAAAATCTGTCAAATCAGTTGAAACGGGCGGAGCATGTCTTGATGACTGAGCTGGATATCGATGAAGCGTCCGCGATCCTGCAGCTCATAGACGAAAATATTCAATCTGTGTACCAGCAGCTGGAAGGTGAAGTCGAAGCCGGCCAATCTGTGCTAAGCAAAATGCCTGAATTGATCATTGCTTATGACAAGCTGAAAGAGGATGAAGAGCATACAAAGGCGGAAACTGAGCTGGTGAAGGAAAGCTACAGACTGACAGCCGGCGAGCTTGGCAAACAGCAGGCTTTTGAAAAGCGCCTTGATGAAATTGGCAAGCTGCTCTCCTCGGTTAAAGATAAGCTCGATGCAGAGCATGTCGCCTACTCACTCTTAGTAGAAGAAGTTGCTTCAATAGAGAAGCAGATTGAAGAAGTGAAAAAAGAGCATGCTGAATACCGTGAAAAGCTGCAAGCGCTGAGAAAAGAAGAGCTTCAAGCGAGAGAGACGCTCAGCAATTTGAAAAAAACAATTTCTGAGACAGCAAGACTGCTGAAGACAAGCAATATTCCAGGCATTCCGAGTCATATTCAAGAAATGCTGGAAAACGCGCATCATCACATTCAAGAAACAGTCAACCAACTAAACGATCTTCCATTAAATATGGAAGAAGCCGGAGCCCATTTGAAGCAAGCAGAAGAGATCGTCAACAGGGCAAGCCGGGATTCAGAGGAACTTGTCGAGCAGGTCATCCTCATTGAAAAAATCATTCAGTTTGGAAACCGGTTCAGGAGCCAGAATCATATTTTATCTGAACAGCTGAAAGAAGCGGAAAGACGTTTTTATGAATTTGATTACAGTGAAGCGTATGAAATTGCAGCATCCGCAGTTGAAAAAGCGGCTCCGGGTGCTGTTCAAAAAATAGAATCACAAAAGACTAAAGAGCATCAATATCAATAAAGTGTATACAAAAGGCCGAAGCATAAGTGCTTGGCCTTTTATATGTATTCAGAATATAAAAAAGCCTTTTTGGATTTAGATCCAAAAAGGCTTTTCGTTTTTACTAGTTGATATCAGCTGGTTTTTTATTCGAACTGATAAGAGAAATCAGATAACCGGCAATGCCTCCAATGATAGCAGGGATGACCCAGCCGAATCCTAAGCTGTAAAGCGGCAGCGTATTGCTGAGAACTTTATTTAAAGAACCGAGCGGAATGCTTGCGGCATTCAGGCCGTCGATAATACTGAAAATACCAGTGGCGATTAAACAAAGAGTATATACTTCACGTCTGCCTTTAAATAATTTTTCAATAAACGAAAGCAAAATGATAACAATTGCTAATGGATAAATAGCTGATAAAATAGGAACTGAGAATAAAATGATATTTGACAGCCCAAAGTTAGAAATAATAAAGCTGAACACAGTGACAATCGTTACAACGGTTTTATAAGATAATGAAGGAATCAGCTTTGAGAAATAATTTCCGCATGAAGAGACAAGGCCGATGCTTGTTGTCAAGCACGCGAATAGGATAGCGACACCTAAAATGATATTTCCCAAAGACCCGAACAGGTGCTGTGATGATGCTGATAAAATTTTGCTTCCCGCACCAAGCAGACCGATAGATTCTGTGCTTGTTGCCCCTAAATATGCGAGTGAAACGTAAACAAGACCGAGTCCTGCTGCTGCAACAAGTCCCGCTTTAATACATACGGAAGCAACTGATTTACGATTGGTGATGCCTCTGTCCTTAACGGCATTAACAACGACAATTCCGAACACGATAGAAGCAAGTGCATCCATTGTTTTATAGCCTTCTAAAAATCCTTTAAACAATGATCCGGAAACATACGCTTCATGCGGTGACTGAATGTCCCCCATCGGCGTCACGATGCTTTTGATGACTAAAATGGCGATAACAGCAAGTAAAATAGGTGTTAATACCTTGCCGATCCGGTCAACAAGCTTTGTAGGGTTTAAAGCTAGGTAGTACGTAATAGCAAAGAAAATGAGCGTAAACAGAAGAAGTGTGAGCCATGACGGCATGCCGTCTACAAAAGGTACAGCCGCAATTTCATAAGAAACAGTGCCCGTTCGCGGAATCGCAAAAAGCGGTCCGATTGTTAAATAAAGAACAACTGTAAAAATAGTTCCAAAGACCGGATGTGCTTTATCAGCAAGGCCTTTGGCATCCGTACCTGTTAATGCAACAGCGACAACACCTAAAAGCGGCAGGCCGACACCCGTCACGAGAAATCCTGCCATCGCTTTCCAAACATTTTCGCCGGCCGCTTGTCCAAGTTCCGGCGGAAATATCATATTTCCTGCGCCAAAGAACAAAGCAAAGAGCATAAGCCCGATGGCGATCGTTTCCTTGGCTGATAGTGTTGATTTCATAACGTATGAATCCTCCTAATTTCACTATGGTAGAATATTCTGTCAATTAATTGTCAGATAATATGACGAAAGTAACAAATTTAATTATAGGTGAATGTATGAAGAAGTCAATAGTAATTTTATTTACTTTTTCAGCACTAATTTGTTATGGTAACATATAAAATTAGTTTTGTATCGCTTTCATATTAAAGGAGTAAAAAGATGTTATATTTAGACAATAGTTCAACGACTAAACCTTACGATGAAGTCTTGAATACATATGAACAAACAAGCAGACGATATTTTGGAAATCCTTCATCTTTGCACCGGTATGGAGCTGAAACGGAACAGCTGCTTCAGGCAGCTAAACATCAGATAAAAAGGGCCTTAGGTCTAAAGAATTATGATATTGTATTTGCGTCAGGCGCTACAGAAGCTAATAATTTGGCTTTAAAAGGAGCCGCTTTGTCAAAAATAAAAGCAGGCAAACATATCATTGCCACTTCTATCGAGCATCCGTCTGTGGCGGAATCGTTAGAACAGCTGACAGAGTTATTCGGGTTTGACGTCACTTATCTTTCGGTGAATGAAGACGGATTTGTTTCAATTGAAGAACTGAAACAAGCCATCCGCCCGGATACCGTGCTTGTCAGCATGATGCATGTGAACAATGAAGTCGGTTCCGTGCAGCCGATTGAAGAAGCGGGGGAAGTGCTGAAAGAGCACCCGAACATTTTGTTCCACGTCGATTATGTGCAGGGCATCTATAAAGTACCTTTGGCCATTGAAAAGGCCGGCATTGATCTTTGTTCGATTTCCGGGCATAAATTTCACGGCCTGAAGGGGACAGGCGCGCTTATCGTAAAAGAAGGGACACGCCTTATTCCGCTGATAACGGGTGGCTCTCAGCAAAAAGGCATTCGGGCCGGGACGGAACATATTGCGGGTGCGGTTTCGCTTGCCAAAGCCATTAATCTTGCCGCTGCCGATTTTGAAACGCGGCTTGACACGATGACTGCCGCAAAAGAATGGTTTATGAAAAAGCTGAGTGAAACTGAAGGCGTCGTTGTCAACACGCCGCAAATAGATAGTGCGCCGCACATTATTAATTTCTCTGTTCCTGGGATTAAAGCAGAGGTGCTTTTACACATGCTCGAAGAACAGGATATATTCGTCTCAACAACATCGGCCTGCTCAGCAAAAGAACATAAGCCCAGCAAAGTTCTCTTACAGATGGGCAAGGGAGAGCAAATTGCCGGAAGCAGCATCAGAATCAGCTTAAACTACAGCCAGACAAGCGATGTGGCAGAACCGTTTATGAACGCGCTTCGTCCCGGCATCAAAAAATTAAAGAAAATGATGAGGTAGAACATGAATTACGATCATATATTAATTCGTTTTGGGGAAATATCAACCAAAGGCAAAAACAGAAAAAGCTTTATTGAGCGCTTAAAGCAAAACGTCAGACTCGTTCTGAAAGACTATCCGAACTTAAAATACTTTTCCAATCGTGACCGCATGACGATTACATTAAATGGAGAAGATCCGGAGGCTCTTTTTCCTCTTTTAAAGCAGGTGTTTGGCATTCAAAGCTTCAGCCTGGCGATTAAGTGTGACAGCCGCCTTGATGCTATTAAGGAAACTGCTCTCCATGCTATTAAGGATCAGTATCAGCCTGGTGATACGTTTAAAGTCGCAACGAAGAGAGCGTATAAACAATTTGAGTTAGATACAAACCAAATGAACGCTGAAATCGGCGGCCATATTTTGAGAAATACAGAAGGATTGACGGTCGATGTCCGCAACCCTGACATCCCGCTCAGAATCGAAATCAGGGAGGAAGCGACCTTTTTGACGATTCGCGATGAAAAAGGTGCAGGCGGCCTGCCAGTCGGTTCAGCAGGCAAAGCAATGCTGATGCTTTCCGGCGGTTTTGACAGCCCTGTGGCCGGTTTTTATGCGATGAAACGGGGACTGTCGGTAGAAGCTGTTCATTTCTTCAGCCCGCCATACACAAGCGAGCGCGCAAAACAAAAGGTAATGGATCTGGCAAAATGCCTGTCCCGTTTTGGAGGAAGCATGACGCTTCATATCGTTCCGTTTACAAAAACGCAAGAGCTCATCCAAAAACAAATTCCTGAGAACTACACAATGACGGCAACCCGCCGCCTCATGCTTCAAATTGCCGACAGAATTCGAGAAAAGAGAAACGGACTTGCCATCATTACAGGAGAAAGCCTCGGTCAGGTAGCGAGCCAAACGCTTGAAAGCATGTATGCGATAAACGCGGTGACGTCAACTCCGATTTTGCGTCCGTTGATCGGCATGGATAAAACAGACATCATCGAAAAGTCACGGGAAATCGGCACATATGAGACAAGCATTCAGCCGTTTGAAGACTGCTGCACGATCTTTACGCCGCCAAGCCCGAAAACACGTCCTAAAAAAGAAAAAATTGAACACTATGAAAGCTTTGTTGATTTTGAGCCGTATATCCAAGAAGCGGTTGAAAACATTGAGACAATGACGCTGTATAGCGAACAAGAAGCAAACGATAAATTCGCGGAACTCTTTTAAGCAGCCGCAGCTTCTGTCTGTAATTACCAAAGTTTTTCTGTATGAAGCCATGTGTTTTAACACATTCTATACTCACAAGGAGGTGAGACACATGGCACAAAACAGTCAAAACGGTAACAGCAGTAACCAACTCCTAGTACCAGGAGCTGCTCAAGCCATCGACCAAATGAAATTAGAAATCGCTTCTGAATTCGGTGTAAACCTTGGAGCAGACACAACTTCTCGCGCTAACGGTTCTGTTGGAGGAGAGATCACAAAACGTCTTGTTTCTTTTGCTCAACAAAACATGGGCGGAGGACAATTCTAATTTACAATTTCACATAATGGCTTAGGAGTGGGGTTTTCCCCCACTCTTTTTCGTTTTTATATATATAAAAGGACCAGCGACCTATAAAAACATATGTTTATCGAGCTGGTTTTTAGGCAAATCCTTACGGGAAGAGCCTGTATTTATGTATAATGGGAGGAGAAAGTGAGGAGTTGTTCGTGTTAAAACGAGAAGATTTAATTGCCCCTATGCAATATAATTTAGTGAATGAAATTGAAAAATTCAGTGCCGCTGGACAAAAAACCGCTCTTCTATGGGAGGATGAGTCTGGCAAGCAAGAATCTTGGTCATATGAAAAGCTGATGGAAGAAACAAATAAAATCGGAGCGGCTTTGGCTGACCTTGGATTTAAAAAAGGCGACAAGCTGATTGTAATGGTTCCGCGGGTGCTTGAAGCATATGCGGTTTATCTGGCTATCCTGAAATCAGGCATGGTTGTCATTCCGTGCTCCGAAATGCTTCGTGCGAAAGATCTTGAATACCGGATTGAACATGCAGAAGTGAAAGGCGCTATTGTCTATTCTGCGTTTATCGGCGCCTTCCGTGATGTCAGTACGGCTGACAAACTGATTAAGCTGTCTATTGGCGAAAACGAGGCCGGCTGGAAGAATCTCTTATCGATTGAAGCGGACGGAAGCCGATTCCAAACAGCTGACACAACAAGAGAAGATATGGCCTTCTTATCTTACACTTCCGGAACAACAGGTCAGCCTAAAGGTGTTGTACATACGCACGGTTGGGCATTTGCTCATTTAAAAACATCGGCCGGCGCTTGGCTTGATATTTCTGAAAAGGATACCGTCTGGGCAACTGCTGCACCAGGCTGGCAAAAGTGGGTATGGAGCCCGTTTTTAGCTGTGCTAGGCAGCGGAGCAACGGGTTTTGTGTACCAAGGCAGATTCAAAGCAGAAACATATCTAGAACTTTTAAGCCGCTACAAAATCAATGTCTTCTGCTGTACGCCGACGGAATACCGCTTAATGGCGAAGGTTGAAGGCTTGGACCGCTATGATCTTTCTGCCCTGCACAGTGCCGTTTCCGCAGGCGAACCGCTCAACCGTGAAGTCATTGATGTTTTTCAAAAGCACTTCGGCATTAAGGTGCGGGACGGATATGGCCAAACAGAAAGCACGCTTTTAGTCGGTGTCTTAAAAGACATGGATATTAAACCAGGAAGCATGGGAAAACCGACACCGGGAAATCAGGTGGAGATCATTAATGAAGCCGGTGAAATCTGTAAAACTGGTGAGGTTGGCGATATCGCTGTCCACCTCAGCACGCCGGCGCTCTTTAAAGAATATTACAAAGACCCGGAAAGAATGAAAACACAAATTCGCGGCGATTATTTCCTAACAGGAGACAGAGCAAAAAAAGATGAAGAAGGTTACTTTTGGTTTGAAAGCCGAAACGACGATATCATTATCAGCTCCGGCTACACGATCGGGCCCTTTGAAGTGGAAGACGCGCTCGTTAAGCACCCCGAAGTAAAAGAATGTGCTGTTGTGGCAAGCCCTGATGAAATCAGAGGTTCCATCGTTAAGGCGTATGTTGTCCTGCAGGATCACGAAAAACGCAGTGATGAGCTTGTCAAAATCCTGCAAAATCATGTGAAGACCATTACCGCTCCGTACAAATATCCTAGAGAAATTGAATTTGTGGAAAGCCTGCCGAAAACGGCTTCTGCAAAAATCAGACGAGTGGAATTAAGAAAACGTGAAGAACAGCTCAAAGCTAATAAAAAGGCGTAAAGAAAGAGAGTGGACGTGAAGTGAAGGCGATATGGCACGGCGGTTTCATTTATACGATGCTCGAAGAAGGCGACCGGACAGAGGCGGTTTATGTTGAGAATGGTGTCATAAAAGGCACCGGCAGCTTTGAGCGTCTGAAGAAAAAATACGGGTCCCCGGACACAGAAGAAATCAGCCTGAACGGGGCAGTGATGTTTCCCGGATTTGTCGACAGCCATTTACACTTGATCGGCCACGGCGAGAAACAGCTTCAGCTCGATCTGTCTGCGCTGACGTCGAAAGAAGCTGTTTTACAGGCTGTCAAGGAAAGAGAGCGGCAGTATCCTGAAGGCGATTGGCTCATTGGAGAAGGCTGGAATGAAAATCAATTTGAGACACCGGACTATATGACCAAGCATGATCTTGATCGTTTATTTCCGGACAGGCCCGTCTTGCTTAAGCGGGTATGCCGGCATGCGATAACTGTTAATTCTGCGGCTCTTCAAGCGGCGGGGATTTCAAGAAACACTTCTGACCCTGACGGCGGGGTCATCGTAAAAGATGCAAATGGAGAGCCGACCGGGCTTCTGTTTGATAAGGCGCAGGATCTGATTCTGAAGGCTGTCCCGCCAGTCTCCCAGCACTATGTTGATGAGGCGCTCACAGCTGCGATAGAGGATTGCTGGACAAAAGGCCTGACGGGCGGACATTCGGAAGACTTGTCCTATTATGGTGATGTTTCGGTGCCGATGAAAGCTTATGAGAAAACTGCCGCTAGCGGAAAGTATCCGTTTCGCTGTCATTTGCTCGTTCATCATGAAGCGGTCGATCGATGGGAGCAGCTGGAGAAGCCGTCGGGCCCGTATGTGGAATTCGGTGCCATGAAAATATTTGCTGACGGGGCGCTTGGCGGGAGAACGGCTTTATTAAAAGAACCATATCAGGACGATCCATCCACTAATGGTGTTCAGGTTCATGATGATGAAACCCTTGGCCGGCTTATTCGAAAAGCGAGAGAAAAAGGCATGGAGGTTGCCGTTCATGCGATCGGCGATCTTGCGTTTGAAAAAGTGTTGAACGCAATTGAAAAGCATCCGCCCCGAAACGGCCGGCATGATCGGCTGATTCATGCTCAAGTGCTCAATGACGAATTAATTGAAAAAGCGGCACGCATGCCGATCGCACTTGATATTCAGCCTCATTTCGTCACCAGTGATTTTCCTTGGGTCATTGACCGTCTCGGAAAAGGCAGGATGAAAAATGCCTTTGCATGGAAAACGCTGCTGTCCAAAGGCATTTTATGCGCGGGCGGCTCAGACGCCCCGATTGAGCCTGCTGACCCGCTTCTTGGCATCCAGTCCGCGGTGCTCCGAAAAAGCACCCATGAACAGAACGGGCCAAGCTATAATGAAAGCGAATGTTTGACGGTGTATGAAGCGATTGAGCTCTATACAGAAGGAAGCGCCGGGATCATTTATAAAGACAATTCACGCGGAAAAATTGCCGAGGGCTATGACGCGGATTTTACGGTTCTCAGCGATGATCCATTTGCAATTGACCCTGCACAGCTTCATCTTTTGGACATTAAAAAAACCGTGATCAACGGCCAGATTGTATATGAGAAGTCATAAAAGGACAGGCGGCAGCCTGTCCTTTTCATTTTCTATAAAAAAGTACGCTTCACTTTCTCCCAAAATGAATTGTCCTTTAGTTTGACTGTTTTGATTTTTTTGTCAGACAGTTTGATTTCGATCGTTTTCACGTTTCTCGTACTGAGTGCTTCATTGTCCAAACCGATGATCGGGTGCTCATTGCCGTCTTGCATTACACGAAGGGTCAGCTTTCGGTCAGAGCTGAGGACAAATGGCGAGCCGAGTGTCCGATAGGTGTTATTGTTAAGGGATGCAAGCTCAGATACCTGTATGCATGGAAGCAGCGGGTCAACAACTGCTCCTGCGACAGACTTGTTATATGCGGTGCTGCCTGTCGGCGTTGAGATGATCATTCCGTCTCCTCTAAACGTTTCAAAGTGCAGATCATCAATCAGCACGTCCATCACAAAGGTTTTAATAATGCTTGAACGGATGGAAACCTCGTTTAAGCAGTGAAAAGGCCTGGCGTTATCCACTGTCACTTCAATCAGCGGATATTTTCTGACTTCTATTTGTTCAAACGTCATTGCATCGACCATTTTCCCATGATCATCACTATGAAAGTCGCAATATAAATGAGCTTTCCCCTTTTTGGTAATGCCGACGTACAAGCAATCGTCACGGAAATTCGTTTTTCTGACTGCTTGCAAAAATGTGCCGTCCCCGCCAATGCTTGCGATAATATTGGCGTCTGAGGGCTGATTCACAACCGTAAATCCATGCTCTTCAGCCAATTGTGTTAACGTGCTGGCTTGTTCGTTTGTTTTCTGATCCTGTTTGTGAAAAAAATAAACATTACGGCGTTGATCGGTCATATCCCATTTCCCCTTTAGCTGTCATATTTAAGTTTTTCTGTCATTTAGTATTTGTGATAAAATACCTTTGGCCATAAGTGTACCATGTTTGGCGGCAGCCCGTTAAGCCAGAGCTTTCTCATTAATTGAAACATTTTTGATATTGAATCGTATTATGAGAGAGTTTGGGAAAAAGGAGGAGAAAAAAATGAATGCAAAAAGATGGATCGCATTAGTGATTGCCCTGGGGATTTTCGGCGTTTCCATCATCGTCAGTATCTCAATGAGTTTCTTTGAAAGCGTCAAAAGCGCTCAAACGGATCTCTCATCACTGACGGATGAATCGCAGGAAAAGACGCTGGAAAACGGCAGTCTCTCAAGTAAAATTGCCGTATTGGAGGTCAGCGGCACCATTCAGGATAATGGGGATTCAAGCAGTCTGCTCGGATCAGGTGGATATAACCACAGAACGTTCTTAAAAAACCTTGAGCGTGCAAAAGATGACCAGACAGTTAAAGGCATTGTTCTGAAAGTGAATTCTCCGGGCGGCGGAGTATATGAAAGTGCTGAAATACATAAGAAGCTGGAAGAGATCAAGAAAGAAACAAAAAAACCGATTTACGTGTCAATGGGATCGATGGCAGCATCCGGCGGCTATTACATCTCGACGGCGGCTGATAAGATTTTTGCGACCCCGGAAACCTTAACTGGGTCACTCGGCGTCATTATGGAAAGTGTTAATTATTCAAAGCTTGCTGATAAGCTCGGAATTTCTTTTGAAACGATTAAGAGCGGGGCCCATAAGGATATTATGTCTCCTTCCCGTGAGATGACGAAAGATGAAAAGAACATCATGCAATCTATGGTTGATAATTCTTATGAAGGATTTGTTGATGTCATTTCTGAAGGCCGCGGCATGTCGAAAGCGGAGGTAAAGAAAATTGCGGACGGACGTGTGTATGACGGACGGCAGGCGAAAAAACTGAAGCTCGTTGATGAACTTGGTTTTTATGACGATACCATTTCAGCGATGAAAAAGGAACATAAGGATTTAAAAAACGCCTCTGTCATTTCTTACGAGGAAAGCTTAGGATTAGGCTCGCTGTTTTCCATGGGCGCCAACAAAATGTTTAAGAGTGAAATCGATTTTCTTAATATGAGAGAAATTCTTTCACAATCCGGTTCGCCGAGAATGATGTATCTCTATGCGAAGTAGGAGGGATCAATAATGGATGTGACATATGAAGAGTTTGAGCGCAATGACATCAAAGGCCCGCAAGAAGCGGAGCAGCTGACACATGCTTATGCGGGCTTTTGGGTTCGTTTCTGGGCTTTCCTGCTTGATTGGCTCGTTGTATGGGGATTAAACCATTTACTTGTTTCTCCCCTCTTTACCGTATTGGATCTGCCGAAAACATCCGGCATGTTTACCTTTTCGGCCTACAGTGTGACTACGCTTGTAGTGTATCTTGCCTATTTTGCCCTGATGACAAAGTTCTTCAGGCAGACGCTTGGAAAAATGGTGTTCGGCCTCAAAGTGGTTTCTGTGAAGCCGGACCATAAGCTGACATGGAGTACAGTGATTTTTCGTGAAGTAGTCGGACGGTATATTGATAAGATTTGGATTTTATATATCGTCGTTGCTTTTTCACCTGCAAAACAGGGGATTCATGACTACATCGCGGACACGACTGTGGTGCATGAAAAACTATATCGCAAATAACCGATAAACCCGGACCTCGTCCGGGTTTATTTTTTTCTGAATTGGCGATAATGCTCCTAGAGGAAGTGAAGAATATGGTATATGTGCTGACAGCCATTCTTATTCTTATAGGTATCGTGCTGCTTCTCAGAATGAAAGTACATGTTGCGGTCGAGTATCTTCATGCCGAGGATAACGACAAACTGACCTTGAAGATTACAACGCTGTTTGGCCTGATCCGGGTCAAAAAATCAATCCCGTCCATTAAGGTGAACAAAGCTGACGGAACAGTTGATATCAAACAAAAATCAAAATCCAAAGTGAAAGAAAGCAGCAGCAAGCAAAAAATCACATTTGATGATGTGCAGCAAAGTATTCATAAAATCGAAATGCTTCTGCATCAGGTCAAAAATTTACGGAAAATCAACGCGACTTTTCTGGCTCATTTACATATCACAAAACTCGAATGGGTTACAATCGTCGGAATTCATGACGCAGCAGTAACAGGCGTGTTAACAGGCGCTGTATGGGGTGTGAAAGGCGGTATCGCTGCGATGCTGTATGAGCATCTGGATTTTGTGGAGAAACCCGTCTATGAAGTGATTCCGTCGTTTCAAGTCCCTGTCTCCAAGACCCATTTTCAGTGTATATTCTTTTTTCGCTTTGGACATGCTATGCTTGCAGCTTTCAAATTCGTCAAATACGGACGGGAGTTATCAGCATTAAAGAAGAATCCGTCGTCTCGAATGACTTCAAAGAATGATTCATCAGTTTAAGGAGGAAGCGTATATGGCAGACCATCCCATTCAAGGTTTAATGAAAACCGCAATGGAAAACTTGAAGGAAATGATTGATGTTAACACCATCATCGGAGACCCGGTGGAAACGCCGGATGGAAGCGTGATTTTAACGGTCTCTAAAGTTGGATTCGGATTCGCTGCAGGCGGAAGTGAGTTTGGCGGTAAGCCGGCAGAAAAGAAATCCGGAGACGATGAGACAAGAGAACAAAAACTCCCTTTCGGAGGCGGAAGCGGAGGCGGTGTGTCCATTACACCGATCGCGTTTTTAATTGTCGGATCGACCGGCATCAGAATGCTTCATTTAGATGAAAACACTCATTTGATCGAGAAAATTTTAGACGCAGCTCCTCAAACACTAGAGCGCATCCAGCAAATGTTTAAGAAAAACAACAAGAATCAAGGTCAAGGCCAAAATCAAAACCAAAACCAAAACCCAAATCAAATGAACAATATGAACTATTAAAGAAGGGTTAACTGCGGCCGCCGCAGTTAACTTTTTTTTTGGCATAAACTTTGCAGTTTGCAGGAAACTTTACTATGATAGAGACATACATACAAAAGGGAGGAATTATAATGGCTGAAATTACATTTAAAGGCGGTCCGGTTACACTTGTCGGACAAGAAGTGAAAGTAGGGGATCAAGCTCCTGATTTCACAGTGCTGACTAACAGCCTTGAAGAAAAATCGTTAGCTGATATGAAAGGAAAGGTAACGATTATTTCTGTTATCCCTTCAATTGACACAGGTGTTTGTGATGCGCAAACACGCCGTTTTAACGAAGAAGCAGCAAAGCTTGGAGATGTCAACGTCTACACAATTAGTGCAGACCTTCCATTTGCACAAGCTCGCTGGTGCGGCGCTAACGGAATTGACAAAGTAGAAACGCTGTCTGACCACAGAGACATGTCATTTGGCGAAGCGTTCGGTGTGTATATTAAAGAACTTCGTCTGCTTGCGCGTTCCGTATTTGTCCTTGATGAGAATGGAAAAGTCGTTTACGCAGAATATGTAAGTGAAGCAACAAACCACCCGAACTATGAAGAGCCAATCGAGGCTGCCAAGGCATTAGTGAAGTAAGCAGGGAAGAAGCTCCAGGCTGCCGCCGGAGCTTTTTTTATGGCAAGGAGGAACACATATGCAAAAAGACCATGTGGGCGCGGTGTACGAGCTGTTAGACGAAGCCGCGATCATCATAAAGAATGAATTGCAAATTTCATATATAGAGGCGCTGGCTGAAGCGGGGGAAATGTATTTTCTTGAAAAAACGGATCAGCTGAAACTGTCTGATGAGAAAACCGAACAGCTTCAGGTTCTGCTTGAAAAAGCGGAATTCGGCACATATGAGCACGAGTGGGTGCGCAAAGCTTTTCAGCTGTCTGTCCTGAAAGGCCTGAAAGATATCTCTCATCCGAACAGACAGATGACGCCGGACACGATCGGGCTTTTCATCAGTTATTTGGTGAATAAGTTTATGGCGGGTCAAAAGGAACTTACGGTCCTTGATCCGGCTGTCGGAACGGGAAACCTTCTGTTCACCGTGCTGAACCAGCTGTCTGAAAAAACGGCGAATAGCTTTGGCATTGAAATTGATGACGTACTGCTGAAGATCGCGTATGCCCAAGCGAACCTTTTGAAAAAAGAGCTTGAGCTGTTCCATCAGGACAGCCTTGAGCCGCTGTTTATCGATCCTGTTGACACGGTCATATGCGATCTGCCGGTCGGCTATTATCCGAATGACGAAGGAGCAGAAGCGTTTGAGCTCAAAGCGAACGAAGGCCATTCCTTCGCACATCATCTGTTTATAGAACAGAGCCTCAAACATACCAAACCGGGCGGCTATTTATTTTTTATGATCCCGAACCATTTGTTTGAGAGCTCCCAAAGCGACAAGCTGAAACAGTTTTTTAAAGAAAAGGTTCATATCAACGCCCTTTTGCAGCTGCCAAAGTCTATTTTTAAAGAAGAGGCTCATGCCAAAAGCATCCTTGTGCTCCAGAAAAAAGGAGAGGGGACGAAAACGCCGGGGCAAATTCTGCTTGCGAATCTTCCGTCTTTCTCCAATCAGAAGGCGATGCTTGATATGATGGCCCAAATAGATGCGTGGGTTGGAAAAGAAAAATAGATGTCGAATAGCAGCTTAGGCGGCCGTCATACGATGGATGCCTAAGCTGTTTTTATTGTGGCACTTGATGACCGGACGGGCGAATTGAATCAAGTTTTGAAACACAAAATATAGAAGGGAAAACCGCAATATGTAAGCGTTTGTCAATTCAAAACCTATAGGTGATATGTCTGAAAATAACGACTTCTCACTGTAAGCGTTATCAATATACAAGTTGACTTGAAATGCCGACATGACAATGTTTAAATGGAAAAGTCAGATATTTTTCGGAGAAGAAGATGATATTCACCGGGAAAAAAGTACGAAAAAAAGAAGTTGTTGATACAGAGTATAAAGGAGCGTCAATCATGTCCAAAATTATTGCAATTAACGCAGGAAGCTCGTCTTTGAAATTTCAGCTTTTCGAAATGCCTTCAGAAACGGTTTTAACGAAGGGTTTAGTTGAACGAATTGGTATCGCCGACAGCGTATTTACGATATCTGTAAACGGCGAAAAAAATACAGAAGTAACTGATATTCCGGATCATGCGGTAGCGGTTAAAATGCTGCTGAATAAGCTAACGGAATTCGGCATTATTAAAGATTTGAATGAAATTGACGGAATCGGCCACCGTGTCGTGCACGGCGGAGAAAAATTCAGCGATTCTGTCTTATTAAGTGATGAAACTATTCAGGAAATTGAAGATATTTCTGAATTGGCACCGCTTCACAACCCGGCGAATATCGTTGGAATTAAAGCGTTCAAAGAAGTGCTTCCAAATGTTCCTGCGGTTGCTGTTTTTGATACGGCATTCCACCAAACTATGCCTGAACAGTCTTACCTGTACAGCCTGCCTTATGAATACTATGAAAAATTCGGCATCCGTAAATACGGTTTCCATGGCACTTCACATAAATATGTGACTGAGCGTGCGGCAGAGCTTCTTGGCCGTCCGTTAAAAGACTTACGCCTGATTTCCTGCCACCTTGGAAACGGCGCTAGTATTGCTGCTGTTGAAGGCGGAAAATCAATTGATACATCTATGGGCTTTACGCCGCTTGCCGGTGTGGCAATGGGAACACGCTCTGGAAACATCGACCCTGCCCTGATCCCATACATCATGGAGAAAACAGGCCAGACAGCTGACGAAGTACTGAATACATTAAACAAAAAAAGCGGACTGCTCGGCATCTCCGGTTTCTCAAGCGATCTTCGTGACATCGTTGAAGCAACGAAAGAAGGAAATGAGCGTGCGGAAACGGCCCTTGAAGTCTTCGCGAGCAGAATCCACAAATACATCGGTTCTTACGCTGCAAGAATGAGCGGTGTGGATGCGATCATCTTTACTGCCGGTATCGGTGAAAACAGTGTGGAAGTCAGAGAGCGCGTTCTTCGCGGCTTAGAATTTATGGGCGTTTACTGGGATACTGCGCTTAATAACGTACGCGGCGAGGAAGCTTTCATTAGCTATCCGCATTCTCCAGTAAAAGTCATGATCATTCCGACTGATGAAGAAGTCATGATTGCGCGCGACGTTACTCGTTTAGCAAAATAAATCTTTTTTAAAGAGCACATTCACTTGAATGTGCTTTTTTGTTCATGCATGATAATGACAGAAAAAACAAAAGAGGTGAGCCGATGAGCGTTCAAGAGCATAAACAAGAAGCGCCTGATATTGTTCGGTGCAAAGTGATCACAGTCAGTGACACGAGGACGAAAGAAACGGATAAAAGCGGCAAGCTGATGATCTCATTTTTAGAAGAAGCCGGTCATCACATTGCTGCATATGAAATTGTAAAAGATGAAAAGGATGCTTTGCAGCGGGCTGTCCTTGCCAGCTGCATGGATGAACAGACAGACGCGGTACTCTTAAACGGAGGGACGGGCATAGCAAATCGGGACGTCACCATTGAAGCCATTTCGCCGCTGTTTTCAAAAGAACTGCCCGGCTTTGGAGAAATATTCAGAATGCTGAGCTATACAGAGGATATCGGCTCAGCCGCAATCCTGTCGAGAGCCACTGCCGGCGTTATCCAGCATACAGCTGTTTTCTCAACACCAGGCTCAAGCGGCGCGGTAAAGCTGGCAATGAATAAGCTGATTATTCCCGAACTTGCACATGTCGTCAGAGAAATCAGAAAAGACAAGTAAATGAATAAATAATAAGAAACTTCATCTGGAAATTCAGGTGAAGTTTTTTTAATAAAAGGCTTGAAAAAACGAAAAGTACTTGTTAAAGTGTATACATACAAAATGTATTTTTATTAAATATAATTTATTTTTATACAAAAACGAAACATGGCTGAGAGGGGATTTTTATCATGTCAGAACAGAAAAAAGTTGTATTAGCATACTCAGGAGGCCTTGATACCTCCGTTGCAATAAAATGGCTTCAGGAGCAAGGGTATAATGTGATCGCCTGCTGCCTGGACGTCGGTGAAGGCAAGGATTTGGCATTTGTTCAGCAGAAAGCGCTGGAAGTAGGCGCGACAAACTCCTACGTGATCGATGCAAAAGAAGAATTCGCACAGGACTACGCGCTTATCTCTTTGCAGGCTCATACGATGTATGAAGGAAAATATCCGCTCGTTTCCGCATTATCTCGACCGCTGATTGCGAAAAAACTGGTTGAGATCGCTGAAAAAGAAGATGCACAGGCAATTGCGCACGGATGCACAGGGAAAGGGAATGACCAGGTTCGTTTCGAGGTCTCTATTAAATCATTAAATCCTGATCTCGAAGTCATCGCGCCGGTTCGGGAATGGCAATGGTCACGTGAAGAAGAAATTGAATATGCGGCAAGCCGCGGCATTCCGATTCCGATCAATCTTGACAGCCCGTATTCTATCGACCAAAACCTATGGGGACGCGCAAACGAGTGCGGCATTTTAGAAGATCCATGGGCGGCTCCGCCTGAAGGTGCATACGATCTAACAGCTCCGCTGGAAAAAACGCCGGACACGCCGGAAGTGATTGAAATTGCGTTTGAGCAAGGCGTGCCTGTATCCATTGACGGCGTAGCCTACTCGCTTTCTGAACTGATTTTGAAGCTGAATGAAATGGCAGGCGCTCACGGTGTCGGACGTATCGACCACGTGGAAAACCGCCTTGTCGGCATTAAATCCCGTGAAGTATACGAATGCCCAGGTGCAATGACACTGATCAAAGCGCATAAAGAATTGGAAGATTTGACGCTGGTAAAAGAGGTAGCCCACTTTAAACCGATCATCGAGCAAAAAATGTCAGAAATCATTTACAACGGCTTATGGTTTTCTCCGTTAAAAGACGCGCTGCACGCTTTCTTAAAAGAAACGCAACAGCATGTCACAGGCATTGTCCGCGTCAAGCTGTTTAAAGGCCATGCGATTGTAGAAGGACGCAAATCAGAATACTCTCTATATGATGAAAAACTTGCAACATATACAAAAGACGATGCGTTTGATCACCATGCGGCAATCGGGTTTATCGAGCTTTGGGGACTTCCGACAAAAGTGAACAGCATCGTGAAAAAGAAGGAGCAGATGAAAGCATGAAAAAGCTTTGGGGAGGCCGATTCCAAAAAACACCGGAAAAATGGGTCGACGAGTTCGGCGCGTCCATATCATTTGACCAAAATTTAGTGACTGAAGACATTACTGGGTCTCTCGCACATGCTGCCATGCTGAAAAAATGCGGTATCCTTACAGCGGAAGAAGAGCTGAAAATCCGTGAGGGACTAAATACCCTTCTGCAAAAAGCAGAGGAGGGGGCATTGAAATTCTCAGTCGATTATGAGGACATTCATTTGAACATTGAGAAAATGCTTATTGACGAAATCGGCCCTCTCGGCGGCAAGCTGCATACCGGAAGAAGCCGGAATGATCAGGTGGCGACTGACATGCATTTATATTTGAAAAATCATGTCGATCACATCATTGAGCTGATTGAGGCGTTCCAAAACGCGCTGATCGAAAAGGCGGAAGCGAATGTCGAAACGATTCTGCCGGGCTACACACATTTGCAGCGCGCCCAGCCGATTTCATTCGCTCACCATTTGCTTGCGTATGTCTGGATGCTAGAGCGCGACAAGGAGCGCTTTCAGGATTCAATGAAGCGGATTAACAAATCTCCGCTTGGCTGCGGAGCGCTCGCGGGAACAACCTTCCCAATCGACCGTGACTATTCAGCAGAACTGCTCGGTTTTGATTCCATCTATGAAAACAGTCTGGACGGCGTCAGCGACAGAGATTTCATTTTGGAGTTTTTAAGCAACAGCAGTACGCTGATGATGCACCTATCCCGTTTCTCTGAAGAGATCATTCTCTGGTGCTCTCAGGAGTTTAAATTCATCGAGCTTGACGATACGTACGCAACGGGAAGCAGCATGATGCCGCAAAAGAAAAACCCTGATATGGCAGAGCTGATCCGCGGCAAAACGGGACGCGTATACGGCGATATGATGGGGCTGTTTACGATCATGAAAGGACTTCCGCTCGCTTACAACAAAGACCTACAGGAAGACAAAGAAGGCATGTTTGACACGGTGAAAACGGTCGAGGGCAGCCTGCAAATCTTCACTGGCATGATCGAAACAATGACTGTAAACAAAGAGAATATGAAGCAAGCGACAAAACAAGACTTTTCAAATGCGACAGAACTGGCCGATTATTTAGCGAAAAAAGGAATGCCGTTCAGAGAGGCGCATGAAGTGGTCGGGAAACTTGTGTACACATGCATCGAAAAAGGGATCTATTTAAGCAATATGCCGTTTTGCGATTTTCAGCAGGCGAGCCCGCTCTTTGAAGAAGATATTTACACTGTGTTAGACCCCTACCACGCAGTAGAAAAAAGAATGAGCGCCGGAGGCACCGGGTTCAAACAGGTAGAGCAGGCGCTTGAAAAAGCGAAAGCTTGCGTGGCAGCAGGCGTTTGTTAAAATTTCCTTCATAAAATCCCGTCATTATAGCCAACCTACTTCTATAATGATGGGAGGCAGGATGATGAAAAAAGAACCGGAACGCTATATTTATGATGATCAAGAAAGTCAGGAGACAACAAGGCTCATTTCAGAAGCATATCAAAGCGGTTATGTGGATATGTCTGATCAAGAACCTTCATCTTCTGAGGAATAAGCTGTCTGTACAGGCAGCTTTTTTTGTATGTCAAAGTGTAAAAAGTGATATTGAAGGCCTTTTATAGTAAAGTAGAAGAAGAAACACTTTATTGAAAGCGGCGACGTTGCTTTGGGAGGTATTCATGTGCGACATGCTTTAATTACTGCCGGTTCGAAGGGTTTAGGCCGCAAAGTGACTGAGACGTTGCTTGCAAAGGGGTATTCAGTAACAGTCAATTACAGGCGGGATGAGGAGGCTGTCAGCCGCCTGAAGGAAGCCTGTCCTGATTGTCTTGACCGGCTGCAATTTGTAAAAGGTGATGTCACCAAAAAAGAAGATCTGCGCCGTATTGCAGAGGCTGCCTTAAACCGCTTCGGAAGGATCGACTTTTTGATTAACAACGCGGGACCATACATATTTGAACGTAAAAAGTTAGCCGATTATACTGATAATGAATGGTACGGTATGCTGGAAGGGAATTTAAGCGCCGTCTTTCATTTATTCAAAGCGGTTATTCCGACCATGAGACAACAGCAGTTCGGACGCATCATCACGTACGGATTTCAAGGTGCGGCGCACGCGCCAGGCTGGCTTCACCGATCGGCATTTGGCGCTGCGAAAGTGGGTTTGGCTTCTTTAACGAAGACCATTGCCATTGAAGAAGCCGAATTCGGCATAACCGCCAACATGGTTTGCCCGGGAGATATTGTGGGCGATATGAAGGAAGCGTCAATAGAGGAAGCCAGAAAGCGAATTGGCAAAGAAAAAACGCCGATAGGAAGATCGGGCACAGGCGAGGATATCGCCCGGATTATCGCTTTCTTGTGTGAAGGGAACTCAGACCTTGTGACAGGGACTGTCATTGAAGCCACCGGAGGCCTCAATGTCATTAATAAGAATCAATCGACATAAGTTTTTCAGTTTCTTGAAAAGGGAAAATATAAAATCAACATAATGTGACGAGGTGAAAGAAATGAAAGTGACATATCACGGACATTCTGTTATCACAGTGGAAACGAAGGATCATCATATGATATTTGACCCGTTTTTGACAGGGAATTCGTTAACGGATCTAAAGCCGGAGGATGTAAAAGCAGACGTCATCTTATTGACGCACGGACACAATGATCATGTCGGCGACACAGAACAAATTGCCAAGCAAAACAACGCGCTGGTTGTAGCTCCGAACGAGCTCGCCGTGTACTTAGGCTGGAAAGGCTTGAATGTTCATCCAATGCACATCGGCGGATCCCGCCAGTTCGATTTTGGAAAAGTGAAGCTCACACAGGCTTTTCACGGATCAGCCATCACAGATGAAGAAAACAAAACGATCACTTACACAGGCATGCCAGCCGGTATTTTGCTGACTGTGGAAGATAAAACGATTTTCCACGCGGGCGATACGGCTCTTTTCTCTGATATGAAGCTGATTGGCGAATTGAATCATATTGACCTTGCCTTCCTTCCGATTGGCGATAACTTTACGATGGGGCCTGAAGACGCCAAGCTTGCCGCTGAATGGCTGCGGGCAAAACAGGTCGTGCCGGTTCATTACAATACATTCCCGGTCATCGAACAAGACCCTGAGGCATTCGCTGACAGCCTGCCGGGCGGAGTCGGTAAAGTCATGGCGGTCGGTGAGACGATCGAGCTTTAATCGGCTGAAAACATCTCCTGATTCATCAGGAGATGTTTTTTTATTTTTCCCGCTCATTGCGTACAAATCCTCCGAGCCCTTATAATAAAAGCAGAAGACTGTCCTTAGAGGTGAAAGGCTTGGCAACGAAGCATGAACAAATTTTAACGTATATTGATTCACTCCCTGTCGGTGAAAAAATTTCTGTGCGAAGAATTGCAAAGGAAATGAAAGTAAGCGAAGGGACCGCATACAGAGCGATCAAGGAAGCAGAGAATAAAGGGTTTGTCAGCACGATTGAACGTGTGGGCACAATCCGGATTGAGCAAAAGAAAAAAGAGAATATTGAAAAGCTTACCTATGCAGAGGTTGTAAATGTCATAGACGGACAGGTGCTCGGGGGCCGGGCCGGACTCCATAAGACATTAAATAAATTTGTCATCGGCGCGATGGAGCTGGACGCGATGATGCGATACACCGCAGCGGGGAATCTTCTGATTGTCGGAAACAGAATCAACGCGCACAGACAGGCGCTTGAAGCGGGCGCGGCTGTATTGGTGACAGGGGGCTTCAACACGGATGACAGTATTGTACAGCTGGCAGATGAGCTTGAGCTGCCGATTTTATCCACGAGCTATGACACCTTTACAGTAGCCGCAATGATTAACCGGGCGATTTATGACCAGCTGATCAAAAAAGAAATCGTTCTGGTGGAGGACATTCTAACGCCAGCTGACCGTACGGTATATCTTTCGCCTAAGGATAAACTTGAAAAATGGTATGAGAAAAACTTTGAAACGGGACACGGCCGGTTCCCAGTTGTCGACGATCAGATGAAAATCCACGGCATCTTGACATCGAAAGATATTGCCGGCCATGAGCGAAACGCATCCATCGAAAAGGTCATGACCAAAAATCCCGTCACGGTTATTGGAAAAACATCTGTCGCCTCGGCGGCGCAAATGATGGTATGGGAAGGGATTGAAGTGCTTCCCGTTACTGACGGCCACCAAAAACTGATCGGCATGATCAGCCGCCAAGACGTGTTAAAAGCCCTTCAAATGATTCAAAAGCAGCCGCAGGTCGGGGAAAAGCTTGATGATATCGTTTCAAGGGGATTTAAAGATGAGGATGATGATAAAGAGGGTCAAACGGTTTACGAGTATGAAGTCACGCCGCAGATGACAAACCAGCTCGGAACAATTTCTTATGGTGTGTTTACGACCATTTTGACGCAAGCGGCAAACCGGTTTTTGCGCTCGAAAAAACGCGGTGAACTCGTAATAGAAAGCATCACCATTTTCTTTTTGAAGCCTGTGCAGATGGAATCGGTCATCGAAGTCAAACCGCGCATTTTGGAGGCCGGCAGAAAGTTTGGAAAAATGGAAGTTGAAGTGCACAGCCAAGGCCATATCGTGTCTAAAGCGATGCTGATGGTTCAGCTGATGGAAAGAAGCTAAGGGACGTTCAGGCGCCCCTTACGCGTGATCTCTTTCAGCTTCTTTGGCGTGAAGGGGATTGTAATGCCTGTAGGCCTTATAACCTGCCCAAGCGCTTCCTGCTCCTATGACGATAAAGATACCGCCGATTACTAACGTTAATACTGAATGGAATAATATCATTTGGTTGAGCCCGTAGAACAGGACCAGTGACCCTAAGGCCATGCTTGATTTTGCCGAACAGATTTCTTTTTCCAAAGCTTGCTTTGTCCGTACGCCTTTTACTTTATAGTACACATAAAAGCAGGCTGAAAGCCCAATCAAAAAAACAAGAACCAGCATAAATGAAATCCTCCATCGTAAAAGTTTACAAACCCATTCTATACAAAAACGGGCTTGGTTTTGACGTTATTTTTCTTTTCCGTCGGCAGAGAATGTGATTTAATGAATAAAAACAATAAAGGAGTATCAAATGAAAACAGAATTAATCAGAACCATATCATTATATGACACGATTATCTTACATAGACATGTGCGTCCTGATCCGGATGCCTATGGATCTCAGTGCGGGCTTACGGAAATCCTGCGTGAAACGTATCCAGAAAAAAATATTTTCGCGGTCGGTACGCCTGAACCGTCCCTCTCTTTCCTATATTCCCTTGATGAGGTGGACAATGAAACATATGAAGGCGCACTGGTCATTGTCTGCGATACGGCAAATCAGGAAAGAGTCGACGATCAGCGTTATCCTTCAGGCGCCAAACTGATGAAAATCGACCATCATCCGAACGAAGATCCATACGGTGACCTTCTCTGGGTCGATACAAGCGCCAGCTCAGTAAGTGAAATGATTTACGAGCTGTATTTAGAAGGAAAAGAGCACGGCTGGAAGCTGAATACGAAAGCGGCAGAGCTGATCTATGCCGGCATAGTCGGAGATACCGGACGCTTCTTATTTCCGAATACAACGGAAAAAACATTAAAATATGCAGGCGAGCTCATTCAGTATCCATTCTCTTCCTCACAGTTGTTTAATCAATTGTATGAAACAAAACTGAATGTGGTGAAGCTTAACGGCTTTATCTTTCAAAATGTGTCATTGTCCGAAAACGGCGCCGCTTCTGTTTTCATCAAAAAGGATACGCTTGAAAAGTTCGGCACCACGGCTTCTGAAGCGTCACAGCTTGTCGGAACGCTCGGCAATATCTCAGGTATTCGCGCTTGGGTGTTTTTCGTAGAAGAAGATGATCAAATCAGAGTCAGATTCCGTTCGAAGGGTCCTGTCATTAACGGACTTGCCCGGAAGTATAACGGCGGAGGCCATCCGCTTGCTTCAGGCGCCTCTATTTACAGCTGGGATGAAGCTGATCGGATTTTAGCTGATCTGGAAACACTATGTAAAGAACACAAGTAGAGGGGAGACCCTCTCTCTTAGTGTTCATCTGTGACGGGGATGAACCAGCAGCCGAAATCAAAAGAACACAAGTAGAGGGGAGACCCTCTCTCTTAGTGTTCATCTGTGACGGGGATGAACCAGCAGCCGAAATCAGTAAGGTCCTCGTAGACTTGGAGATTGTGAAATTGAAGTTCTTTTTTTATGAGGGAAGCGAGTGAGTTTGTTTCGGCATATGCAGAAAAACCTTGTCTGAGCCGGGCTGCTTGATCTTTTGCTAACTGACGGTCACTGTAAACCTCCATTTCCCTTCCTCCTTCCTTTTGCCATTAAGCCTCTCACATATAGTTTATAAAAAAGAATGGGAAAAAGCGACAGAAGTTTAGAGAATTTAAAAAAAATCCATAATTACGCCGCAAATGATATTTCAAGTTCTACTGTCAGTCTCGTATAAATAATTAATTCTTTGACGGTTGCCTCGTATTTTTTTTCATTGATCATATAGACTTTATTTTCGATTGTCCGTTTTAAAAGATCCTTTGTTTGATAGACGCTCTCTATGTCTTTTGTAATCACCTCTGAAATATTATCCTTTACATGCTCCTCGAATTTCGTTTTATCCGGCTGTGATATTTTATATTTATCCCCATTCTGTAATTTAACGCTGACGCTTTGGATCAGCAGTTTTCTTTTATTATCTTCGTTCAGTTTATGGAGGTCTTCCTGATAGATTGAAATTTGATTGTTTAAGTCTTTGACATGCTCTTTTTGTTTTTCGATGAGGCTGACCTGCTCCTCTTGGAATGTACCGTAAGTAAACAGGAAAAAGAACCAGCTGATCACAGCTCCGCACATCATTCCCGCAAAAAAACGCTGCCACCCCGGTTTTTTGTAATGCTGTGGCACCCTCATGAAGAAATATGCTCCTGGGTCAGCCATGAAATAATAAGCCAGCCGCTTTGCGCCCCGCCCATGGCCGAGATAATGAGAAGAATCTGCTTGAATAAATCTCTCGTATTGCCTTCAAGAATGCCTCGTTCAAAGCTGTATACCGCATCGAATGTACCGCCGATAGCGGCGACCAGCGCCCATATTTTTAATCTGTTTGCAAGCTTTGTAATGACCGTAAGCGGGGCTTCGCCTGCCAAATATGCTCCGAGGCCTCCGATGAGTGCGCCTCCGATCAGCACCCCTAATGCGATAAAATAACTGTTGATGAAATTTACCATAAAACCAGCTTCCTGATCCATCTTGATCACCTCACCTTTTATATCATATTGAGCTTTCAGGACAAGTATGATGCCGACTCGAAAAAGAACATTTGTTTCTTTTGAAAACCCGACTTATAATGAAGAAAGAAACGGATCGTAATGGAGAAAGAGGTGATAGCATGTCTTTTGTTCACCTGCAAGTGCATAGCGGGTACAGCCTGCTAAACAGCGCCGCGGCTGTGGAAGAGCTCGTCAAGGAAGCTGACAGGCTCGGATATGCGTCTTTGGCGCTGACAGATGATCATGTCATGTACGGAGCTATTCAATTTTATAAAGCATGCAAGGCGAAAGGGATCAACCCGATAATCGGTTTGACGGCTTCTGTTTTTACAGATGATAACGAGCTTGAAGCCTACCCGCTTGTCCTGCTGGCCAAATCAAATACAGGCTATCAAAACCTGCTGAAAATCAGCAGTGTCCTGCAATCGAAATCAAAAGGCGGGCTAAAGCCGAAATGGCTTCACAGTTATCGGGAAGGCATTATCGCGATAACGCCCGGCGACAAAGGATATATTGAAACGCTGCTTGAAGGAGGGCTGTTTGAACAGGCCGCTCAAGCAGCACTTGAATTTCAGTCTATATTCGGAGAGGAGGCCTTTTATTTTTCCTATCAGCCTTTTAAAGAGAATCAGGTCTTATCTGAGCAGATTCTGCTGCTGTCTGAAGAAACAGGTATCCCTGTTACGGCGACAGGTGATGTGCATTACATAAGGAAAGAAGATAAGGCTGCCTACCGTTGTCTGAAAGCGATTAAAGCAGGTGAAAAACTGACGGATGTCCCCGCCGAAAATCTGCCTGATCTCGATTTGAAACCCATCGAAGAAATGCAAAGCATTTATCAAGAGCATCCCGAAGCACTGCAAGCTTCTGTTGAGATCGCGGAACAATGCCGGGTTGACGTCAGCCTCGGACAGACCCGTCTCCCGTCCTTCCCAACTCCAGACGGAACGTCCGCTGACGATTATTTAACGGACATCTGTATGGCAGGTCTTCGCAGCCGCTTTGGCACGCCTGATGAACGATACCTCCGCCGTCTTCAATATGAGCTTGATGTCATCAAACGGATGAAGTTCAGCGATTACTTTCTGATCGTATGGGATTTTATGAAGCACGCCCATGAAAAAGGGATCGTTACAGGACCGGGAAGAGGTTCTGCGGCAGGATCTCTTGTGGCTTATGTCCTGTATATCACAGATGTTGACCCGATTAAACATCACCTGCTGTTTGAACGCTTTTTAAACCCAGAACGTATCAGTATGCCGGATATTGATATTGACTTTCCGGATACAAGAAGGGATGAAGTTATTCAATACGTTCAGCAGAAATACGGTGCGATGCACGTCGCGCAGATTATTACCTTTGGAACACTTGCGGCAAAAGCGGCGCTTCGGGATGTCGGCAGAGTATTCGGTGTCAGCCCGAAGGAAGCAGATCAGGTTGCAAAACTCATTCCTTCAAGGCCGGGCTTGACGCTGGATGAAGCGAGACAGCAATCGCCGGAGCTGAATAAGCGGCTTCGGGAGTCAAGTCTGCTTCAGCAAGTCTTTACAATTGCCCGAAAAATAGAAGGGCTGCCAAGGCATACCTCGACCCATGCAGCCGGCGTTGTCCTGAGTGAAGAATCGTTAACAGATATTGTTCCGCTTCAGGAAGGGCATGAAGGGATATATTTGACGCAATACGCGATGGATCATCTTGAAGACTTGGGTCTATTAAAAATGGATTTCTTAGGCTTACGCAACCTGACGCTCATTGAGTCCATCACTTCAATGATTGAAAAAGAAGAAAACATCAAAATAGATCTTTCGAATATTTCCTACAGGGATGACAAAACGTTCTCCTTGCTGTCGAAAGGGGATACGACAGGGATTTTTCAGCTTGAATCTACAGGGATGAGAAGCGTCCTGAAGCGGCTTAAGCCTTCAGGCCTGGAGGATATTGTGGCGGTCAATGCGCTGTACCGGCCTGGTCCAATGGAAAATATTCCGTTATTTATCGACCGTAAACACGGCCAGGCGCCTGTTCACTATCCCCATGAAGATTTAAGGAGCATCTTGGAAGATACATATGGCGTCATTGTGTATCAGGAACAAATTATGATGATAGCTTCCCGTATGGCAGGGTTTTCTTTAGGAGAAGCGGACCTGCTGAGACGGGCGGTCAGCAAAAAGAAAAAAGAAATCCTGGATAGAGAGCGAAGCCATTTTGTTGAAGGGTGCTTAAAAAAGGAGTATTCTGTAGACACTGCAACTGAAGTCTACGATTTAATCGTCAAATTCGCAAACTATGGCTTTAACCGAAGCCACGCGGTGGCATACAGCATGATCGGCTGCCAGCTTGCGTATTTGAAAGCTCATTATCCGTTATATTTTATGTGCGGATTGCTGACAAGCGTCATTGGCAATGAGGATAAAATAGCTCAATATCTTCACGAAGCAAAGGGGAGCGGGATTCGTATCCTTCCTCCGTCAGTGAACAAAAGCAGTTTTCCGTTTAGAGTTGAAGACGGATCTGTCAGATACAGCCTTCGCGCGATAAAAAGTGTAGGCGTCTCAGCAGTCAAAGATATATATAAAGCGAGAAAAGAGAAACCATTTGAAGATCTTTTCGATTTCTGCTTTCGCGTGCCGTCAAAAAACGTAAATCGCAAAATGCTTGAAGCACTTATTTTTTCTGGTGCGATGGACGAATTCGGCCAAAACCGGGCGACGCTGCTCGCATCCATTGACGTTGCTTTGGAACATGCAGAGCTATTCGCCGCGGACGATGACCAAATGGGATTGTTTTTAGATGAATCGTTTTCGATTAAGCCGAAGTATGTGGAGACAGAGGAGCTTCCGCTTGTGGATTTACTTGCGTTCGAAAAAGAAACGCTCGGCATTTATTTTTCAAATCATCCGCTCTCTGCCTTTCGAAAACAGCTGGCTGTACACGGAGCAGCGACCATTCTGCAGGCCCAGCAGACGGTCAAAAGGCCGCTTTCTCTCGGAGTCCTGCTGTCGAAGATCAAAACGATTCGGACGAAAACAGGTCAAAACATGGCGTTTTTAACGCTCAGTGATGAAACCGGTGAAATAGAAGCCGTTGTTTTCCCTGAACAATTCAGACAGCTTTCTCCCGTTTTAAGAGAAGGCGCTCTTTTATTCACAGCAGGCAAATGTGAAGTAAGGCAGGATAAGGTCCAGTTCATCATGTCCCGGGCAGAATTATTAGAAAATATGGATGCGGAAAATGCGCCATCGGTGTATATAAAAATAGAAAGCAGTCAGCACAGCCAGGAGATCCTGGCAAAAATTAAGCGCATTTTGCTGGAGCATAAAGGGGAAACAGGTGTTTATCTTTATTATGAAAAGCAAAAACAGACGATTAAGCTTCCTGAGTCGTTTCATATCAATGCGGATTACCAGGTGTTATATCGCTTAAAAGAGCTGTTGGGTCAAAAAAACGTCGTTTTAAAACAGTGGTAACGATGCATTTTTTGTTATACAATTGGAGCAATTATGTCATCTTGTTTAAATATTCAGATAGATTAACTCCGCAGAATGCAGCAATCAACGCACCAGTATACGAATCAAAAATATCCATAAGGAGTGTTTAGGAGAATGTCATTAAGAGAAGAAGCATTACACCTGCATAAAGTCAATCAGGGGAAACTGGAGTCTAAATCGAAAGTAGAAGTCAGAAACGCGAAAGATTTAAGCCTTGCGTATTCTCCAGGTGTTGCAGAACCGTGTAAGGATATTCATGAAGACATTAACAAAGTATATGATTATACAATGAAGGGGAACATGGTAGCAGTTGTGACTGACGGTACAGCTGTTCTTGGCCTTGGAAATATCGGCCCTGAAGCCGCGCTTCCTGTTATGGAAGGGAAAGCTGTTCTATTCAAAAGCTTTGCAGGCGTAGACGCGTTCCCGATTGCTTTAAACACAAACGATGTTGATAAGATCGTGGAAACTGTTAAATTGCTTGAACCGACATTTGGCGGTGTCAACCTTGAAGATATCGCAGCGCCAAACTGCTTTATCATTGAAGAGCGCCTTAAAAAGGAAACAAACATCCCGGTTTTCCATGATGATCAGCACGGTACTGCCATTGTAACGGTAGCAGGTCTTGTAAACGCGCTGAAACTGTCTGGAAAATCAATGTCATCCATTAAAGTTGTCGCAAATGGCGCCGGTGCGGCTGGTATTGCGATTATCAAGCTCCTTCACCATTACGGCGTACGTGACATCGTGATGTGCGATTCAAAAGGAGCGATTTATGAAGGGCGTCCGGAAGGCATGAACGATGTCAAAAACGAAGTGGCGCAATTCACAAACCAAGACCGCAAAGACGGTTCTCTAAAAGATGTCATCGCTGATGCTGACGTATTTATCGGCGTATCTGTAGCAGGAGCGTTAACAAAAGAAATGGTGCAAAGCATGGCAAAAGATCCGATTATCTTTGCGATGGCAAATCCCAATCCGGAAATTATGCCGGAAGATGCGCGTGAAGCTGGCGCAAGCGTTATTGGAACGGGCCGTTCTGACTTCCCGAACCAAGTAAACAATGTTCTTGCATTCCCTGGTATTTTCCGCGGAGCGCTTGACGTTCGCGCCACTCACATTAACGAACAAATGAAAATCGCAGCTGTTGAAGCTATTGCATCATTGGTTTCAGAAGATGAGCTTAGCGCAGACTACGTTATCCCTGCCCCGTTTGATAAACGTGTTGCACCTGCTGTTGCGAAGGCTGTCGCTAAAGCGGCGATGGAAACAGGTGTCGCAAGAATCACTGTTGACCCTGAGGAAGTTGCTGAAAAAACGAGAAAACTTACGATTATTGGTGAATAATTTTAATTCATTCAAAAATGGCAGCGCGTTGGACGATACCGGCGCGCTGTTCTCAAGTTAAACTGGCGGCTGAAATTTTTTTAGGGGCTGGACTTAAAAAAATTTCATCCGGGTTTAACATTATTTTTGAATGCGTTACCAACCTTGTCAGTTCAACGTCTTATCTGATCTCATACGAGTCGTCCCGACTGCGTCATTGAATAAAAAGTTGTCGAATTGAGGATGACAGCGTTTGACAAAAAAAGTACAATAGTTTCGGTAAAGTTATTAGCAAGTCTATCTGTTTGATGACATGCGGTGAAGAGAACCCTTCACAAAAGGGAGGTAATCATGTGTTAAAGGATATATTCACGAAAAAGAAAAAGTATGCTTCTGTACCGTCTGAGCAAGCGAAGCACGACGTTCCGGAAGGCATTATGACAAAATGTCCTAAGTGTAAAAAAATCATGCTCACTAAAGAGTTGGATAAAAATAAGCGGGTATGCATGAACTGCGATTATCATTTCCCGATGAACGCAAAACAGCGTGTCGAAAGCTTGATGGATGAACAATCCTTTGAGGAATTTAACCAGGGAATGTTATCAGAAAACCCGCTAGGTTTCCCGGGATATCTGGAAAAGCTTGAAAAAGACCGCGAGAAAACATCCTTAAACGAGGCTGTTGTGACGGGCAAGGGCGCCATTGGCGGATACCCGGCTGTTGTCGCCGTCATGGATTCTTCATTCAGAATGGGCAGCATGGGTTCAGTCGTCGGTGAAAAAATCACGCTTGCGATTGAAAAAGCAAAAGCTGATAAAGTTCCGTTTATTATTTTTACGGCTTCAGGCGGTGCGAGAATGCAGGAAGGCGTATTAAGTTTGATGCAAATGGCTAAGACAAGCTCTGCCTTAAAACTGTTCAGTGAAGAACAGGGCCTCATTATTTCAATTATGACCCATCCGACTACCGGAGGCGTATCGGCTAGCTTTGCTTCACTCGGCGATTATAATTTCGCTGAGCCTGGCGCGCTGATCGGTTTTGCAGGAAGACGGATTATTGAACAGACAATAGGTGAAAAATTGCCTGAGGACTTCCAAACGGCAGAGTTTTTATTAAAACATGGACAGCTTGATGCGGTTATTCACCGCCAAGACATGAAACAAACGTTAGAAAATCTGCTGGATATGCATCAAGCGGGAGGTGACTTTGAGTGGCTGTAAGATTAGAATTTGAAAAACCGGTGATTGAACTGCAAACGAAAATCGCTGAATTGAAAAAATTCACCCAGGATTCAGATATGGATCTGAGTGCGGAAATTGAACGGCTCGAAGACCGTCTCGCTAAGCTTCAGGATGAAATCTACAAAAATCTGAAGCCTTGGGACCGTGTTCAAATCGCGCGTCTGCCGGACCGTCCGACAACGCTTGATTATATTGAACACCTGTTTACCGACTTTTTTGAATGTCACGGAGACAGAGCTTACGGAGACGATGAAGCCATTGTCGGCGGCATTGCGAAGTTCCATGGCCTTCCTGTAACGGTAATCGGGCATCAGCGCGGTAAAGACACGAAGGAAAACCTTGTCCGCAATTTTGGGATGCCGCATCCTGAAGGCTACCGAAAAGCGCTTCGTCTCATGAAGCAGGCTGACAAATTCAACAGACCGATTATTTGTTTTATTGATACGAAGGGAGCATACCCTGGACGAGCAGCTGAAGAAAGAGGACAAAGCGAAGCCATTGCCAAAAATCTCTTTGAGATGGCCGGCCTTCGAGTGCCTGTTATCTGCATCGTCATCGGTGAAGGCGGAAGCGGCGGAGCCCTTGGTCTCGGTGTTGGCAACCACTTGCATATGCTGGAAAACTCTACTTATTCTGTTATTTCTCCGGAAGGTGCCGCGGCACTTTTATGGAAGGACTCCAGTCTTGCTAAAAAAGCAGCAGAAACAATGAAAATCACTGCGCCGGATTTAAAAGAATTAGGTATTATAGATCATATGATAAAAGAAGTAAAAGGCGGAGCGCACCACGATGTTAAGCTGCAGGCAAGCTATATGGACGAAACCCTTAAGCAATCGCTAAAAACGTTGCTGAAGCTGGATGAAGAAGAATTAGTTCAGCAACGCTATGAAAAATATAAAGCAATTGGCAAAGTCTCGAATGAAGACCAATATATCGGGGTAAACTAAATAAACGTGAAGCCTTTGGCTCACGTTTATTTTTTGTGACATTCTTTAAATTTTATTTAAAAACAATTTATTTAATTGTATAATAGGTAAGGTTTCATAGGGAGGATGGAGATCCCTTTTCATTGTTTTTAGGGCAATGATCATGTTATGTTTAATCATATATGTTGCTGAGGTGAATGGAGAATGAAACGTATAGGGGTATTAACGAGCGGCGGGGATTCCCCGGGAATGAACGCAGCAGTTCGCGCAGTAGTCAGAAAAGCGATTTATCATGACGTTGAAGTTTACGGCATTTACAACGGATACTCAGGATTGATCGGCGGAAAGATTGAAAAGCTTGAACTCGGATCTGTAGGCGATATTATACATCGCGGAGGAACAAAGCTTTATACGGCAAGATGTCCTGAATTCAAAACGGTTGAAGGCCGTGAAAAAGGGATAGAGAACTTGAAGAAGCTTGGTATTGAAGGTCTTGTTGTCATCGGCGGAGACGGTTCCTATATGGGTGCGAAAAAATTAACGGAACATGGGTTTCCATGTGTAGGTGTACCGGGTACAATTGATAATGACATTCCGGGTACTGATTTTACAATCGGTTTCGATACAGCTTTAAATACAGTAATTGACGCAATTGATAAGATTCGCGATACAGCGACTTCTCATGAACGTACATATGTGATTGAAGTAATGGGCCGCCATGCCGGTGATATCGCATTGTGGGCCGGCCTTGCAGGGGGCGCGGAATCAATCCTAATCCCTGAGGCAGACTACGACATGCACGAAATCATTGGCCGCTTAAAACGCGGCCACGAACGCGGCAAGAAGCACAGTATTATTATTGTTGCCGAAGGTGTAGGCAGCGGTGTTGAATTCGGAAAACGCATTGAAGAAGAAACAAATCTTGAAACTAGGGTATCTGTATTGGGCCATATTCAGCGCGGAGGTTCTCCGAGCGCTGCTGACCGCGTGCTGGCAAGCCGTCTTGGCGCATATGCAGTTGAACTGCTGCTTGAAGGAAAAGGCGGACGCTGTGTGGGTATACAAAACAATAAGCTTGTAGACCATGATATTATAGAAATACTGAATACAAAACACACAGTAGAGCAAAACATGTATCAGCTTTCAAAAGAACTGTCTATTTAATGTGCAGCTGAAGGCTGAAGATTTCAGAAGGAAGTGAACCAAATGAGAAAAACTAAAATTGTTTGTACCATCGGTCCGGCAAGTGAAAGTATTGAAATGCTTACGAAATTAATGGAGTCAGGAATGAACGTGGCTCGTTTGAACTTTTCTCACGGAGATTTTGAGGAGCACGGCGCAAGAATTAAAAATATCCGTGAAGCAAGCAAAAAACTTGGTAAAAACGTTGGTATCCTGCTTGATACAAAAGGTCCGGAAATCCGCACACATACGATGGAAAACGGCGGCATTGAGCTTGAAACAGGCAAAGAGCTTATCGTTTCAATGGACGAGGTTGTAGGGACAACAGACAAAATTTCAGTGTCATATGAAGGTTTAGTCGATGACGTTGGACAAGGTTCAACGATTCTGTTAGATGACGGACTTATCGGCCTTGAAGTACTTGATGTTGATGCCGCTAAACGCGAAATCAAAACAAAAGTATTAAACAATGGAACACTCAAAAATAAAAAAGGTGTTAACGTACCGGGCGTAAGTGTCAACCTTCCTGGTATCACTGAAAAAGATGCGCGAGACATCGTTTTCGGTATTGAGCAAGGAGTAGACTTTATCGCAGCGTCTTTCGTACGCCGTTCTACGGACGTGCTTGAAATCCGTGAGCTTCTAGAAGAGCACAATGCTCAGGATATTCAAATCATCCCTAAAATCGAAAACCAAGAGGGCGTTGATAACATTGATTCTATTCTTGAAGTGTCTGACGGCTTAATGGTTGCACGCGGAGACTTAGGTGTGGAAATCCCAGCTGAAGAAGTGCCGCTTGTGCAAAAAGACCTGATTAAAAAGTGCAATGCGCTTGGCAAGCCTGTTATTACAGCGACACAAATGCTTGACAGCATGCAGCGCAACCCGCGTCCGACCCGTGCGGAAGCAAGTGACGTTGCAAACGCGATCTTCGACGGCTCAGATGCGATCATGCTTTCTGGTGAAACAGCTGCAGGAAGCTATCCGGTTGAGGCGGTTCAAACCATGCACAACATCGCGTCCCGTTCTGAAGAAGCTTTAAATTATAAAGAAATTCTTTCAAAACGCAGAGATCAAGTAGGCATGACGATAACAGACGCAATTGGACAATCTGTCGCGCACACAGCGATCAATCTGGAGGCAGCTGCGATTGTCACGCCGACTGAAAGCGGCCATACTGCGCGCATGATCGCGAAATACCGTCCGCAGGCGCCGGTTATTGCGGTTACTGTAAATGATTCTGTTTCCAGAAAACTTGCGCTCGTATCTGGCGTATTTGCGGAAAGCGGCCAAAATGCGAACACAACAGATGAGATGCTTGAGGATGCTGTCCAAAAATCATTGAACAGCGGACTTGTAAAAAATGGCGATCTGATCGTCATTACAGCAGGCACTGTCGGTGAGTCTGGCACGACGAACTTAATGAAAGTTTACACTGTCGGCGATATCATCGCTAAAGGCCAAGGCATCGGACGCAAATCAGCTTTCGGTCCGGTTGTCATTGCACAAAATGCAAAAGAAGCTGAGCAAAAAATGACTGACGGTGCGGTACTTGTTACAAAAAGCACTGACCGTGATATGATTGCATCTCTTGAAAAAGCGTCTGCTCTTATTACAGAAGAAGGCGGCTTGACAAGCCATGCTGCGGTAGTCGGATTAAGCCTCGGCATTCCGGTTATCGTTGGGCTGGAAAATGCGACATCTACTTTAGCAGACGGCCAGGATATTACAGTTGACGCATCCAGAGGCGCAGTCTACCAAGGCCGTGCGAGCGTTCTTTAGTCACAGGTGAAAACGGAAGGGGAATCCCTTCCTTTTCTCTTTATCTTGCCTTATGTTGAACAGAGGTGTGTTACACGTGTGGGGGGGCCCGGATATGAGATTTTTATTTTTGCTTTTTATTGTGTTTCCGGCATTAGAAATCGGGATATTCCTATTTTCAGGCAAGCTGATCGGCATTTTGCCGACGGTCTTTTTAATGATTCTGACGGGCATTATCGGCGCAGCAGCTGCAAAAAAACAAGGAACCGAAGTGTATTACAAGGTTCAGCGTGATCTTCAATATGGCCAGATGCCGGGGGAAGCGATTGCTGACGGCCTGTGCATTTTCATTGGCGGTCTTTTGCTGATGCTTCCGGGCTTTTTATCAGATTTGGCCGGCGCCTGTTTGCTTATCCCGTTTACCCGCAGCTGGTGTAAGCCGATTCTGTTCAAATGGCTGAGAGGAATGTCGAAGAACAAACGGATCATCATCAAATAAAAAACGGCAGCCATAAAAATGGGCTGCTGTTTTATTTTTGCTGAACGGTGATATAGGACCATATTTCCTTTAATGTGCCTGTTGTGATGAAAGCCTGGATCATGACGAGAAGAGCTGGCCCGGCAATGAGTCCTAAAAACCCGAATAATTTAAAACCGGCAAACAGGGCGATGAGCGTTGCCAGCGGATCGATCCCGATTGATTTACTAAGTATTTTAGGTTCTGTCAGCTGCCGCTGAATAAGAACAACAAGGTACAGTATGCCGATTCCGATTGCCTGAGGCAGCTGGCCTGTAATCGATAAATACAAAATCCACGGCACAAATACGGAGCCCGCCCCCAAATAAGGGAGAAGATCAACAAGCCCTATTAAAAAAGCAATTGTTGCGGCATGTTCAACTTTTAAGAGAGAAAGGCCGATAAATACAATGATCATCGTAATGAAAACGAGAACGGCCTGCGCTTTGATAAAACCGGTCATTGCTTTTTTTAATTCATTGCTGATCGCTCTGCTGTTGGCTGTAACCCGATCCGGCAGAATCGAAACGAACATGGCTTTCAGCTTGTGCCAATCCTTGGTCATAAAAAAAGTTGCCAAAAGAGAAAAAACGAGAACAGCCGCTGTATTTGGAAGAAGCGCGAAAAATCTCGGGATCATTTCTAATATGTGGGACAGCAGCAGTCCGGCATTTTTAGCCGCGGAATCACCGAGTGTCTGAATATGAGTGACGATGGAAGCCTGCTGATTGGTCTCCAATTCTTGAAACAAAAGGGTCAGTTCGTTATAGAGCGGCTGGATATGAGTCGTAAACAATTTTTCGCAATATGAGATAAACGTGCTGATATGCGGAGGCAGCGTTTTTGCAAGATAGGCTGTTCCCGTGACGATTTCGGCTACTAGAATGGTGAGTACACCAAAGGCTGCGAGCAGAAAAAAAGCAAGCACGCCCAGAACATTTATCGTTCGGGGGAATCCTGTCACTTTGTCCAAATAGTCGACAACAGGATGAATCGCTGATGAAAGAATAAGGGCGATCAGGAACGGATAAGTTAACGGAAACGAATAATAGGCCGCAGCTATCGATCCTGCGGTAATTGATATGACAAAGAGGGTTCTGAAGAAAATAGTGATATAAGATTGGTTCACGAAAACGGTCCTCCTCCCGTCAGCATGTCCTATTTATATATATATTCACGCTCTGGCTGAATATGAATACATACATCTTAAAGGAGGGATGGCATGTGTTTACACAAGCGAATTTATTTTTAATTTTACTCTTGGCTATCGCACTTATCGCAAAAAATCAATCATTGCTTTTTGCTGTATCCGTCCTTTTGATCATCAAAATCGTTGGACTTGATCAGAAATTATTACCAACCATCCAGTCAAAAGGCATTAACTGGGGTGTGACCGTTATTACCATCGCCGTTCTTGTTCCGATTGCAACGGGAGAAATCGGGTTCAAGCAGCTTGGAGAAGCAATGCGGTCTTCCTATGCATGGATCGCCTTGGGAGCGGGAATCGCAGTGGCGCTGATTGCCAAAAACGGCCTGACTCTGCTGGAAAATGACCCGCATATTACAACTGCTCTCGTGATCGGGACCATTCTCGCAGTCGCGCTTTTTGGCGGTGTGGCGGTGGGACCGCTGATCGGAGCGGGGATTGCTTATATTGCCATGCAGATTGTAAAACTGTTCTCTTCATGAAAAAAGCGGCCCGAAAGCCGCTTTTTTTTATATGCAAAAACCCGCAAATAAAGGCGTTTTTTCGGGGAAATCACAGAATGAAAAAAAAAAATTATAGGTAAACATTTAACAAATGTCTGATTATTGTTTATAATGAGAATAGGCATAAACTTAAATAAGCTTATAAGAATTTGTTATGGTCTTTCATAAGCAAGCGGTTTCAGTACCAGCAGGCATTAAAATGTAAGCATTTTCTTTTTTGGGGGGAGAAATACTTGCATCATGCTTTTTAAGTTAGCCTCATGTTTTTACAACACTCTTAAAGGGGAAATTTATTGAAAAGGGGATGTTATATATGACAGCGACACGCGGTCTTGAAGGGGTTGTAGCAACAACATCATCTGTGAGTTCTATTATTGATGATACCCTTACATATGTGGGGTATGATATCGATGATTTGACAGAGAATGCAAGCTTTGAAGAAATCATTTACTTACTTTGGCACTTAAGGCTGCCAAACAAAAAAGAGCTTGGTGAGTTAAAACAGCAGTTAGCAAAAGAAGCTGCCGTTCCGCAAGAAATTATTGAGCACTTCAAATCTTATTCCCTCGAAAATGTTCATCCCATGGCTGCTCTTCGGACAGCGATTTCTTTACTAGGCCTGTTTGACAGCGAGGCTGATACCATGAACCCGGAAGCCAACTACAGAAAGGCGATCCGCCTTCAGGCAAAGGTGCCTGGTTTGGTTGCAGCGTTTTCCAGAATCCGCAAGGGTCTTGAACCCGTTGAGCCAAGAGAAGATTACGGCATTGCCGAGAATTTTCTCTACACATTAAATGGAGAAGAGCCTTCGCCGATTGAGGTCGAAGCCTTCAACAAAGCACTGATTTTACATGCCGATCACGAGCTGAACGCGTCAACGTTTACAGCGAGGGTCTGCGTTGCAACACTTTCGGATATCTATTCAGGAATTACTGCAGCGATCGGCGCACTTAAGGGGCCGCTTCATGGCGGTGCAAACGAAGCTGTCATGAAAATGCTGACAGAGATCGGCGAAGTGGAGAATGCAGAACCTTACGTTCGCACCAAGATGGAAAAGAAAGAAAAAATAATGGGGTTCGGCCATCGCGTTTATAAGCATGGCGATCCGCGCGCCAAACATTTAAAAGAAATGAGCAAGCGACTGACCAACCTGACAGGCGAAAGCAAATGGTATGAGATGTCGATTCGTATAGAAGAGATCGTCACATCAGAGAAAAAGCTGCCGCCTAACGTTGATTTCTATTCGGCTTCTGTTTACCACAGCCTCGGCATTGACCATGATTTGTTTACACCCATTTTTGCTGTGAGCAGAATGTCCGGCTGGATCGCTCATATTCTTGAGCAGTATGACAACAACCGTCTAATCCGCCCGCGCGCAGATTACACAGGCCCTGACAAACAAACTTTCGTTCCGATTGACGAAAGAGCCTAAAGAACCATTGGAGGCTGGCTTGCGTTAATGAAGTTAGCCTCTTGTTCAGAACAGCAAAAGTGGTTTACAATTTAAATTGAATATTGGGAAAAATCATTTTGTTTTTTATAGAAGAAAAATAAAATGTTTTCTAAATATGAATTACATACTGGGAGGTTTTTATTGTGGCACAAGGTGAAAAAATTACAGTCTCTAACGGAGTATTAAACGTACCAAACAATCCGATTATCCCGTTTATCGAAGGAGACGGAATCGGTCCTGATATTTGGAACGCTGCTTCAAAGGTTTTGGAAGCAGCAGTTGAAAAAGCATACAAAGGCGAAAAGAAAATCACGTGGAAAGAAGTTTATGCCGGAGAAAAGGCTTATAATAAAACAGGTGAGTGGCTGCCAGCTGAAACATTAGATGTTATCCGTGAATATTTCATCGCGATTAAAGGGCCGTTAACGACACCTGTCGGCGGAGGTATCCGCTCTTTGAACGTAGCGCTCAGACAAGAGCTTGACCTATTCGTCTGCTTAAGACCTGTAAGATACTTTAACGGGGTGCCGTCACCGGTAAAACGCCCTGAAGATACTGATATGGTCATCTTCCGTGAAAATACAGAAGATATTTACGCAGGCATCGAGTACGCAAAAGGTTCTGAAGAAGTGCAAAAGCTCATCAGCTTCTTGCAAAATGAGTTAAACGTCAACAAAATCCGTTTCCCTGAGACATCAGGTATCGGCATTAAGCCTGTTTCTGAAGAAGGAACAAGCCGGTTAGTCAGAGCAGCAATTGATTATGCGATCGAGCGCGGCCGCAAGTCTGTAACGCTTGTTCACAAAGGAAACATCATGAAGTTCACAGAAGGCGCCTTCAAAAACTGGGGCTATGAACTTGCAGAGAGAGAGTATGGCGAAAAAGTCTTCACGTGGGCTGAATATGACCGCATTGCTGAAAAAGACGGAAAAGATGCCGCTAATAAAGCGCAAAGCGAAGCAGAAGCAGCAGGCAAAATCATTATCAAAGACAGCATCGCTGATATTTTCCTTCAGCAGATTCTAACACGTCCAAGCGAATTTGATGTTGTTGCGACAATGAACCTTAACGGAGACTATATTTCTGACGCTCTTGCTGCACAAGTCGGCGGAATCGGTATTGCACCTGGAGCGAACATTAACTATGAAACAGGACATGCGATTTTTGAGGCGACGCACGGAACGGCTCCTAAATATGCGGGCCTTGATAAAGTAAACCCATCTTCAGTTATTCTTTCAGGCGTTCTGCTTCTTGAGCATTTAGGATGGAATGAAGCGGCTGATTTGGTTATCAAATCTATGGAAAACACAATCGCTTCTAAAGTCGTAACTTACGATTTTGCCAGATTAATGGACGGCGCGACTGAAGTGAAATGTTCAGAGTTTGGTGAAGAACTGATTAAAAACATGGACTAAGCAAGGAAACAGCCTAAAATTAGCCATAAAGGAGAAGAGAGACATGGGAAATACTCGTAAAAAAGTTTCTGTTATCGGAGCAGGTTTTACCGGAGCGACAACCGCATTTTTAATCGCTCAAAAAGAATTGGCAGACGTTGTGCTTGTTGATATTCCGCAACTGGAGAACCCGACAAAGGGAAAAGCGCTTGATATGCTTGAAGCAAGCCCGGTTCAAGGCTTTGACGCGAAAGTTACTGGAACATCCAATTATGAGGATACAGCGGGTTCTGACATTGTTGTCATTACAGCCGGTATCGCAAGAAAACCTGGTATGAGCAGAGATGATCTAGTCTCTACAAACGAAAAAATTATGAGAAGCGTTACACGAGAAATCGTGAAATATTCTCCTGAATCTATCATTGTGGTGCTGACAAATCCTGTTGATGCAATGACATACGCGGTGTACAAAGAATCAGGTTTCCCTAAAGAGCGCGTCATCGGCCAGTCCGGTGTGCTTGATACGGCAAGATTCAGAACATTTGTGGCAGAAGAATTAAACCTATCAGTCAAAGACGTGACAGGTTTCGTTCTTGGCGGACACGGTGACGATATGGTGCCGCTTGTGCGTTATTCTTATGCCGGCGGTATCCCGCTTGAAACTCTTATCCCGAAAGAACGGATTGACGCCATTGTGGAGCGCACAAGAAAAGGCGGAGGCGAAATCGTGAATCTTCTTGGAAACGGAAGCGCGTACTATGCGCCTGCGGCTTCTCTGGCAGAAATGGTCGAAGCGATCTTGAAAGATCAGCGCCGCGTCCTTCCTACAATTGCTTATCTTGAAGGAGAATACGGCTATGAAGGCATCTACCTTGGCGTTCCTACAATTGTAGGCGGCAACGGTCTTGAGCAAATCATTGAACTTGAACTGACAGACTATGAAAGAGCACAGCTGAATCAATCAGTTGAATCTGTCAAAAATGTCATGAAAGTATTATCTTAGTAAAAAGAGAGAAAGGCTTGCTTGATAGAGCCTTTCTCTTTTTGTTATAAATGTAAGCGTTATCAAATGATTCTTTATTTCGTTTAAAAATGATATAAAAGGCGAATTGCCGGAATATCCTGCTTTCGCTAAAATAAAATCATGAAACATGTTAAGATGACATAAAATAGAGAAATAGGATGTCGGGGAATTTAATACTGGAGGCACAGCATGAACAAGAAAATTTTAGTTGTGGATGATGAAGAATCTATTGTTACTCTTTTGCAGTACAATTTGGAACGGTCAGGCTATGATGTCATTACCGCCTCGGACGGGGAAGAAGCACTCAAAAAAGCGGAAACAGAGAAGCCTGATTTGATTGTGCTGGATGTGATGCTTCCAAAACTGGACGGAATCGAAGTGTGCAAGCAGCTGAGACAGCAAAAACTGATGTTTCCGATTCTAATGCTGACAGCAAAGGATGAGGAATTCGACAAAGTATTAGGACTCGAGCTCGGTGCTGATGATTATATGACCAAGCCGTTCAGTCCAAGGGAAGTGAATGCAAGAGTCAAAGCGATTTTAAGGCGTTCCGAAATGGCTGCGCCCTCTAGTGAAATGAAGAATGATGAAATGGAAGGCCAGATCGTCATTGGCGAACTGAAAATTCTGCCTGATCATTATGAAGCGTACTTTAAAGAAAATCAGCTTGAGCTGACACCGAAAGAGTTCGAACTGCTGCTGTATTTGGGCAGACATAAAGGCAGAGTGCTGACGAGAGATTTGCTGCTGAGCGCTGTCTGGAATTATGATTTTGCCGGAGATACGAGAATTGTTGATGTGCATATCAGCCATCTCCGCGACAAAATTGAAAGCAATACAAAAAAACCGATCTATATCAAAACGATTAGGGGATTGGGCTATAAACTGGAGGAGCCAAAAATGAATGAATAAATACCGTGTGCGCCTTTTTTCTGTACTTGTAGTCTGTATGATTCTGGTGTTTAGTGTCCTCGGGCTGTTTTTGCAGCAGCTCTTTGAAACAACTGGTCAAAGGAAAGCAGAGGAACACATTGAAAAAGAAGCCAAATACATGGCTTCGCTTCTTGATGCCGGCAATCTGAATGATCAAGAAAATAAGAAAATCATTAAAGATGCAGGCGGCGCGCTCGATGTGAGCGCATCCGTTATCGATACAGACGGCAAGGTGCTGTACGGGTCAAACGGGGTAGCGGCAGATTCTCAAAAGGTGCAGGCGCTTGTTTCTGGCCATGAGGGTGTTCTTTCAAAAGCGGATAACAAGCTTTATTACGGACTTTCGCTTAGAAGCGAAGGTGAAAAAACAGGATATGTGCTGCTTTCTGCCTCTGAAAAAAGCTACGGCTTGAAAGGCGAAATGTGGGGGATGCTGACGGCCAGTCTTTGTACCGCATTTATCGTCATTATTTATTTTTATTCCAGCATGACCTCACGTTACAAAAGATCAATTGAAGCAGCGACAAACGTAGCAACAGAACTGTCCAAGGGAAACTATGATGCCAGAACGTACGGCGGCTATATCAGGCGCTCTGATAAGCTCGGCCGTGTGATGAATAGCCTTGCCGTTGATCTGATGGAAATGACGAGAACGCAAGAAATGCAGCGAGACCGGCTGTTAACAGTCATTGAAAATATCGGCTCCGGGCTGATTATGATTGATGGAAGAGGTTTTATCAATCTCGTGAACAGGTCTTACGCCAAGCAGTTCCATATCAATCCGAATCAGATGCTGCGCCGTCTTTATCATGATGCATTTGAACATGAAGAAGTGATCCAGCTTGTCGAAGACATTTTTATGACGGAGACAAAGAAATGCAAGCTGTTAAGGCTTACGATCAAGATTGAACGGCGTTATTTTGAGGTTGACGGCGTTCCGATTATGGGACCGGACGATGAATGGAAAGGAATTGTGCTCGTTTTCCATGACATGACGGAGACCAAGAAATTAGAGCAGATGAGAAAGGATTTTGTGGCCAATGTATCTCATGAGCTGAAAACGCCGATTACGTCTATTAAAGGGTTTACGGAGACGTTATTGGACGGGGCGATGGAGGACAAAGAGGCGCTTTCTGATTTTCTCTCTATTATTCTAAAGGAAAGCGAAAGGCTTCAGTCTTTGGTTCAGGATCTGCTCGATCTCTCAAAAATAGAGCAGCAAAATTTCATGCTCAGCATCGAAAAGTTTGAGTCAGCCAAAATGCTTAGTGAAATTGAAACGCTTCTAAAGCATAAGGCCGATGAGAAAGGAATCTCCTTACAACTGAATGTCCCGAAAGACCCGCTCTATGTATCGGGTGACCCGCACAGGCTGAAACAAGTATTTCTTAATCTCGTAAACAATGCGTTAACCTACACGCCTGAGGGGGGCTCTGTAGCTATCAATGTAAAGCCCGGAGAAAAAGACATTCAAATTGAAGTGGCCGATTCCGGAATCGGAATTCAGAAAGAAGAAATTCCGCGTATCTTCGAACGTTTTTACCGTGTAGATAAAGACAGAAGCAGGAATTCTGGCGGAACAGGCCTAGGCCTTGCGATCGTCAAGCATTTAATAGAGGCTCATGAAGGGAAAATCGATGTCACAAGCGAGCCTGGACGGGGAACCGTCTTTACCGTGACGCTGAAACGTGCTGCTGAAAAATCCGCCTAATGTTTACAAAGGTTTAACAATATCTTCATGCACTGTTAAACCTATGCTGGTAGGATGTAGTAGAACCCCTTCATCCAAGGAGCCAATTTTGACGGCGGGAACCTTTTTGTGTTCCCGTCCTTTTTTTGTGTCTTCTCTTTTAGTTCACGTCATTTTCCTTTCAAATTGAACTTTGTTAAAATAAGAGGAGCGAATGACTATGTAAGAGATGAACGGAAGCCTGAGGCTTCTTAGGAGGATATTGAATGACGGAACGAAAAAAATTAGTGCTTGTAGACGGAAACAGTTTGGCTTACCGAGCGTTTTTTGCCTTGCCGCTGTTAAGCAATGATAAAGGTGTTCATACGAATGCCGTATACGGCTTTGCGATGATTTTGATGAAGATGCTTGAGGATGAAAAACCGACGCACATGCTGGTTGCATTTGATGCCGGGAAAACAACATTTCGTCACGGCACATTTAAAGAATATAAAGGCGGCAGACAGAAAACCCCGCCTGAGCTTTCCGAACAAATGCCGTTTATCCGTGAGCTGCTGGATGCGTATCAGGTCAGCCGCTACGAACTGGAACAATACGAAGCCGATGATATTATCGGCACATTGGCCAAATCGGCTGAAAAAGACGGATTTGAAGTAAAGGTTTTCTCAGGAGATAAGGATTTAACTCAGCTGGCAACAGACAAAACGACAGTTGCCATTACGAGAAAAGGAATTACCGATGTTGAATTTTACACACCGGAGCACGTCAAAGAGAAATACGGGCTTACGCCTGAACAAATCATTGACATGAAGGGTCTGATGGGCGATTCCTCAGATAATATTCCGGGTGTGCCCGGCGTAGGAGAAAAGACAGCGATTAAGCTATTAAAACAGTTCGCCTCCGTTGAAAAGCTGCTGGAGTCCATTGACGAGGTGAGCGGAAAGAAATTGAAGGAAAAGCTTGAGGAATTTAAGGATCAGGCATTGATGAGCAAGGAGCTGGCGACGATCATGACGGACGCGCCGATTGAGGTATCCGTTCCCGGCTTGGAATATCAAGGCTTTAATCGTGAACAGGTCATTTCCATCTTTAAAGATCTTGGATTCAGCACGCTTCTTGAACGTCTTGGGGAAGACAGTGAAGAAGCGGAGCAGGATCAGGCGTTAGAAGAAATTAACGTCGAAACCGTCACAGACGTAACAAGCGGTATATTGGTTTCTCCATCCGCTTTTGTCGTTGAACAGATTGGCGACAATTATCACGAAGAGCCGATTCTCGGATTTTCGATCGCAAATGAAACGGGATCTTATTTTATTCCGAAAGACATTGCCGTGGAGTCTGAGGTGTTTAAAGAATGGGTGGAAAATGACGAGCAGAAGAAATGGGTTTTCGACAGTAAGCGGGCTGTTGTCGCTTTGCGCTGGCAGGGCATTGAACTGAAAGGGGCGGAGTTTGATACGCTTCTTGCGGCTTATATCATCAACCCCGGCAATTCATATGACGACGTCGCAAGCGTGGCTAAGGATTACGGCTTGCATATCGTTCAAAGCGATGAATCAGTTTACGGCAAAGGAGCAAAACGGGCAGTGCCGTCAGAAAATGAACTGTCTGAGCACCTTGTCAGAAAAGCGTTAGCCATTCAAAGCCTTCGGGAGAAACTCGTTCAGGAGCTGGAGAACAACGATCAGCTTAAACTGTTTGAAGAGCTTGAAATGCCTCTTGCGCTTATTCTGGGCGTAATGGAATCAACTGGCGTCAAGGTTGATGTTGACCGTTTAAAACGGATGGGTGAAGAACTGGGCGCGAAGCTGAAAGAATATGAAGAAAAAATCCATGAGATTGCGGGAGAACCGTTTAATATCAACTCTCCTAAACAGCTTGGTGTCATCTTGTTTGAAAAGATCGGCCTGCCTGCCGTGAAAAAAACGAAAACAGGCTATTCAACGTCTGCCGATGTGCTTGAAAAGCTGGCAGACAAGCATGATATTGTCGACTATATTTTGCAGTACAGACAAATTGGCAAGCTTCAATCGACGTATATTGAGGGGCTTTTAAAGGTGACGAGACCGGATTCACACAAGGTGCACACACGCTTTAACCAGGCGTTAACGCAAACAGGCCGCCTCAGCTCTACTGATCCGAATTTGCAAAACATTCCGATCAGACTTGAAGAAGGGCGCAAAATCCGCCAAGCTTTTGTTCCGTCTGAAAAAGACTGGCTCATTTTTGCAGCTGATTATTCGCAAATCGAGCTGCGGGTGCTAGCCCATATTTCAAAGGATGAAAATCTTATCGAAGCTTTCACAAATGATATGGATATTCATACGAAAACGGCAATGGATGTGTTTCATGTCTCTAAGGATGAAGTGACATCCGCCATGAGGCGCCAGGCGAAAGCGGTCAACTTTGGCATCGTTTACGGCATAAGCGATTACGGTCTGTCACAGAACCTTGGCATTACACGAAAGGAAGCTGGAGCATTCATCGACCGTTATTTGGAAAGCTTCCAAGGTGTAAAGGCGTACATGGAGGACTCGGTTCAGGACGCTAAGCAAAAAGGCTATGTAACAACCCTTATGCAACGCCGCCGTTACATTCCTGAGCTGACGAGCCGCAACTTTAATATCCGAAGTTTTGCGGAGCGGACGGCAATGAACACACCAATTCAGGGAAGCGCCGCTGATATTATAAAAAAAGCCATGATTGATATGGCTGCTAAGCTGAAAGAAAAGCAATTGCAGGCAAGACTGCTGCTTCAAGTACACGATGAATTGATTTTTGAAGCGCCTCAGGAAGAAATTGAAATTCTTGAAAAGCTTGTTCCTGAAGTGATGGAGCACGCGCTTGCATTAGATGTGCCGTTAAAGGTGGACTTTTCATCAGGCCCATCTTGGTACGATGCGAAATAAACAGAGATAGGAAGTGATGGATGTGCCGGAATTACCAGAGGTTGAAACGGTCCGGCGCACTCTGACCGGGCTTGTAAAGGGAAAAACAATCAAAGCGGTAGAGATCAGATGGCCGAATATCATCAAACGTCCTGCCGAACCGGAGGAATTTGCGCGAAATCTAGCAGGAGAAACGATACAGTCTATCGGAAGACGGGGAAAGTTTTTGCTGTTTCATTTAGAACATTATGTCATGGTTTCCCATCTGCGAATGGAAGGGAAATACGGGCTTCATCAAGCGACAGAGCCAGACGATAAACACGTGCATGTCATATTCACGATGACAGATGGAACCCAGCTTCGTTACAGGGATGTTCGGAAGTTTGGAACCATGCACTTATTTAAACCGGGAGAGGAAGCGGGCGAGCTCCCGCTTTCTCAGTTAGGGCCGGAGCCGGATGCAGAAGAATTTACGAGTGCATATTTAAAAGAACGGCTTGCCAAAACTAACCGCGCTGTCAAAATCGCTCTTCTGGATCAGAAAACGGTTGTCGGACTTGGGAACATTTATGTGGACGAGGCTCTTTTTAGAGCGGGGGTCCATCCTGAGACGAAAGCAAATGAATTAGAAGACAAAACAGTCAAAACACTTCACGCTGAAATCAAAAACACCCTGCAGGAGGCAATTGACGCGGGCGGCAGCACAGTCCGTTCGTATATCAACTCCCAAGGGGAAATCGGAATGTTCCAGCTGCAGCATTTTGTGTACGGAAAAAAAGACGAGCCGTGCAAAAATTGCGGAACGATGATTTCAAAAATTGTCGTCGGAGGCAGGGGCACGCATTTTTGCGCGGAGTGCCAGAAAAAATAGTAGCATAATGCTTCATCGTCCAAGCTGTCGGTGCATATATCAGTAACTCTGTAATAGAGGATGCCATTTTCGAAACACGGATTTTTCACTTTACCATATACATGATTGTGATGAATCCCGGGCATTTCACATCTGATACAAGAGCACCAACAGAAAGGAAGAAACGGATATGCAAATGGTTTCTATACTGCTGCTGGCGTTGGCTGTCAGCTTGGACAGTTTTTCAGTCGGATTTACGTACGGATTGAGAAAAATGAAAATACCGTTTAAAGCGATTTTGGTTATCGCCTGCTGTTCCGGTGCTGTCATGTTTATATCCATGCTGATCGGGAGCTTTCTTACAAAGTTTTTTCCTGTATATGTGACGGAGAAGCTTGGCGGTTTGATATTGGTCGGAATTGGTGTATGGATTCTGTATCAATTTTTCAAACCGGCAAAAGACAAAGAATACTTATTGCATGAAAAAACGCTGCTTAATTTAGAGGTTCGGTCATTAGGGATTGTGATTCATATTTTGAGAAAACCTATGAGTGCGGATATCGACAAATCGGGTGTGATTAATGGAATCGAGGCGGTCTTATTGGGATTTGCCTTATCGATTGATGCCTTCGGAGCAGGTATAGGCGCAGCCATTCTCGGTTTTTCACCGATTATGATGAGCATCGCCGTGGCCATTATGAGCTCGCTGTTTGTATCAATCGGAATTAACGCCGGCCATTTTCTGTCTAAGTGGAAATGGATTGATAAAATGGCGTTTTTGCCGGGGCTTCTGCTGATCACGATTGGGCTCTGGAAATTGTAAAAAGGAGTGGATCTCTTGACCTTAGTCATTGGTTTAACGGGAGGAATAGCCAGCGGCAAAAGCACGGTAGCCAATATGCTGATTGAAAAAGGAATAACAGTTATAGATGCAGATATCATCGCCAAACAAGCGGTAGAAAAAGGGACGCCTGCCCACCGGCAAATCATTGACGAATTCGGTGAAGACATTCTGCTCCCAAACGGTGATATAGATAGAAAAAAGCTTGGGGCACTGGTATTTACAAATGAACAAAAGCGCCTTGCTTTAAATGCAATTGTTCATCCCGCAGTCAGGCAGGAAATGCTTAAGCGCCGTGATGAAGCCATTGCAAATCAGGAAGCGTTTGTTGTATTAGATATCCCGTTATTGTTCGAAAGCAAATTGGAATCTTTAGTTGATAAAATTATTGTGGTTAGTGTCACAAAAGAGCTTCAGCTCGAGCGCCTGATGAATCGCAACCAGCTGACGAAGGAAGAAGCGATCAGCCGAATCCGCGCTCAAATGCCATTAGAGGAAAAAACAGCAAGAGCAGATCAAGTCATCGATAACAGCGGCACGCTCGAAGAGACTAAGCAGCAGCTTGATGACATTATCAGCAGCTGGGCATAATGCAAAACACCGTTCAATATGAACGGTGTTTTTTGTGATTAAAAATCAAAGTTGTTCGGATCAGGACCGACGCGCAGGTTTTCATTCAGCGCATCGATGCGATTCATGTCATCCTGTGTTAATTCAAAGTCAAATACGCTGGCGTTTTCTTTCATGCGTTGTTCCTTCGTTGATTTAGGAATCATAATGATGCCATGCTGCAGATTTGTTATATGTTTGAGCGATGTCAGCCAGTACAGGGTGGTCCAGCAGCTGCCCCTGCATGAAAGGTGACCGAGCTTCCATATGGATGCCTTGTTTTTTGCAGTATACCATCAGCTCTTTTTGTGTAAGGCGCGGGTGAAATTCCACTTGATTGATCATAGGTCAGAAGTGCAGGAATGCTGCTTTTATTGGCTGAAGTCATCATGTTCCTCCTTTGTGCTGTATGATTGAAATTCTGCCGAGCAAGCTAGATAAATAAAAAGAGCAGATTCAAATCAGCCGGCAAACGTGATTATGAAAGATATCGTCAAGAAAGAAAAGTACGTACTTTTAAGAACTATAAGTCACTTTTTGGTGCCTGTAAGGAGAATGAATTGTATGGAGAAGAAGAAGAAATATATATTTCTGTTGAAGCGACGCTTGAAGTGATCGGCGGGAAATGGAAATATGTCATATTATGCCACCTAACCGGCGGAAAAAAAGCACGAGTGAATGAAAGCGCCTGATGCTCAATAGCACGCAAAAAAACTGACTGCCCCCATTGTTTATGATTCCTGTTTAACTTATTGTTGAGCACAATTTCTTTTAACACTGAAAATGTATCCCCGTCCACTCTGTTGATATGGTTCGCCCCCCCAATCACACAGCATATCTAAAACCCTTTTGCGGAGCGCTGGCAGCTTTTTGATTCTTAGGACTGAAATTGTGTGCAAGAAAAGATATCATGCATCATAAATTAGCGTTATAATCGTTGATTTTTATTAAGATGTACTGGCGAATTCGTTTTAATGTGTTATACTAATTTCAGATAACAACAAATTAGGATGGCATAATTGATAAGGGGTGTCCAACATGAAGGTAAAAGTAGCGATAAACGGGTTTGGAAGAATCGGAAGAATGGTTTTTAGAAAAGCGATGTTAGACGATCAAATTCAAGTAGTGGCCATTAACGCCAGCTATTCCGCAGAAACGCTGGCTCATTTAATAAAGTATGACACAAATCACGGCAGGTACGACAAAGAGGTTGTGGCCGGTGAAGACAGCCTGATTGTAAATGGAAAGAAAGTGCTTTTGTTAAACAGCCGTGATCCAAAACAGCTGCCTTGGCGGGAATTTGATATTGACATAGTCGTCGAAGCAACAGGGAAGTTTAATTCAAAGGATAAAGCGATGGGCCATATAGAAGCGGGCGCAAAAAAAGTCATTTTGACTGCTCCGGGAAAAAATGAAGACGTTACCATTGTGATGGGAGTAAATGAGGACCAATTCGACGCTGACCGCCATGTCATTATTTCAAATGCGTCATGCACGACCAACTGCCTTGCGCCTGTTGTAAAAGTGCTGGATGAAGAGTTTGGCATTGAGAGCGGGCTGATGACTACAGTTCACGCGTATACGAATGACCAGAAAAATATTGATAATCCGCACAAAGATTTGCGACGGGCGCGGGCATGCGGTGAATCCATCATTCCGACGACAACAGGAGCGGCAAAGGCGCTTTCGCTTGTGCTGCCGCATCTGAAAGGAAAGCTTCACGGCCTCGCCTTGCGTGTCCCGGTTCCGAATGTCTCATTGGTTGATCTCGTTGTCGATCTGAAAATGGATGTGACGGCTGAAGAGGTAAACGAGGCATTTAAACGGGCTGCCAAAACTTCGATGTACGGCGTGCTTGATTATTCAGATGAACCGCTCGTCTCGACTGATTATAATACGAATCCGCATTCTGCGGTCATTGACGGGCTGACAACAATGGTAATGGAAGGGAGTAAAGTAAAGGTGCTCGCATGGTATGACAACGAATGGGGCTACTCGTGCAGAGTCGTTGATCTGATCCGCCATGTAGCGGCACGAATGAAACATCCGTCTGCTGTATAAAATAAGGTCGTGGACATATTTTGAAGAAAAAACCCTTAACAGCATATTTCTAAAAAAACGCACCTTGCAAATTAGACTTAAACACAGTATACTATTTTTCGTGAACTTCTTGCTTGAGACTGTTTCGGAATTACTTAAAGGGTTAGGACCTCTCCGGACTAACTTTCCCCCGTGGTAAATGGCCGACCCAGTTGTTGGAATTTCACTTTTTAATTCTTGTTAAGGGGGGTCCATGACTATGGAAACAATGGGGCGTCACGTTATCTCCGAGCTATGGGGATGCGATTTTGATAAGCTGAATGACATGGATTTTATTGAAAAAACGTTTGTAAATGCTGCTCTAAAATCAGGTGCTGAGGTGCGCGAGGTTGCATTTCACAAATTTGCACCGCAAGGCGTAAGCGGAGTTGTGATTATTTCTGAATCACACTTAACTATTCACAGTTTTCCTGAACACGGATATGCGAGCATTGATGTTTATACTTGTGGAGACTTAGATCCTAATGTCGCTGCTGACTATATCGCAGAGGCATTACATGCTGATACAAGAGAAAACATTGAAATACCGAGAGGAATGGGGCCTGTGCAAATTAAACAGGCGCAAGCGAAAGTACTATAAAGTAAACACGAACACAAAGGGAGCTGAAGCTAGAAAGCCGTTATGCGCTTTTTAGCTTATGCTCCTTTTATTTTTATAAACAAACAAGGGCGGTCAGCTTTTTCTTTTTGCATTTTTTTTGTAAAATAGAAAGAGATTTTCACAAACCACCTGATGCTGTAGATACAGCTTTACTCACAACGGCTCTCCTGACAGATGGCTGTCACATTTATTTTTAAAAGGCGGAGGCTGCCGAAAATACATTCCAGGGAACGAAATAGTTGGGAGCTGATTTTATTGAAATGTCCTTCATGCCAGCATAACGGAACGCGGGTCCTTGATTCACGGCCTGTGGATGATGGGAAATCCATTCGCCGAAGACGCGAGTGCGAATGCTGCCATTACAGGTTTACCACCTTTGAAAAAGTGGAGGAAACCCCGCTCATCGTCGTGAAAAAAGAAGGCGTGCGGGAGGAATTCAGCAGAGAAAAAATGCTGCGCGGCCTCATAAAAGCATGCGAAAAAAGACCCGTTCCACTCAAAACGCTTGAAGACATGTGCTTTGATATTGAAAAAGAACTTCGCAATCAAGGCTGCTCTGAGGTGAAAAGCGAATTCGTCGGAGAAATGGTCATGGATCGGCTGGCTAAGATTGATGAGGTCGCATATGTGCGGTTCGCGTCTGTCTATCGGCAGTTTAAAGATATAAACGTCTTTATCGACGAATTAAAAGACTTAATAAAGAAAGAGCGTTAAAAGAGCTAAGAGGATTCTTCTAGCTCTTTTCTCATGTGCAAAATTGGCATTTGATAGATATAAGAAACGGTGTAAAATGAAAGGTAGAAACAAATTCGGAAGGTTTGAGAATGTATGGCTGACTATTGGAAAGATGTACTGCCTGTAGATCCGTATGCGGTCAAAAGCAGATCGATGCTTCAGGATATAGACAGACAAATAATCACACAACTGTACCAGCCCTTAATCGGCCCTGTTGCATTCTCACTTTATATGACATTGTGGGGAGAGCTGGAACAAAACCGTCTGTGGGGCGGCGAGTCCACACATAGACAGCTGATGGGGATGACACAGTCTAATTTAAAAACGATCCATCAGGAACAAGGGAAGCTCGAGGGCATCGGATTGCTAAAAGTATATATGAAAGAATCCGAGCGGCAGGAGCGCCTCTTTATATATGAACTCCTTCCGCCGCTCAGGCCAAATGAGTTTTTTGAAGACGGGATGCTGAATGTTTTTCTGTACAATAGAGTCGGAAAAACAAAATACCAGCAATTAAAACAATTTTTCACGCATCCGGCCATTTCAGAGGATGCGAAGGACATTACGCGGCCGTTTAATCATGCGTTTGAATCGCTGCAGCCGAGTGAATGGAAGCTTACATCTGACATGGAGGAAACGGTGAGACTTGCGGAGGGCACAGAATATACTTCTGTCGGACATGCTCCGTCCTACACCATAACAGAGGATGTGTTTGATTTTGATTTGTTTTTAGCGGGACTTTCTGAGACGATGATTCCGAGAAAAGCGATGACCCAGCAGGTGCGGGACACAATCAAAAAGCTTTCTTATCTGTACGGTATAGACCCTTTGCAGATGCAAAATGTCGTGATGAGCGCAATTGATGAGCGTGACGTTATTACGTCGGAGGCTTTAAGAAAAGCGGCTAGCGACTGGTATCAAATCGAAAGAAACGGACAGCTGCCAGACGTCGTTGAAAAAACACAGCCGGTGCATCTGCGAGAAGGCGAAAAACCGGCGAAAGAGGATTCGCTGGACGGGAAGCTGATCGCATTGCTGGAGACGATTTCTCCGAAGAAGCTTCTGCAGGACATTGCCGACGGAACAGAGCCGTCAAAAGCTGACCTGAAAATCATAGAAGAAATTATGTTTGAACAGAAGCTCGAGCCAGGCGTTACAAATGTGTTAATTTATTATGTCATGCTGAAAACCGACATGAAGCTGTCGAAAAATTATATCCAAAAAATCGCTTCGCATTGGGCGCGCAAAAAGGTAAAAACGGTCAGAGAAGCGATGAAGCTCGCGATAGAAGAAAACCGCCAATACCTTGAATGGGCTGAAGGGAAAGCAAATCAGCCTTCGAAACGAAACCAAAAAGTGATTCGCGAAGAAAAACTTCCTGACTGGATGGGAGAAAAAGAGACAGCCTCCGAGTCAGAATCCGGACAGGAGAAGCTGCATCCGCAGGACTTGGAAGAACAGAAGAAAAAGATGATGGAAGAAATGAAGAAGCTGAAAAAATACTCTGCCTATTAAAGACAGAGATGCGGGGTGAAGAAATAGATGGAACCAATCGGCCGTTCCCTGCAGGGCGTAACCGGCAGGCCGGATTTCCAAAAACGTCTTGAACAAATGAAGGGAAAAGTCATGAAGGATCAAGATGTTCAGGCATTTTTGAAGGAAAATGAAGAAACCATTGATCAAAAAATGATCGAAAAGAGCTTAAACAAGCTTTATGAATATATCGGGCAAAGCAAGAAATGCTCCTATTGTTCGGAAGATAAAGATTGCAACAATTTATTGGAGGGCTACCATCCGAAGCTTGTTGTCAATGGCCAATCTATTGATATTGAGTATTATGAATGTCCGGTTAAACGGAAACTCGATAAGCAGAAAAAACAGAAGTCCCTTATGAAAAGCATGTATATCCAGCAGGATCTTCTCGGAGCGACTTTCCAGCAAGTTGATATCAGTGACCCGAGCAGGCTCGCGATGTTCCAGCATGTGACGGATTTTCTGAAAAGCTATAATGAGACGGGAAAAGGGAAAGGACTGTATCTATACGGGAAATTCGGAGTAGGAAAAACGTTTATGCTCGCTGCGATTGCCAATGAGCTGGCGGAAAAAGAGTATTCCTCGATGATCGTCTATGTGCCCGAATTTGTAAGAGAGCTTAAGAATTCGCTGCAAGACAAGTCATTGGAAGAGAAGCTCAATATGGTCAAAACAACACCCGTATTGATGCTTGATGACATCGGAGCGGAATCAATGACGAGCTGGGTTAGGGATGAAGTCATCGGAACAGTGCTTCAGCACAGAATGTCCCAGCAGCTGCCGACTTTCTTTTCGTCTAATTTCTCACCTGATGAGCTGAAGCATCATTTTACGTATTCGCAAAGGGGAGAAAAGGAAGAAGTAAAAGCGGCAAGACTTATGGAGCGAATTTTATATTTGGCTGCTCCAATCCGCCTGGACGGAGAAAACCGCCGACATCCGTAACTGCTGCGGTTCAAAGGGGAAGGAACTGAGGGTATGAAACGAAAAACAGCTGTTAAATGGCTGGCAGTGCTTGCAGGTGCAGGTGTAATCTTTTGGGGAAATAAAACGTATTTGAATCTATCGCCGAAAGAGATCAGGATATGGGTATTGTCGTTCGGGGCCTTTGCACCGCTGATGTTTATCGGGATATCCATCGTCAGGCCTCTTATTTTATTTCCCGTATCTGTTGTTTCTCTAGCGGGAGGACTCGCATTTGGCCCGCTTCTCGGCACGCTTTACACGTTATTCGGTTCAATGTGTGCTTCAGCTGTTTCGTTTTTTGCCGCCGGTTTGTTTGCGGCGAAAAAGAACGGCCATTACGAAAAGCTTGAAGCCATTCAGAAGCAGATGGAGGATAACGGATTTTTTTATATCTTTCTTTTAAGAATCATGCCGATCAATTTTGATTTCATCAGCTATGCGGCAGGCCTTTCCAATGTCAAAGCGCTGCCGTATTTTGCGGCGACGGCCGCCGGAATCATTCCGGGGACCATCGCGCTGAATGTGCTGGGAGCGAGCTTTTCAACTGGAAATCTGCCGGCTTTCTTTATGGTGCTCGCTTTGTATAGCGTGTTTATTTCGCTGCCGTTTATCTTCAGAAAGAAAATGCAAAACTTGTTCCAAGAATCAAATTAACATTTGCCAATGACCTTTACGTCTATTTTAAAAACATCCCCCATATACTTGTAACAGATGCCGTAAGGGGGGACAAACATGCTTGAAATAATCTTTGAAGATGACCATGATGCAGCCGCTTTTTTACATCTCATTCAGCATTCGGACGATCGGAACTATATCATTGTCCGGGAAGGCATACGAAAAATCGGGATTGAAAAAGCTAAGCCGGCTATCTCTATTCAGCGTTTTATGGAGCCGATTCTGGTCAAATTTTTTTTAGAGTGCAAAGAAGACGAACATATGCTGTCATTGATTGAGGAAACATACTGCTTCACGGATCAGGATGAACAGCAGCAAATCCTTCAGCTCGCACATAGTATTATTGAAGGAGAAGCGGACGATCTTCCGTTTGAGCCGCTAAAGCTTTCGCGGAAACAATCAATTTTGGATGAACTCCAAACGATTCGTTTAGAGGAAGGCTTATTTTCCATTCGTTCCTTTCAGACCTTCCGGCTCGGACAATACTACAAGCAGCTGAGAGACATTACGGAAGCGGCGATAGATGAATATAAGATGGAACAGGAATATCAAAACTTTATTCAAACACTCAGAGACTATGTAACGGCCAAACAGCCGCGAATCAAAAAGGTGCATATTGTCCATGACGGCTCATTTACAATTTGGGAGCTGCGTTATGTGCAGGAACGGGAAAAAATGAAATACATAGACAGGCGATTTGTCCGGGATCATCCTATGTACATTGATTCTCATTTGCTCGCGCCGCTGATCTCCATCGCGCCTGATGAAGTGGTGCTTTATACCGACCAGCCCGAGCATATGATGGCAAGGACCATTCAAAACGTATTTCAAGAGCGACTGGAAATGCTTCCGCTGCATGCTTTTTCAGACGCAGAAATACCGGTAGAGCACTCAGAAGGATAAGGGCCGGCAGCCTGTATATATAGGGCTGTCGGTTTGGAAAAAAGGTAATGCGATCGTGTTGATTTTTTGGAATGAACAATTTATAATACATAGGAGATTAAGATAGACACACGTATGGATAAGGACATGAAGGAATGATAACCGGCTCAAAGAGAGGGAAGCCATGGCTGCAAGCTTCCCAGCTAAGGACCATTCGCTTTACCGCCTTTGAACTTCAGCTGTGAACCCCTTGATAAGGAGCAGTAATGGCTGACGGGAACTCCCGTTACAGAGATTAGAGCCGCAAGTGCCGGAATATTGGCTTTGCGGAAAAAAGGGTGGAACCACGATTCCGTTTATTCAACCTCGTCCCTTTCATAGGGGGCGGGGTTTTTATATGCAAAAAAAGGAGTGACATAGATGTCAGATATGGTAAAAATCACATTTCCTGATGGAGCAGTCAAGGAGTTTGCGAAAGGAACAACAACAGAGGATATCGCGGCATCCATCAGTCCGGGATTAAAGAAGAAATCATTAGCCGGAAAACTGAACGGAGAAGAAATCGATTTGAAAATGCCGATCAATGAAGACGGTAAAGTGGAAATCATTACAGAAGGCTCCGAAGAAGGCCTTCAAATAATGCGCCACAGTACGGCTCACTTGCTGGCTCAAGCGATTAAACGCATTTATAAAGATGTCAAATTCGGTGTCGGTCCGGTCATCGAAAACGGTTTTTACTACGATGTAGAAATGGAAGAAGCGATTACGCCGGAGGATCTGCCGAAAATTGAAAAAGAAATGAAAAAAATCGTTAATGCGAACCTCCCGATCGTTCGAAAAGAGGTCAGCCGCGAAGAAGCGAAAGCCCGTTTTGCTGAAATCGGCGATGACCTGAAGCTTGAACTATTGGATGCGATTCCGGAAGGAGAAACCGTTTCGATCTATGAGCAAGGCGAATTCTTTGACCTGTGCCGCGGCGTACACGTTCCTTCAACAGGAAAAATCAAAGAGTTTAAACTGTTAAGCCTTGCAGGCGCATACTGGCGCGGTGACAGCAATAACCAAATGCTTCAGCGCGTATACGGCACAGCTTTCTTCAAAAAAGCTGATCTGGAAGAGCATCTTCGCATGCTTGAAGAAGCAAAAGAGCGTGACCACAGAAAGCTCGGCAAAGAGTTAAAGCTGTTTGCGAATTCTCAAAAAGTCGGACAAGGCTTGCCGCTTTGGCTGCCAAAAGGGGCGACAATCCGCCGCGTCATCGAGCGCTACATTGTCGATAAAGAAATCAGCCTCGGCTATGAGCACGTATACACACCAGTGCTTGGAAGCAAAGAACTGTATGAAACATCAGGGCACTGGGAGCATTATCAGGAAGGCATGTTCCCTCCGATGGAAATGGACAACGAAACACTAGTCCTGCGTCCAATGAACTGTCCGCACCATATGATGATTTACAAACAAGACATTCACAGCTACCGTGAACTTCCGATTCGGATTGCGGAGCTGGGAACGATGCACCGTTATGAAATGTCAGGTGCGCTGTCAGGCCTTCAGCGCGTGCGCGGCATGACATTAAACGATGCACATATCTTTGTGCGCCCGGATCAAATTAAGGACGAGTTTATCCGTACAGTCCGTTTAATTCAGGACGTATATGAAGACTTTGGCTTAAGTGATTACACATTCCGTCTGTCTTACCGTGATCCTGAAGACACGGAGAAATATTTTGATGACGATGAAATGTGGAACAAGGCGCAATCCATGCTGAAAGAGGCAATGGATGAAATCGGCCATGACTATTACGAAGCAGAAGGTGAAGCGGCATTCTATGGCCCTAAACTTGATGTTCAGGTAAAAACAGCGATCGGCAAAGAAGAAACATTGTCTACGGTTCAGCTTGATTTCTTATTGCCTGAACGTTTCGATCTGACTTATATCGGTGAAGACGGCAAGCAGCACCGTCCGGTTGTGATTCACAGAGGTGTCGTATCAACAATGGAACGCTTTGTTGCCTTCTTAATTGAAGAACACAAAGGCGCGCTGCCAACATGGCTTGCACCGGTTCAATTCCAAGTCATCCCGGTTTCTCCTGCTGTGCATTTAGACTACGCGAAAAAAGTGCAGGAACGCCTGCAACGTGAAGGCCTGCGTGTAGAAGTCGACAGCCGTGATGAAAAAATCGGCTACAAAATCCGTGAAGCGCAAATGCAAAAAATCCCGTACATGCTTGTGGTCGGTGATCAAGAAGCAGAAAACGGAGCGGTAAACGTCCGTAAGTACGGAGAGCAGAACTCTGAAACCATTTCGCTTGATGATTTTGTGAAAAAAGCAGTAGCTGAAGCGAAAAAATAAGCTAAAAAGCATGATCTCGTTGAAGAGATCATGCTTTTTTTATTTCTCTATTAAAGGAAACAAATCATGAAGGCTGCTGATGATGTAATCAGGTGCCACGTCCGTTTCGTTTTTCTTATCCGTCCGGTTGATCCAAACGGTTTTGATTCCGGCTCTTGAGGCGCCTAAAATATCAGTATTCAAATTATCGCCGACCATGATCGCATCGTCTGTTTCAATATTCATCAGCTCAAGGCAATGTTCAAAAATGGAAACATCCGGTTTCCCTTTGCCAAAAGCGCCTGAGATGACAATTTCATTGAAATAAGGGGCGAGCTCAGGGACGCCGGCGAGCTTCTCTTTTTGCAGGCTCGGATCGCCGTTTGTCAAAAGCAGCAGTTCATACTTGCCTTTTAATTGATCGAGCACTTCAAATGTTTCATCATATACAAATGGGCGTTTTCTGCGCTCTGCCGCGAAAAACTCTCCCAAGTATTCGCCATATGCGGGATCATCAATGCCAAGCGCCTTTAGTCCGTTTATCCATGCGTTTTTTCTGTACTCCGGCACAATCTTGTTCAGCTTCTGAAATCCTTCACTGATCGGTTCTGAGAAATTGGACCATAGTCCTTCAAACGGGTTAATGCCGATCATCACTGTATATGGATACGTCTCATATGACATGTACAATTCTCTCGCCGCTTCGCGAACAGCTGCTTCAAATGCCTGCGGGTCAAGGCCATATTTTTTCTCTGCCTGTAAACAAGTTTCTGCAAATGTTGTTCTGACGCTTTTTTCATCCCAAAGTAGTGTATCGTCTAAATCAAAAAATACGGCTTTCATGATCTTCTCCTCTGCTTCAGATTCAAATCTTTCAGCCAAAAGGCTCATGTTTTATTTTACAATAGATAAAAGCCTTGTGAAATATGTTTTCAGATGATTTTAAAAAAACAGTCAGTCATGAAGCTCATTGATCGAAAACATGCTAGAATGAAAACGGAAAGAATAGGTGACATGCATGATTCATTTAATGATTATGATGCTTGAAAGGGTAGGGATTATTGTGATTTTGGGGTTTATTCTCGCCCATACGAAGCTTTTCAGGCAAGCTCTTCAGAATCTGGACGGCTATAAAGGAAAAGCGGTTTTAATCTCTATTTTTTCTCTCTTCAGCATCATCAGCAATTATACAGGCATCGAAATTCAAAAAAATATGATTGTAAACAATGACTGGGTGTTTGCGATAGATCCGTCGGGCTCTATCGCGAATACCCGTATTTTGGGCGTGGAAATCGGAGGCCTTCTCGGAGGACCGTTTGTAGGGGCGGGAATCGGTGTACTGGCGGGCCTTCACCGTTTTTCGCTCGGCGGCAGCACGGCCTTAAGCTGTGCGGTATCATCGGTTTTAGCGGGTGTTCTAGCAGGTTTGATCGGACGGTATTTTACGAAGCGCTACCGAATGCCGACACCGCGAATCGCCGCTCTTGTGGGAATCGGAATGGAGTCACTGCAGATGGTGATTATTTTGCTGATGGCGAAGCCGTTTAGTGACGCTTGGGAGCTTGTCAGCATGATCGGGATTCCGATGATACTCATCAATGGAACAGGCAGTTTTATTTTCCTGTCGATTATTCAAGCGATCATTCGCAAGGAAGAGCAGGCAAGGGCGCTTGAAACGCACAGAGTGCTGACGATTGCTGACCAGACGCTTCCTTTTTTTCGCCAAGGATTAAATGAAAGCTCCTGTAAAAGTGTGGCGGCTATTATCCATAAGCTGACCGGAACAGATGCTGTTTCTCTCACTGATAATGAGAAGATCCTTGCGCATGTCGGCGCGGGAATAGATCATCACATTCCATCAAAAAGCTTGATCACCGGCCTGTCCAAAAAGGTGATCAAAACAGGAGAAATCATGAAGGCGGTTACTCAGGAAGAGATTGAATGCACGCATGCTGAATGTCCCTTGCACGCGGCGATTGTCCTGCCGCTGACATCAAACGGCAATACAATCGGCACCTTAAAAATGTACTTTAAAAGCCCGGCAGGCCTGAGCCAGGTAGAGGAGGAGCTTGCTGAGGGGCTGGCCATGCTGTTTTCGACACAGCTTGAGCTTGGGGAAGCAGAGCTGCAAAGCAAGCTTCTCAAAGATGCTGAAATCAAAGCGCTTCAAGCACAGGTGAATCCGCATTTTTTATTTAATGCGATCAACACGATTTCTGCATTATGCCGCACGGATGTTGAAAAAACCCGGAAGCTCTTATTGCAGCTCAGTGTTTATTTTCGTTCAAACCTTCAAGGAGCGAGGCAGCTGCTGATTCCGCTCTCAAAGGAGCTGAACCACCTTCACGCCTATTTGTCATTAGAACAGGCGCGTTTTCCCGGGAAATATAAGATTGAACTCAATATTGACAGCAGGCTGGAGCAGATTGAAATCCCTCCGTTTGTTTTACAGGTGCTTGTGGAGAACGCGCTTCGGCATGCGTTTCCGAAAAAACAAGACATGTGCAAAGTTACGGTCTGTGTCTTATCTGATGTTACATCCGTCTATATGAAGGTGACGGATAACGGACGGGGAATTCCGCCGGACGTCCTGCCGGATCTGGGAAAGAAACCGTTTCCGTCTAAGGAGGGAACCGGTACAGCGCTCTATAACCTGAACCAGCGGCTGATCGGTTTATTCGGTCAGCAGGCTGCACTGAATATCAAAAGTGAGGTTCAGAAAGGGACAGAGGTTTCCTTTCAAGTGCCAATGCAACAGATGAAAGAGGGAGAAGAACATGCTCAGGGTGTTAATAGTTGATGATGAGATGCTGGCAAGGGATGAATTGGCTTACTTGCTCAAGCGGACCAATGAAGAAATGGAGATCAATGAAGCGGAAAATATCGAATCTGCTTTTGACCAAATGATGGATCAAAAACCTGACTTGCTGTTTTTAGACGTTGATTTATCGGGAGAAAACGGTTTTGATATTGCTAAGCGATTGAAGAAAATGAAGCATCCTCCTGCTGTTGTGTTTGCGACGGCGTATGACCAATATGCGCTCAAAGCGTTTGAGGTGGACGCTTTAGATTATTTAACCAAGCCTTTCGATGAGGAAAGAATTCAGCAAACGTTAAAAAAATATAAAAAAGTCAATCGGGATATTGGTGAAACAGATCAGAGCAGCCATGCCGGCCAGCACAAACTGGCGCTATCTGTCGGAGAATCAATTGTGATCGCAGATACGAAGGACATTGTCTATGCCGGAACGGAAGATGGTCACGTCAATGTAAAAACCTTCGAAAATTCTTATACAGTCAGCGATACGCTCGTTGTCATTGAGAAAAAGCTGCCTGATGCTGATTTTATCCGCGTCCATCGGAGCTTTGTCGTCAATACCGAATATATTAAAGAAATTCAGCCGTGGTTTAATTCTACATATAATCTGATCATGAAAGACGGATCGAAAATACCGGTGAGCCGGACATACGCGAAGGAATTGAAAAAGCTGCTCCATATTTGATGGGCGGCTTTTTGCATTTCAGCCATTTCATTCTGCAACTCAGTCCCGTAATTCGGCATGTTACCTTGTAAGCGCTTTATAACGGGTGGTTCTTATTTATAATGGGGGTACCAAAGAGAAAGAGGTGAAGAAAATGAGTGCTAAAAAAGTGTACGGGTTTTTAACACAAGCATTTATTTTTGCCGTCATTATGCTGGTTTCGAATATGATTGCCGCTATTGTCCCAATTCCTATCCCGGCATCGGTTGTAGGGTTGGTCTTATTATTTCTCCTATTATGTTTAAAAGTGATTAAACTGGAACAAGTAGAAACGCTCGGAACGTCTTTAACCTCTTTGATCGGATTTTTATTTGTCCCATCAGGCATATCTGTTATGAATTCGCTTGGTGTGATGCAGCAATACGGTCTGCAAATTGTTCTTGTTATTCTGCTCGCGACGATCATATTGTTGGGGGCTACAGGATTGTTTTCTCAGCTGATTCTTTCGCTAAGCGGAAAACGCAAATCCGCAGCGGACATGAAAACAAAAACAGTGCAAAGCCCGCAGAACAATAACGAACTCGTTCACCATTAAGGAAACAGGAGGTTCAACAGATGGAAAGCACAATGAGTCCTTATTTCGGAATTGTCGTATCACTGGCTGCATTCGGCATCGGCACTTTTTTATTTAAGAAAACGAAAGGCTTCTTCCTTTTCACTCCTTTGTTTGTTGCCATGGTGCTTGGGATCGCATTTTTAAAAGTCGGCGGTTTTTCCTACGCGGACTATAATAACGGGGGAGAAATCATTAAGTTTTTCCTTGAACCGGCGACGATCGCTTTTGCCATTCCTTTGTACAAACAAAGAGATAAGCTGAAAAAATACTGGTGGCAAATCATGTCCTCTATTATCGTTGGCTCTATTTGCTCTGTCACAATTGTTTATTTGCTCGCAAAAGGCATTCACCTCGATGCGTCAGTGATGAAAAGCATGCTTCCGCAGGCGGCTACAACGGCAATTGCGCTTCCTTTATCAAAAGACATCGGAGGCATCAGCAACATCACAGCTTTTGCGGTTATCTTTAACGCTGTCATTGTATATGCGCTCGGAGCGTTGTTCTTGAAGGTGTTTAAAGTAAAGAATCCCATCTCTAAAGGGTTGGCTCTCGGAACGTCCGGGCATGCACTCGGTGTAGCTGTCGGGATCGAGATGGGAGAGGTCGAAGCGGCGATGGCAAGTATTGCTGTTGTCGTAGTAGGAGTGGTAACGGTTCTGGTCATCCCTGTATTCGTGCAGCTGATCGGAGGATAAGCCAAGGCTGATAGCCTTGGCTTTGTCTTTTATGATGTGTAGCTGACTGGTTCAGACACTTTACATTCTGGATGAGAATGCAAAGATTTTCTTTTTCTTTCTTGCACTCATAGAAAACCCATGTTACAATGAGAAAGTTGTTCCGGAGAAGTCATCCTTGACTAAAGATCCGGCATTGTGTAGAATAGTTATTGAATTGAATATAAATCACAAGCAGAAGCACCCGCTTCTCACCTGATTGACACATGCATGTAGTTGGCAGGTTGACCGTACATTTTTATTGATACAGATGTTCGTAGTGTGGGTGTTTTATAATGCCCGCACTTTTTGTTTGCCTGCAGAATGCAGTCAAAATGAGTTGTGAATCAATTCGAAGAAACTATGGAGGTGGCTCATTATTAGCAAAGATCAATTGGTTAATGAGGGTATCCGTGCACGTGAGGTCCGTCTAATCGGACAAAATGGCGACCAGCTTGGAATCAAGTCCCGTCAGGAAGCACTTGAAATCGCCGGCCGCGCAAATCTTGACCTTGTGTTAGTTGCAGCAAATGCAAAACCGCCTGTCTGCCGCATCATGGACTACGGAAAGTTCAGATTCGAGCAACAGAAAAAGGACAAAGAAGCACGCAAAAATCAAAAAATCATTAACTTAAAAGAAGTTAGATTAAGTCCGACAATCGATGAGCATGACTTTAACACGAAATTGCGCAATGCAATTAAATTCCTTGAAAAAGGCGATAAAGTGAAAGCTTCTATCCGCTTTAAAGGACGCGCGATCACTCATAAAGAAATCGGCCAGCGTGTGTTAGACCGTTTTTCTGAAGCATGTGCTGAGGTTGCGACTGTCGAAACAAAACCAAAAATGGACGGCCGCAGCATGTTCTTAATGCTCGCGCCGAAAAACGAAAAGCAATAAGGAGGAAATCCCATGCCAAAAATGAAAACTCACCGCGGATCTGCTAAACGTTTTAAAAAGACAGGTTCTGGGAAGTTAAAACGTTCTCACGCATACACAAGTCACTTATTCGCCAACAAATCTCAAAAGCAAAAGCGTAAGCTTCGCAAGAGTGCTGTTGTAAGCGCAGGAGACTTCAAACGCATCAAACAAATGCTTGCTAACATCAAGTAATCGGACAAGGAACAATTAGGAGGGAAATTTAATGCCAAGAGTAAAAGGCGGAACTGTTACACGTAAGCGTCGTAAAAAGGTTCTTAAATTAGCAAAAGGTTATTTCGGTTCAAAACATACATTATACAAAGTAGCTAACCAGCAGGTCATGAAATCTGGAAACTATGCTTTCCGTGACCGTCGTCAGAAAAAACGTGATTTCCGTAAGCTTTGGATCACTCGTATCAACGCAGCTGCTCGCATGAACGGTCTTTCTTACAGCCGTTTAATGCACGGTCTTAAACTTTCTGGTATCGAAGTAAACCGTAAAATGCTTGCTGATCTTGCTGTAAACGATCTTACTGCATTCAATCAGCTTGCTGATACTGCTAAATCTCAATTAAACAAGTAATCATATAGAGCCGCTCTCCAGCAGAGCGGCTTTTTTATATAAAGGATGGGGAAACATGGTTATTGCTGTTTATTTGGTGCTGATGAATCTGTGCGGTTTTTGGGTGATGGGGGCTGACAAACGAAAAGCGCAGCAGCACAAATGGAGAATTTCTGAAGACAGGCTGTGGCTGATAGCGATCGTGTTTGGAGCACTCGGTGTCTGGCTTGGCATGCAAACCTTCAGACATAAAACGAAGCACGCCTCTTTTAAGTATGGAGTGCCGCTTCTTCTGTTGATTGAAGCGGTCTTGATTGGCATTTATTACAGCCCGTTTGATTTATAAAAAGCAGAAAAGCGTTTTAGCGCTCTTCTGCTTTTTTTGCGACTTTAATGGGCTGGTCCCAGTCAATCTTACAATTCGGATAGCGTTCCAGCACTTTTTCTTCAATGTTCTCAAAATCTTTTGCAGACAAATGCTTCAGCTTCTCAGGAGATTCTGTCCAGACAAAAATGGTATGGATAAACAGCGGATGATCTTTGGAAGGAATATGCTTTTCTCCTTCGAAAAGCACGCCTTTATACGTCAGTTGAAAGTTCTTACGGGCATTGTTCTGTTCATCAATAATATAAAAATGTTCTTTTGATTGGGCCAGTTTGAGCCTTCTCTTTGGGCTGGCGACATATTTGACCGCGGCATAAATACAATAAGCAAAAAGTGCAAGTAATATAATCCTTAGAACCATGACAAACATTGTGTGAAGGCACCTCCCTTATTGTGATGATCTGATGTAATACGAAGAGCATAGAAAAAGGTTTCACTTTTTTAAAAGAAAAGTTCTAAAAACATATACCCGATTTTCAAGTGAAATAGTCGTATGGTTAGCGTCAGGTTTTGTATAATAAGAATGCAGGACTGATGAAGGAGGTTTTGGAACATGGCAAAATTAGATGAAACATTGACCATGCTGAAAGATTTAACAGATGCAAAAGGCATACCGGGCAATGAGAGAGAAGTAAGGCAAGTGATGAAATCATACATAGAACCATTTGCTGATGAAGTGACAACAGATCGTCTTGGCAGTTTAATCGCCAAAAAAACAGGTGCGGAAAACGGCCCGAAAATTATGATTGCCGGGCATTTGGACGAAGTTGGTTTTATGGTGACGCAAATCACTGATAAAGGCTTTATCCGTTTTCAAACCGTTGGCGGCTGGTGGGCTCAGGTGATGCTGGCTCAGCGTGTAACCATCGTGACGAAAAAAGGGGAAATCACAGGGGTTATCGGCTCAAAGCCGCCTCATATTTTATCTCCTGAAGCGAGAAAAAAATCAGTGGAAATAAAAGAGATGTTTATTGATATTGGAGCTTCAAGCCGAGAAGAAGCCTTGGAATGGGGTGTGCTTCCGGGAGATATGATCGTTCCTCATTTTGAATTTACAGTCATGAACAATGAAAAATTCCTCTTGGCGAAGGCGTGGGACAACCGCATCGGCTGTGCGATTGCCATTGATGTGTTAAGAAATTTACAAAACACAGCTCATCCAAACATTGTGTATGGCGTGGGAACTGTGCAGGAGGAAGTCGGCCTGAGAGGAGCGAAAACAGCAGCATACACCATTCAGCCTGATATTGCGTTTGGTGTTGATGTAGGGATAGCAGGAGACACGCCTGGGATTTCTGAGAAAGAAGCGCAAAGTAAAATGGGCGAAGGGCCCCAGATTATCGTGTACGATGCATCCATGGTTTCTCACAAAGGTTTGCGAGATGTCGTTGTCGCTACGGCGGAGGAAGTGGGTATTCCGTACCAATTTGATGCCATTGCCGGCGGCGGAACTGATTCGGGAGCCATCCATTTGACGGCAAATGGTGTTCCCGCGCTGTCCATTACCATTGCAACCCGCTACATTCATACACACGCGGCTATGCTGCATCGTGACGATTATGAAAATGCGGTCAAATTAATTACAGAAGTGATTAAGAAATTAGACCGAAAGACAGTTGACCAAATCACATATGAATAAAAATCATCAGAATCCGCTATAAAAGGCGGATTCTATTTATTTGTCTGTACAAATTCAATAAGTAACTCTACAATAAGGATATATATAGAAAATATGTGCTAGTCTGGTTGATAAGCAAGTTTTCTATATCTCAAAAAAGGAGGATTTAATGAATATGAAAAAGAAAGCGTTTTCTGGATTATTGCGTTTTTCTTGCGCAGCTTTAACAGCTGGTGCTGTGATGTTGTCCGCTTTACCGGCATCAGCCGCTTTTTGGGGAGCATCGAACGAGCTTCTGCATGATCCGACGATGGCAAAGGAAGGAAATACTTGGTATGCTTTCGGGACAGGGCTTGCAGAGGAAAACGGACTTCGTGTACTGAAAGCGGACAGCAACGGGGTATGGAGAGTTCAAAAATCAATTTTTACCAGTCCTTTATCGTGGTGGCGTCAATATGTGCCTAGTTTCGAACGAAACCAATGGGCGCCGGATGTGACATACTACAACGGAAAATATTGGCTTTACTATTCGGTTTCTTCGTTTAGAAGCAATACCTCTTTAATTGGTCTTGCTTCAGCAACTAATCTCAGTTCGGGCAGCTGGAAAGATGAAGGGCTAGTTACTCGGACAACAAGCGCAAATAATTATAATGCCATTGATCCTGAATTAACCATTGACAAAGATGGAAACCCTTGGCTTGCATTCGGTTCATTTTGGGGCGGAATTAAATTAACGAAATTAAACAAAGATACGATGAAACCAACCGGTTCATTATATTCGATAGCGGCCAGACCAAATAACGGCGGCGCTCTGGAAGCCCCTACATTAACATACAATAATGGCTACTATTATTTAATGGTGTCATTCGATAAATGCTGTCAAGGGGTAAATAGTACGTACAAAATTGCTTACGGCAGATCGAAAAATATTATAGGTCCTTATGTAGACAGAAACGGTAAAAGCATGATGGACGGAGGAGGTACGATTCTTGATTCCGGCAATGAACAGTGGAAAGGGCCGGGCGGACAGGATATCGTAAACGGAAACATACTCGTGCGTCATGCTTATGATGCAAAAGACAACGGCATACCAAAGATGTTAATCAATGATTTGAATTGGAGCTCAGGCTGGCCGTCTTATTAAGATAAAGCCAATCGTTCACATCTTATTCTCTTTGTTTAGCCCTGATACATCAGGGCTTTTTTTAATGGAAAGCGGAATCGGAAGATGAATTGACAGAAAAATCATAGTTTTAAGAACACGTTTTTTCACCTAAAAACCTAGTAACCAATCATTTCTTTTTGTAAAAGAATACAAAAATGATTGACAGTCAATAAACCTACTAATATAATAAAGTTGTTCGTACAAATTAATTGTTAATAGTTTATTTTTTGTTATTAGTCCGTATCTGTTTGGGTAATTGAAAGCGTTTTACTATAGGAAGAAAGGGGCAGATTACATGCTTCAGACAAAGGATTATGAATTCTGGTTTGTAACAGGAAGCCAGCACCTATACGGGGAAGAGACACTGGAACTGGTGGATCAGCATGCGAAAAGCATTTGCGAGGGGCTCAGCGGGGTTTCTACCAGATATAAAATCACTCACAAGCCTGTCGTCACTTCATCGGAAACCATCAGACAGCTGTTAAGAGAAGCGGAGTACAGTGAGACATGCGCTGGCATCATTACATGGATGCATACATTTTCTCCCGCAAAAATGTGGATAGAAGGTCTTTCTTCTTATCAAAAACCGCTTATGCATCTGCATACTCAATATAATCGCGATATCCCTTGGGGTACGATTGACATGGATTTTATGAACAGCAACCAATCCGCACATGGCGATCGTGAGTACGGTTACATCAACTCGCGAATGGGTCTGAGCCGGAAAGTCGTTGCAGGCTACTGGGATGATGAAGAAGTGAAGAAAGAGATTTCCCAGTGGATGGATACGGCGGCTGCATTAAATGAAAGCAGATATATTAAGGTTGCCAGATTCGGAGATAACATGCGTCACGTCGCGGTAACGGACGGAGACAAGGTGGGGGCGCATATTCAATTTGGCTGGCAGGTTGACGGGTATGGCATCGGAGACCTTGTAGAGGTGATGAACCGCATCACCGACGACGAGGTTGACACGCTCTATGCGGAGTATGACCGGCTCTATGTGATCAGCGAGGAAACAAAACGTGACGAAGCAAAGGTAGCGTCCATTAAAGAACAGGCGAAAATTGAACTTGGATTAACCGCTTTTCTTGAACAAGGCGGATACACGGCATTTACGACATCGTTTGAAGTGCTGCACGGAATGAAACAGCTGCCAGGACTTGCCGTACAGCGCCTGATGGAGAAGGGCTACGGATTCGCCGGTGAGGGAGATTGGAAGACGGCGGCCCTTGTACGAATGATGAAAATCATGGCTGAAGGAAAAAGAACGTCCTTCATGGAAGATTATACGTACCATTTTGAACCGGGAAATGAAATGATTCTAGGTTCACATATGCTGGAAGTGTGTCCGACTGTCGCTTTGGATCAACCGAAAATTGAAGTTCATCCGCTTTCTATCGGGGGAAAAGAGGACCCTGCACGTTTTGTATTTAACGGCATCAGCGGTTCAGCTATTCAAGCAAGCCTTGTTGATATCGGCGGGCGTTTCCGCCTTGTTTTGAATGAAGTTAACGGACAAGAAATAGAAAAAGATATGCCGCATCTGCCAGTGGCCCGTGTTCTCTGGAAGCCGGAGCCATCATTGAAAACAGCGGCGGAGGCATGGATTTTAGCCGGCGGCGCACACCATACCTGCTTGTCTTATGAACTGACAGTGGAGCAAATGCTCGATTGGGCAGAAATGGCGGGAATCGAAAGTGTTCTCATTTCCCGTGATACGACAATTCACAAGCTGAAACACGAATTAAAATGGAACGAGGCGCTTTACCGGCTTCAAAAGTAGAAAGGGGGATGCCACTTGGCTTACACAGTAGGAGTTGATTTTGGAACTTTATCAGGAAGAGCGGTGCTCGTTCATGTCGAAACAGGGGAGGAACTGGCGGCTGCTGTAAAAGAATACAGGCATGCTGTCATCGATACCGTCCTTCCAAAAACGGGTCATAAGCTGCCGCGGGACTGGGCGCTGCAGGATCCGGCTGATTACCTCGAAGTCTTGGAAACAACCATTCCGTCTTTACTCGAACAGACGGGTGTTGAACCGAAAGACATTATCGGGATTGGTATTGATTTTACGGCATGTACAATCCTGCCTGTTGACAGTACAGGGCAGCCGTTATGCATGCTGCCGGAATATGAAGAGGAGCCGCACAGCTATGTGAAGCTCTGGAAGCATCATGCGGCTCAAAAACATGCTGATCGGCTCAATCAAATCGCGGAAGAAGAAGGAGAAGCTTTTTTACAGCGGTACGGAGGAAAAATTTCATCAGAATGGATGATTCCTAAGGTCATGCAGGTTGCTGAAGAAGCGCCTCACATTTATGAAGCGGCTGACCGGATCATCGAGGCTGCAGACTGGATCGTGTACCAGCTGTGCGGCTCGCTCAAGCGAAGTAATTGTACAGCAGGATATAAAGCGATTTGGAGTGAAAAAGCGGGCTATCCGTCAGATGATTTCTTTAACAAATTAAATCCTTTAATGAAAACGATTACAAAGGACAAATTAGCAGGTTCTATTCATTCAGTAGGGGAAAGAGCCGGAGGACTTACTGAAAAAATGGCACAGCTGACAGGCCTTCTTCCAGGGACAGCTGTCGCGGTTGCCAATGTGGACGCCCATGTTTCCGTACCAGCAGTCGGCATCACAGAGCCGGGGAAAATGCTGATGATTATGGGAACCTCGACGTGCCATGTACTTCTAGGCGAAGAGGTGCATATCGTGCCCGGTATGTGCGGTGTCGTGGACAATGGAATTCTTCCGGGTTATGCGGGCTATGAAGCCGGGCAGTCCTGTGTCGGTGATCATTTTGACTGGTTTGTGAAGACATGTGTCCCGCAAGCGTATCAAAAGGAAGCAGAGGAAAAAAACATTGGCATTCATGAGCTGCTGAGTGAGAAGGCAAACCTTCATGCGCCGGGTGAAAGCGGATTGCTTGCTTTGGATTGGTGGAATGGAAACCGTTCAACCCTTGTTGATGCTGATTTAACAGGAATGCTGCTCGGCATGACGCTGCTGACAAAGCCTGAAGAGATGTATAGAGCTTTAGTTGAAGCGACAGCTTACGGAACCCGGATGATTATCGAAACGTTCAAAGAAAGCGGGGTTCCGATTGAGGAGCTGTACGCAGCCGGCGGAATTGCTGAGAAAAACCCGTTTGTCATGCAGATTTATGCGGATGTGACAAATATGGACATTAAAATCTCCGGTTCCCCGCAAGCGCCTGCCCTAGGATCTGCCATTTTCGGCGCGCTTGCCGCAGGTAAAGAAAACGGCGGATACAATGACATCAAAGAGGCAGCGGCGCACATGGGAAAACTGAAAGATATATCTTATACGCCAAACGCCGAAAACGCCGCGGTGTATGAAAAATTGTACGCTGAATATAAAGAACTGGTTCACTACTTCGGAAAAGAAAACCATGTGATGAAGCGTCTGAAAACAATCAAAAATCTTCAATTTTCATCTGCCGCCAAAAAGAATTCATAAAGGGTGATGGAGCATGCTTGAAACATTAAAAAAAGAAGTGCTGGCTGCCAACCTGAAGCTTCAAGAGCATCAGCTGGTAACCTTTACGTGGGGAAACGTCAGCGGCATTGACCGTGAGAAAGAAAGAATTGTCATCAAACCTAGCGGAGTCGAATACAGCGACCTGACAACTGATGACTTGGTTGTTTTGAACCTTGAAGGAGAGGTCGTCGAAGGCTCGCTCAAGCCTTCTTCAGATACACCTACTCATGTTTATTTGTACAAAGCCTTTCCGAACATTGGAGGAATTGTCCATACCCATTCTCAATGGGCGACAAGCTGGGCGCAATCGGGAAGAGACATACCGCCTTTAGGCACGACACATGCTGATTATTTTGACAGTGCGATTCCGTGTACAAGAGAGATGTACGATGAAGAAATCATTCATGATTACGAACTGAATACAGGAAAAGTCATAGCGGAAACCTTTCAGCATCATAACTACGAACAGGTGCCGGGCGTACTCGTGAATAACCACGGCCCGTTCTGCTGGGGCACGGACGCTTTAAATGCCATCCATAACGCAGTTGTATTAGAAACAGTTGCGGAAATGGCCTATCACTCCGTGATGCTGAACAAGGATGTAAACCCAATCAATACAGTCCTTCACGAAAAGCATTTTTATCGAAAACACGGAGCAAACGCGTATTATGGCCAGTCATGATTCCGCTGTGTCACCGGCCGGCATTCTGATTGACTTGGACGGTACTGTATTCAGAGGAAATGAATTGATTGAAGGGGCAAGAGAAGCAATCAGTACGCTTCGGGGAATTGGGAAGAAAATCGTCTTTTTGAGCAATCGGGGGAATATCTCCCGTGCCATGTGCAGAAAAAAACTTCTCGGCGCGGGGATTGAAGCTGATGTAAACGACATTGTTCTGTCGTCAAGTGTCACAGCAGATTTTCTGAAGAAACATTATCGTTTTTCAAAAGTGTGGGTGCTTGGAGAACAAGGCTTGGCAGACGAGCTGAGACTGGCCGGTGTAGAGCACGCGAACGAACCGAAGGAAGCGGATTGGCTTGTGATCTCCCTTCATGAAACACTCACGTACGAAGATTTAAATCAAGCCTTTCAAGCTGCCGCCGGCGGCGCTCGTATCATGGCTACGAACAAAGACCGCTCCTTTCCGAATGAAGACGGCAATGCGATCGATGTGGCCGGTATGATCGGAGCGATAGAGGCTTCCGCTCAAGCAAAAACAGAGCTTGTTGTCGGAAAGCCGTCATGGCTGATGGCGGAGGCTGCCTGTACAGCAATGGGGCTGTCCGCACAGGAATGCCTGATTATCGGAGACAGTATTGAATCTGACATTGCGATGGGAAAGCTTTATGGCATGAAAAGCGCCTTAGTGCTTACTGGTTCTGCGAAACCGGGTGAGCAGCGTTTGTACACGCCGGATTATGTGCTGGAATCCATTAAGGATATAACCAAATTGGCTGAGGAGGGGATTCTGTTATGAATCGTATCGCAGCTGACGTTGAGCAAGCTTTTGAACTCGCCGGAGAAAAGACACTTCCTATAGAAGTTGAAGAAATTGTTATCGGCAAACAAGCAGCTGATTCGCTATTGGATTATGTAAAAAGAAAAAACAACAAACAGATTGTCCTTGTCTGCGACTCGAATACACATCGCATTGCGGGAAGCGATTTGGAAAACCGCCTGCATCAAGAAGGGTTTCAGGCTGAGTGCCTGATCATTCCGGAAAATGAAGCCGGAGATGTGACAGCTGATGAACGCTCGCTCATTCATACGCTGATCCATACGAAAAAAACAACGGATGCTATGATCGCTGTCGGTTCGGGCACGATTCATGATATCGTGCGCTTCGCAGCGTTTCAGAGGGATTTGCCGTTTATTTCCTATCCGACTGCTCCATCTGTAGACGGATTTACGTCAGCCGGGGCGCCGCTTATTTTATACGGTACGAAAACAACCATCCAAACGAAGGCACCGTCCGCGCTGTTCGCTGATCTGGATCTATTAAAAGCGGCACCCCAGTCAATGGTTGCGGCTGGATTTGGCGACATGCTCGGGAAAATCACGTCTTTAGCTGATTGGGAAATATCCCGCCACCTTGCCGGCGAGCCTTATTCTCCAGCGGGGGCTAAGATCGTTCAGGAGGCGCTGGAAGCCTGTATCGCACACACAGAAGACATTGCGATGAAAACGGAAACAGGCATACAGGTTTTAATGGAATCTTTAATTGTATCAGGTCTTGTCATGCTGGCTTTAGATCATTCCCGCCCGGCATCAGGCGGAGAGCATCATATTTCCCATTGGATTGAGATGGAATTAATGGAGAAAAACCGGCCTCAGATTCTCCATGGGGCAAAGGTGGGCTGTGCCGCTGTGTTATTAACTGACACATACAGAAAGCTCGCCCAGGATGACGGGCTGAACGAATTTTCTCCGCACCGGCGGCAAGCCATTCAATCGGCTTATGAAACGCTCCCGGAAGGAGAAGTGCTGGCCGGTTGGCTGAGATCAGCCGGAGGCCCTGCGTTTTTTGACGAAATCGGTGTCGGGCAGGGTTCCGTCAAGAATGCCTTCAGACACGCGCACACCTTAAGAGACCGCTGCACCGGATTAAGAATCATCAATGAAAACAAAACGCTGATCAATCATGGTCTATATGAATAGCCCGCACCTCGAATGGAAGGGGTAACGCAAATGAAAAAAATGACTGCCTGTTTTCTTGTTCTCATGATGCTGCTGACATTATTCATTGCTGGGTGTTCAGCAGAACGATCATCCGGGAAATCGGGTGAAACCGAGCTGACCTTTTGGACTTTTAATGGACTTCATGAGCAGTTTTATGTAGAAATGGTAAAGGAATGGAACAAAAAATATCCTGACCGCAAAATTAAACTGAATACGGTCGTTTATCCATATGGGCAAATGCACGATAATTTGTCTATCTCTTTAATTGCGGGAGAAGGCGTCCCTGATATTGCCGATGTCGAATTGGCCCGTTTTTCAAACTTTTTAAAGGGCTCTGACATACCGCTTGCCGATCTGACTCCGCTGATTGAAAAGGACCGCGATAAATTCGTTGAGGCGCGGCTTACCTTGTACAGCAAAAACGGCAAGCTTTACGGGCTGGATACGCATGTAGGAACGACAGTGATGTTTTATAACATGGATGTGATGAAAAAAGCCGATGTCAATCCTGATGATATCAAAACATGGGATGATTACCATAAAGCCGGGCAGAAAGTGCGCAAAGTGACCGGAAAGCCGATGGGAACGGTGGAAACGAATGATTCCGCAACGTTCTTATCCATGATTTCACAGCAAAAATCAGGTTATTTTGATAAAAACGGCAAGCTGATCCTTAATAATGACACCAATGTAAAAACAATTCAATTTTTAAAGGACATGATTAATGATAAAACGATGATTGCCGCACCGGGCGGCGGGCATCACAGTGAAGAATATTACGGCTTTATGAACCAAGACGGAGCAGCGTCGGTTCTGATGCCGATTTGGTATATGGGAAGATTCATAGATTATATGCCTGATCTGAAAGGGAAGATTGCCATCCGGCCGCTTCCGGCGTGGAAAGAGGGGGGCGACCGTTCGGCAGGTTTGGGCGGTACGGCAACTGTTGTGCCGAAGCAATCCAAGCATGTTGAGTTAGCAAAAGAGTTTTTGGCCTTTGCGAAGGGCTCTAAAGAAGGAAACAAAAAGCTTTGGAGCGTACTCGGGTTTGACCCGCTTCGCTGGGATGTCTGGAGCTCTCAGGAATTGAAGGAGAAAAACAAATACACGGATTACTTCCAAAACGGAACAGGCATTTTTTCTATGCTGCTCGATATCAAGGACGAAATCAATCCGATTTATTTACACGAGGATTTTGCCAAGGCTTCAGACCTTGTCAACAGAAGCGTATTGTTCGACGCACTTAAATCTCAGCAAAAAACGCCTAAGCAAGCCTTGGACAGAGCGGCAGGTGAACTGAAACAGAAATAGAATCCCATTCAAAAAGTGAAAGCGGGGAGGTTCTCATGAAACCTGTGAAAACGGGAACGGTTCATCCCGTTCCCTCAGCTGCGAAACAATCAGGCTGGCGAGATCTATTTTATTCGAAAAAAGCGGCGCCCTATCTGTTTACAGCGCCATTCGTTTTATCCTTTCTCGTATTTTTTTTATACCCCATCATTAGCGTCTTCATCATGAGCTTTCAAAGAATATTGCCGGGAGAGGTAACGTTTGTCGGATTGTCCAATTACACTGCGCTAAACAATCCGACGTTCTATACCGCCCTTTGGAATACGCTGGAATACACCTTTTGGACGCTGATTGTGCTGATTCCTGTCCCATTGTTTCTGGCCATATTCCTGAATTCAAAGCTGGTCAAATTCAGAAATATATTCAAATCAGCGCTATTCATTCCGGCATTGACTTCCACCATTGTGGCGGGGATCATTTTTCGGCTGATCTTCGGGGAAATGGAAACGTCGCTGGCCAATTCTATCTTACTCAAACTCGGCTTTTCACCTCAGAACTGGATGAACAATGAACATACCGGCATGTTTTTAATGGTGCTGCTTGCTTCGTGGAGATGGATGGGAATCAACATCCTTTACTTTTTGGCCGGTTTGCAAAATGTGCCGAAAGAGCTGTACGAAGCCGCCGATATTGACGGCGCGAATACGATGAAAAAATTCCGGCACATTACGCTGCCGTTTCTCAAGCCTGTATCTGTATATGTGCTAACCATCAGCATCATCGGCGGATTCAGGATGTTTGAGGAAAGCTACGTCCTTTGGCAAAATAATTCCCCGGGTAATATCGGCTTGACGCTTGTCGGGTATTTGTACCAGCAGGGGCTTGCCTACAATGAAATGGGATACGGAGCGGCCATCGGTATTGTGCTTTTGATTGTGATACTTGTTGTCAGCCTGATTTCGTTAAAGCTGTCAGGCTCGTTTAAGGGGGAGGGATAAATGTTGCGGCACAGTCCTCAGTACAGCGTTTACAAAATCGCGCTTACCCTGTTTTTTATTATGCTGAGCCTATTGTATATTTTTCCGATTTTCTGTTTGCTTTTAGGATCATTAAAGCCGTCATCTGAGCTTTTGCGTGTGGGGCTGAATGTTGATATTGATCCAAAAGTGATGAGTTTTGATAACTACACATTTCTGTTTAATGGGGGCAGTATTTATTTCAAATGGTTTTTTAACAGTCTTGTGCTTGGGATTTTCACGACCGTGCTCACTCTGTTTTTTTCTTCGATGATTGGGTACGGGCTTGGGGTTTACGAATTTAAGGGCAGGAATATCATCTTTGTTCTTGTGCTGATTATTATGATGGTTCCGCTTGAAGTAATGATGCTTCCGTTGTTTAAGCTGACCGTCGGATTGCACTTGATCGATTCGTATACGGGTGTCATCCTGCCATTCATCGTTTCACCGGTAGCTGTTTTCTTTTTCAGGCAGTATGCCCTCGGTCTTCCAAGAGATCTGCTGGACTCTGCAAGAATGGACGGCTGTACGGAATTCGGGATCTTTTTCCGGATTATGGCGCCGCTGATGAAACCGGCCTTCGGCGCGATGATTATCCTCCAGTCCTTAAACAGCTGGAACAACTTCTTATGGCCGTTGATTGTGCTTCGTTCGAAAGAAATGTTTACGCTTCCAATTGGGCTGTCCAGCTTGCTGAGCCCTTACGGAAACAACTATGACATGCTCATATCCGGCTCAGTATTTGCGATTTTGCCGGTCATTATCATTTTCTTGTTTTTCCAAAAATACTTTATCTCCGGCCTGACGGTAGGGGGAGTCAAAGGTTAATGAAGGAGGAAACGTGTGATGAAAAAAGCGCGAGTGATTGTAGACAAAGAATATAAAATCGGTGAAGTAGACAAGCGGATTTACGGCTCGTTTATTGAACATATGGGGCGGGCGGTATATGAAGGCATATATGAGCCTGGCCACCCTGAAGCGGATAAAGACGGATTTAGAAAGGATGTCCAGTCGCTGATCAAAGAATTGCAGGTTCCGCTCATCCGTTATCCGGGCGGAAACTTTTTATCCGGATACAACTGGGAGGACGGTGTCGGACCTGTTGAAAACCGCCCAAGACGGCTTGACTTGGCATGGCAAACGACAGAAACGAATGAAGTGGGGACAAATGAATTTTTATCTTGGGCAAAAAAGGTGAACACTGAGGTCAACATGGCCGTCAATCTTGGCACAAGAGGCATAGATGCCGCCCGCAATCTCGTTGAATACTGTAACCACCCGAAAGGCTCTTACTGGAGTGATTTAAGAAGATCGCATGGCTATGAACAGCCGTACGGCATCAAGACATGGTGCTTAGGAAACGAAATGGATGGCCCGTGGCAGATCGGCCATAAAACAGCTGACGAATACGGACGGCTTGCCGCAGAGACTGCAAAGGTCATGAAGTGGGTTGATCCAACAATTGAACTTGTTGCCTGCGGCAGTTCAAACAGCGGCATGCCGACTTTTATCGATTGGGAAGCGAAGGTGCTGGAGCATACGTACGAGCATGTCGACTATATCTCTCTCCATACGTATTACGGAAATCGGGATAACAATCTGCCAAACTACTTGGCCCGTTCCATGGATCTGGATCATTTTATTAAATCGGTCGCTGCAACCTGTGACTATGTAAAAGCAAAAACCCGCAGCAAGAAAACAATCAATCTCTCTCTGGATGAATGGAACGTCTGGTATCACTCAAATGAGGCGGATAAAAAAGTCGAGCCTTGGATTACTGCGCGTCCGATTTTAGAGGATATTTATAATTTTGAAGATGCCTTATTGGTCGGCTCTCTGCTTATTACGATGCTGCAGCACGCAGACCGTGTGAAAATCGCGTGCCTTGCACAGCTTGTAAATGTCATCGCGCCGATCATGACGGAAAAAGGCGGGGAAGCATGGAGACAGCCAATCTTCTATCCATACATGCATGCTTCTGTTTACGGAAGAGGCGAGTCACTGAAGCCGCTTATTTCTTCTCCGAAGTACGACTGCTCAGATTTTACTGATGTGCCATATGTTGATGCCGCTGTTGTGTATGCCGAAGAGGAAGAAACACTCACGATTTTTGCGGTAAACAAAGCTGAAGATCAGATGGAGACGGAGATTTCGCTCAGAGGCTTTGAATCCTTCCAAATCGCAGAGCACATTGTACTCGAGCATCAGGATATCAAAGCGACAAACCAGCAAAACAGAAAAAATGTCGTCCCGCATTCCAACGGAACATCATCTGTCAGCGAAAACGGCTTAACCGCGCATTTCACGCCGCTTTCCTGGAATGTGATCCGCTTGAAAAAACAGTCATAAAGTGAAACATTAGCCGGAGATCGCTCTCCGGTTTTTCTTTTTTTTTGGAGGTAGATATGATTCAGTACCTTGTAAAGTTCAGTAGTGAATGTTACTATATGCATAAATGGTGGAAAATATAAACAAAATTAACGAGCTTCGGGGAGGATTTTATGATGAATGCTCAATTCAAAAAGGGAGCATTAGAGCTATGTGTGCTTGTATTAATATCTGAAAAAGACCAATACGGATATGAGCTTTCTCAAAACATTTCCAGGCACATGGCGATTGCTGAAGGCACCTTATATCCTCTTCTAAGAAGACTGACGAAAGAAGAGTATTTAGAAACATATATGGCGCCGTCTTCCGAAGGTCCTGCCAGAAAATACTATACGATGTCAAAGCTTGGTTCCATGCGAATGAAACTGCTGCTGGCAGAATGGGATCAGTTCACAGCATCTGTCAATCAAATCATCGACGTGGCAAGGGGAGGAGAACAATGAATCAAGAACTGTTTTTGCAGGAGTTAAGTAAAGCGTTAATGCCGCTTTCAGAAGAAGAGCGGAATGAGATCTTATTTGATTTTGAAGAACATATGACCGAAGGGATGAAAGAAGGCCGGCTGGAAGCGGACATCATCAGGGAACTCGGCTCTCCAAAACAAATTGCAAAGGAATTGATGCAAGATGTCACGGAAACTGCTCCAGCAGAGCAACGCCCTAAAAAGAATCTTTTTCACATGGCATGTTCAGCAGCAGCGATAAGCTTCTTAAATATGATTTTCGTTCTGGGACCGGCTATTGGCATTTTAGGAGTGTACGTGGGGTTATGCGGGGCGGCGCTTGCACTTTCTGTGTCACCGATCATTTTTATCGGCATGTTGATGTTTCAAACGAATACGCACATGATGCTGGAGTTCTTTTTATCACTCGTGTTTGGCAGTCTGGGGCTGCTATCTTGTATAGGGCTGTCGCATTTAGGAAAGCTGCTGTATGGCATGGGTTTACGATATATCAAATATAATCTAAAGCTGGTGACGGGGGCGCGGACATGAAAAAGATCATAATAGGATTAATCGCAGTATTTGCAGTCGGGGTCATCGGAGCTGTCATCACTGCAGCTGCTTCTGATTTTACAAGAGACGAGGTGACAGCTGCTGAAACATATTCTGCCACAGATATTAAAAAAATTGAGGTAACAACGAGCTCGATGAATGCAGAGGTCAAAATTGGGCAAACGGATGATATTCAGGTAGCGGCTGAAGGGAAAGTCAGTGATAAAAGCAAAAAGCTGTTCGATGTGAGCCAAGATGGCAAGTCATTAAAAATCAATCAAATAGCACGCGAGAATATCATCTCTTTTATACCGTGGGACAGCGAAAAGGATATGAAAATCACAATCATTATTCCTGAAAAGAAGTATGGTGAGTTAACGGTAACGACAACCTCTGGGGATATTCTCATTGAAAATGTGCACGCGGATCAAACTGCTGTTGACTCTACATCAGGAAATATTGAGCTGAAGCATGCACGCATCGAAAACGAGTTGACGCTAAAAACAACGAGCGGAGATATTCAAGAAAACCAAAATTCATTCGGCCAAGGTGTGGTAAACACAACAAGTGGATTAATAGAAAGCAGCCGCACAACAGCTGGAAAGGTGAATTATAAGACAACCTCCGGAGATATTGACCTTCTACAGGAGAGTCAGAACAAAGAAATTGACATCGTCACAACGAGCGGAAGTGTGTCCGTAGAATATCAGAAAGAACCTGAAACCTTAGCAATGGATTGTCAGACTGACTCAGGTGAGACGTCAGTCAACCTAGATCAAATGATGTATCAAGAAAAATCAGAGAAGCGCATTACAGGATATATTGGTGATAGCGAAACCTCTAATCATTTAAACATTCGCACAACCTCTGGAGACATTGAACTAAACTAACTGCGACGAGCCGGCCCATTCCAGCCGGCTTTTTTCTATAGGAAAAAATGACCGCTTATCACCATGAAATTATGATATATTTATGAAAAACAGCAAAGGGGATGAGAGAAAATGAATGCGGTTACAATTGTGATAGCGTCAATGTGCATTTTGGCTATTGCCTATCGTTTATACGGAACATTTATGATGGTGAAGGTTCTCAAAGTGAATGATGACAAGCCGACGCCTGCCCACGCGTTTGAGGATGGAAAAGATTATGTGCCTACAAATAAATGGGTCTCTTTCGGCCACCATTTTGCAGCGATCGCAGCGGCCGGGCCGCTGGTCGGACCGATTTTGGCGGCGCAGTTCGGCTATTTGCCGGGGTTATTATGGCTGTTAATCGGGGCGGTAATAGGGGGAGCCGTCCATGATCTTGTTGTGCTATTTGCATCAATGCGCAAAAATGGAAAATCGTTGTCAGAAGTGGCGAAGGATGAGCTTGGCCCTGTTGCCGGATTTTGCACGGGACTGTCCATGCTGTTTATTATCACGATTACGATGGCGGGGCTGTCGATGGTTGTGCTGCACGCGCTTGAACGCAATCCGTGGGGCACATTTGCGGTAGGAATTACAATTCCGATTGCGATGGGCGTGGGCTTATTTTATAAGAAAACGGGAAATTTAAAGCTTGCGTCAACGATCGGCTTTCTTTTTTTAATGGCGGGAGTCTTTATCGGCCCATGGGTGCAGACTACCGCGCTCGGTGACTTTTTATCGCTAGATACGAAAACGCTTGCAATCGCACTTCCTATTTATGCGTTTTTTGCAGCGGCGCTTCCCGTTTGGCTGCTTCTCGCACCGCGTGATTATTTAAGCAGCTTTATGAAAATCGGTGTTTTTATCGCTTTGATTGCCGGGGTATTTGTCGTCAATCCGTCCATCCCATTTCCTGCGTTTACAGAATTCGTAAAAGGGGGCGGGCCGGTGTTGGCAGGACCCGTCTGGCCGTTCATTTCAATTACTATCGCCTGCGGTGCGATCTCGGGATTTCACGCCTTTGTCGGTTCAGGTACGACCCCGAAAATGCTGAATAAATGGAGTGATATGAAGCCGGTTGCGTTTGGCGCAATGCTTGTCGAGTGTCTTGTCGGCATTATGGCGCTGATTGCAGCGACCGCCTTGCAGCCTGCTGATTACTTTGCGATTAACAGCACGCCTGAGGTTTTCCGTACGCTCGGCATGAATGTCGTCCATTTGCCTGAATTGAGCAGGGAAATCGGTTTGGACTTAGAAGGAAGAACAGGGGGAGCTGTTACGCTTGCGGTGGGAATGACTTATATTTTTACCGGAATGCCGTTTTTCAGCCATTTGGCCTCATACTTTTTCCAATTTGTCATTATGTTTGAAGCCGTATTTATTTTAACAGCGATTGACGCCGGCACACGTGTTGCCCGTTATCTGATTCAGGATTTCTTCGGAGAGGTGTATAAACCGCTGAAAAAAACAGACTGGATTCCGGGATCTGTATTTGCCAGCGCGCTCGCCTGCCTGATGTGGGGCTATCTGCTGTATTCAGGGGATATCGGTTCCATTTGGGCGCTGTTTGGCGTGTCCAATCAGCTGATGGCTTCAGTGGGGCTGATTATCGGAGCGACCATCGTGCTGAAAATCGCCGATAAACGCCGTTACATTCTGACCTGCCTTATCCCGCTTGCCTATTTATATGTCACTGTCAATTATGCGGGCTATTGGATGGTGCGCAATGTGTATCTCAATCCTGAAGCAGCAGGCTACAGTGTATTGAATGGCGTACTATCGATCATCATGCTGCTGTTAGGCTTCATCATTATCGTGGCGGCTGTGAAAAAATGGGCGCAGATGTGGAGAGATCCGGGCTTAAGGATGGAAGCATCTATACCGGGATAGAAGGACTAATGAAATGTTGAGGAGGATTGGCGATGAAATTATCAATGAAATATCTTATTCTATACGTAGCGGACAGCAAGCGGGCTATTCATTTTTATCAGGATATTTTAGGACTGCCGATTCGTGCTGAGCACGGCACGTATATCGAATTTGAAACAGGCTCTGCGATATTGGCGCTTAATACGCGAGAAAGCGCCAGAGAAATCACGCCGCTAGACATTCCAGATACATCTGCTTCGAACACATTTGAAATTGGTTTTGTCACTGAAAACGTAGAAGCGGTTATCAAAAGGGTAAGAGAACAGGGTGTCACAATTATTGGGGAGCCGAAAGTGAAGCCATGGGGGCAGATGGTTGCCTATATCTCCGACCCGGATGGACATTATATTGAAATTTGCAGTCCGGTGGAATAATGCTCAAAAGCCCAAAACAATTTCTGTTTTGGGCTTTCTTATGATGTTTGGTGTCCAGCTGCTTCTAGCAGCAAATCAGCCAGGTGAACGGCTTTGACTTTACCGTTTAGTCCTTCACGTTCAATGCCCAGCTTCATCTGCAGCAGGCAGCCGGGATTTGCTGTCACAATGACGATCGCTTCGCTCGCTTTGACAGCAGCCATTTTACTGTCTAGTATTTTCATAGACATCTCAGCTTCCACGATGTTATAAATTCCCGCTGATCCGCAGCAGCTATCCGCTTTATCCATTTCTCTGAATTCGGTCCCCTTGATGCTTTGAAGAAGCTGGCGGGGCTCAAGCGATGTATGCATCACATTTTTTAGATGGCATGAATCTTGATAGGTAATGACCTGCGGCATCTCGAGCGCTAAGTCCATTTGATGAAAATCTAGTTCAACCAAAACGGACGAAAAATCTTTTAGTTTCTGAACAAATGCAGCGGACCGCTCCGACCAATCGGGGTCATCCTTCAGCAAATGATCATATTCAGTAAGAAAGGCTCCGCATCCCCCTGCGTTTGTAATGACAGCATCGACGTCTAACGCTTCGAAAGCAGCGATATTTTGTTTCGCGAGCTCTTTCCCTGCGTTTTTTTCCCCGCTGTGCCCATGCAGCGCGCCGCAGCAAGCCTGATCAGGCGGGATGACAATGTCGCAGCCCGCCAGCTGCAGCAGCTTCAGTGTGGCATTGTTGGTCGGTAAAAACATTGTATCCATTAAGCAGCCCGAAAAAAAGGCGACCCGTTTTTTCATGTGGCCAATTGACGGCAGCAAACGCGGCCGATGCTTCATTTCTTTGTTTTTAGGAATATCAGGAAGAACGGCTTCCATCGTCCGCAAATGCTCAGGCAGGACGCGAAGCATACCGGTTTTGCGAACAGCGGTTTGCAGTCCAGACCGCTGATACAAACCGATAAGGCTTACAGCTGAGCGCAAGCGGTTTTGATGCGGAAACAGCTCATGAAAAGCGGCTTTTCGCATGACACGAGCGCCGAGCGAGTGTTTTTTATTTTGGTGGATAATATCTCTGGCTTCCTCAAGCAGCTGTCCGTATTTCACGCCTGACGGGCATACAGGTTCACAGGCGCGGCAGCCGAGGCAAAGTGACAGCGAACGCTCGACATCTTCATCCGGTTCAATCATACCGTCAGCTACAGCTTTCATTAAGGCGATGCGCCCGCGCGGAGAGTGAGTTTCCTGAAATCCCGATTCGATATAGGTTGGGCAAGAAGGAAGGCAGAAGCCGCAGCGCATACAATTCAAAAGCTCGCCTTCATCCATGCGCTCTTTGAATTCATCTTGGATCTGGTTCATTTCTTTTTCTGTTGTCATCTTTTCGTCACCACACGTTTTCTGGCGTCTTTCGCGAACACTTTGCCCGGGTTTAATATGTTCCGGGGATCAAATGCCGCTTTCATCGCTTTCATCGCGGCAATGCCTTCTTTTTTCAGCTTCATCTCCAAGTAAGGCGCTTTCATGGCCCCGACCCCGTGCTCTCCGGTTATCGTGCCGCCAAGTTCAATCGCTTTCTCAAAAATCTCGGCAAAAGCCTGTTCGACACGCTCCATCTCATCCTCATTTCTTATATCAGTCGTGCATGTCGGGTGAAGGTTTCCATCTCCCGCGTGGCCGAAAGTGCAAATAGAAAGCCCGTATTTAGCGGCAATATCATTAATGGCTTTTACCATATTGGCGATTTCTGAGCGAGGAACGGTTGCGTCCTCTAAAATCGTCGTCGGCTTGAGGCGGGCAAGGGCAGAAAGTGCAGAACGCCGGGCTTCAGTCAGGGCAAATGCTTCCTCCTCGGTTTGGGCGGTCTGAACGGAAACGGCGTCGCCTTTTTTGCAGATCGCCTCAATCTTTTCCATATCCCGTGCAACGGTTTCAAGCGGCCCGTCTTGCTCAATTAACAGAACCGCCTTTGCATTTGTCGGAAGTCCGATTTTAGCATAATCCTCAATGACTAAAAGTGTGGGCTGGTCGAGAAATTCAAGCGTGGCGGGTATGATTTTTGCGGCAATGATATCTGATACCGTTTGAGCAGCGGCATCGATATTTTCATAAAGGGCAAGCAGCGTCTTCTTCGTTTCCGGCTTTGGAACGAGTTTGACGATTGCCTCTGTCACAATGCCAAGTGTTCCTTCTGAACCGACAAAAAGACGTGTGAGATCGTATCCGGCCACATCCTTTGCGAGCTTTCCGCCGGTGCGGATGATGTCTCCATTTGCGAGCACCGCCTCCAGTCCAATGACATAGTCGCGGGTGACGCCGTATTTTAATCCGCGGAGCCCGCCGGAATTTTCATTGATGTTTCCGCCCATTGTTGATATTTTCATAGAACTCGGATCAGGCGGATAAAACAAACCTTTGCTTTCAACCGCGCGGGTCATATCTAATGTAATGACGCCCGGCTGGACTGTGGCGGTCAAATTTTCTTCATCAACCTCAAGAATCCGGTTCATATGCTTAAAGAGAAGAACAAGTCCGCCTTCAGTCGGGCACGTGCCGCCGCATAGGTTTGTTCCTGATCCTCTTGGAACGATCGGCACTCGATGGTCGCTGCAAATCATTAAAATTCGTGATACTTCATTTGTACTCCTCGGAGCAATCACGGCATCAGGCATAGACTGAAACTGCGGCGTCGCATCATACGAATAGACGAGACGCCCGGCATTCGAGTCATCATAGTTTTCCTTGCCGACGATTTGGACCAGCTGTTCTTTTACATCTTTGGTGATCATTTCACCCATCCCCCTGTCAACACGCTTTCAATCTATTGTAAAAGAAAAAAAGCAACGTTTTCTATGGAGAAACATACAAAAAATGAAACTGAAACACTCTCTATTTTATATCTTGATCTAAAAAATAGAGTGCAACATACATCGTGACGATATCCTCTGTGCAGTCAAAACGCAAACCCGTCAGCTGTTCAGCCTTAGACAAACGATAGCGCAATGTATTAATGTGAATATGCATGTCTTCAGCGGTTTGTTTTAAAGACAAATCGTGATGAAAGAAAGTCCGTATCGTATTCATAAGCTCATGATGCTGAAGCGCCTCCCGGAATACTCTTTGCGGAAATTCATTTCGGGTACCCGAGCTGATCTCCGTCAGGCACATATCAAGCTTCAGATCCTCTTCGAAGATGGGCGTTTTCCGCTTAAGGCTGACATCCAGCGCTTTTTCAGCCTGCGCGTATGAGTCTGTCAGGCTGGAGCTTGCGACAGCCCTTCCGGCGCCAGCTGCAACACGGCTGTTTGCAGTATGAACAAATGAACAAATGTGAAGGAGCTGCCGCAAAAGCCGATCCCTTTGTTCATGCTTTGGCACTTCGTGATTAATCAGAATCCGTTCATTTCCCCACCTGATGAACAAATCAGAAGAGTACGAGGATTTCCAGATATGTGCCATTTGCTCAATGTCATAAGATGACCACTCATATCCTTGAATGAGTATCATTTGGCGCCGGGAGGACAGATCAACACCGAGAAGCTGGGCTTTCTCAAGAAAACCGGGAGACCACTCTTTTAATTGCAGCCAATCGACCGTAAAGGACTCCAGCATTCTCTCCCGCCACTGGGATTGCTCTAAATGCCGCGATTCCTTAATGAACAGCTCTGTCATTTTTCGAAGCAGCTCCCCGTAAGGCTGAATCTCAGCAGGCTCACCTGTAAGCCCGAAGACGGCGATTACATCTCGGTCGGAAAATACAGGAAGATTCAGGCCTGCCTTTACTCCTTTTAATTTTTTTTCATCTTCTACTGTAATAATGACATTCCGTTTCTCTTTTGCGCAGATGAGCGCTCCTTCATGAAATCGTCCCACACGCTCATCATTTGTGCTTGCCATAATGAGTCCGTCTGTATTCACAATAATGACTTCACGTTCATACATCTTTTTGACTTCAGCAATAATTTTTTTCGCTAATAACGGCTGTAAAAACATGGCGATCCCCCTCATCATGTTTTTATTATATAAGAAAAAAACCGGGCGCTGTCACCCGGTTTTATCTCTTATTGCGCGGGTTTTAATCCGCCTTCAAGCGTTTTTAGCATTTCGTTTTTCTCACTTTCGGATGCATGCTGCCAAATGACTTCGAATAAAACGCCGAGCCCCGGAAGCATTTTTTCTTCACCGCTTTGAATCGCATCCACAATTGTATGCTCAAGCTGATCCTGATTATTGCCGGTAACATTGGCAATGACGGCATGACGCAAATTAAGATCCATGTGAAACGCTCCTTTTCCTAAAATGTAATACGCATATTCTAACCCTGCACCTGGTTTATTATGTGCTGTTCTTGCGATATAATAACATCATGTTAAAAAAAGGAGAGCCACACAGACAGTGAAACAAATAGAATCGGCAAAAAACCAAAAAGTGAAGGATTGGAAAAAGCTTCACACGAAAAAAGAACGAACAAAAACGAATACATTCCTCATAGAGGGAGAACATCTTGTTGAAGAGGCGCTGAAGAGCGAGGGCACGGTGAAAGAAATCCTTGTAAAGGATGAAACGAAAATTCCGTCAGCTCTTGATGTGAGCATCCAGTGCTATGTGCTGAGTGAAGATGCGTTTGCAGCTGTTACTGAAACAGAAACGCCGCAGCAGATTGCCGCTGTGTGCCATATGCCTGAAGAAAAACTGGCGTTGCCTCAGCGTGTGCTGCTGATTGATGCTGTTCAAGATCCGGGAAACCTCGGAACAATGATTCGGACGGCTGATGCGGCCGGTTTAGATGCGGTTGTGCTTGGTGACGGCACGGCTGACGCATTTAACGGAAAAACGCTTCGATCCGCGCAAGGGTCTCATTTTCATATTCCTGTTATAAGAAGAAATCTGCATACATACGTGGATGAGTTGAAGGTAAAGGGCGTAAAAGTGTACGGCACGGCGCTGCAAAACGGGGCGCCTTACCGGGAAATACATCAGTCTGAATCCTTCGCGCTTCTTGTAGGAAATGAAGGGGCAGGGGTCGATGCCGCCCTGCTGGAAAAAACGGATTTGAACCTGTACGTGCCGCTTTATGGACAAGCTGAATCACTGAACGTTGCGATTGCGACTGCCATCCTTGTGTACCACTTGCGAGGATAGTGTTGCGCCAAGCGATGGATTTATCTATAATAGAACATAATATTTTAAAAACCGTGACAGAGGACCTCAATTTCTGATCAACTGCTTTCCAGGGAGAAAATGCCGCTGACTGAGAGCATTTTTAAACGCAGCCGGAAATGGGCTTCACCTCTTGAGTTGTCGCCGGGACCGCGTACACTGCGCGTAAAGGTGAACCGGAATCTGATTCCGTTATGTCAATGAAGCTGACGACAGCATCAGTCTGTCTGAAATAAGGGTGGTACCGCGGCCACAACTCGTCCCTTGTATAAGGGGCGGGTTTTTTTGTTTTCCAAAGACATATGACGGTTTGTTTACATAAAAGGAGGATGCAAAATGGAAGAAAAGCTGAAACAGCTGGAACAAGAAGCTTTAGAACAAGTAGAAGCGGCAAGCTCATTAAAGGTTGTCAATGATATTCGGGTGCAATATCTCGGAAAAAAAGGGCCGATCACAGAAGTGCTACGCGGAATGGGCAAACTTTCTGCTGAGGAACGTCCGAAAATGGGCGCGCTCGCGAACGAAGTAAGAGAGCGCATCGCCAATGCGATTGCTGTCAAAAACGAGAAGCTTGAAGAAGAGGAAATGAAGCAGAAGCTCGCAGGACAGACAATCGACGTCACGCTGCCGGGCAACCCTGTCGCAGTCGGCGGCCGCCATCCGCTCACTATTGTCATTGAAGAAATTGAAGATTTATTTATCGGTATGGGCTACACAGTCGAGGAAGGACCTGAAGTTGAAACAGATTATTACAACTTCGAATCGCTCAACCTGCCGAAAGAACACCCTGCGCGCGATATGCAGGACAGCTTTTACATCACAGAGGAAATGCTGATGAGAACGCAAACGTCTCCCGTTCAAACACGGACGATGGAAAAGCATGAAGGCAAAGGGCCCGTTAAAATCATTTGCCCAGGTAAAGTTTACCGCCGTGATAATGATGATGCGACGCACTCCCACCAATTTATGCAAATTGAAGGGCTTGTCGTTGACAAAAACATCAGCATGAGTGATTTAAAAGGAACGCTTGAACTCGTTGCGAAAAAAATGTTCGGGCAAGACCGTGAAATCAGACTTCGCCCAAGCTTCTTCCCATTTACTGAGCCTTCAGTAGAAGTGGACGTGACTTGCTTTAAATGCGGAGGAAACGGCTGCTCAGTCTGTAAAGGAACAGGCTGGATCGAAATCCTCGGCGCCGGCATGGTTCACCCGAACGTGCTGAGAATGGCTGGCTTTGATCCGAAGGAATATCAGGGCTTCGCATTCGGAATGGGGGTTGAGCGCATCGCGATGCTGAAATACGGCATTGATGATATCCGCCACTTCTATACAAACGATGTCAGATTTATTTCGCAGTTTAAACAGGCGTAAGAGGAGGATGCTAGGATGTTTGTTTCTTATAAATGGTTAGAGGATTATGTTGATATAAAAGGCATGGACCCGGCTGTTCTTGCTGAGAAAATTACAAGAGCCGGTATTGAGGTTGAAGGAATTGAATACAAAGGAGAAGGCGTCAAAGGTGTTGTCATCGGCCATGTGCTGGAGCGCGAGCAGCATCCGAATGCTGATAAGCTGAATAAGTGCCTTGTGGATATCGGAGCGGAAGCACCTGTACAGATCATTTGCGGCGCGCCGAATGTGGATAAAGGACAAAAAGTCGCAGTTGCAACAGTCGGAGCGGTGCTGCCGGGCAATTTCAAAATCAAAAAAGCAAAGCTTCGCGGTGAAGAATCTAACGGCATGATCTGTTCTTTGCAGGAGCTTGGTATTGAAAGCAAACTTGTGGCACAGGAGTATGCGGAAGGCATTTTCGTATTCCCGAATGACGCACAAACAGGAAGCGATGCCTTAGCGGCGTTACAGCTTGATGATGCGATTCTTGAGCTTGGTTTAACGCCAAACCGCGCGGATGCAATGAACATGCTTGGTGTTGCTTACGAGGTTGCGGCAATTTTAGACACAGAGGTAAAACTTCCGCAAACGGATTATCCGGCTGCTTCAGAACAAGCGTCTGATTACATCGCTGTCAAAGTCGAAGATCAAGAAGCGAACCCGCTGTACACTGCAAAAATCATTAAAAACGTCACAATTGCTCCGTCACCGCTTTGGATGCAGACGAAGCTGATGAACGCAGGCATTCGCCCGCACAACAACGTCGTTGACATCACAAACTTTGTCCTGCTTGAATACGGCCAGCCGCTTCACGCGTTTGATTATGACAAATTCGGTTCCAAGGAAGTCGTAGTAAGAAAAGCAGCTGAAAATGAAACAATCGTAACCCTTGATGATCAAGAACGTAAGCTGTCTGCTGATCACCTTGTCATTACAAACGGAACGAAAGCGCAGGCCGTTGCCGGTGTGATGGGAGGAGCAGAGTCAGAGGTTCAGGAAGATACAAAAACGATTTTGCTTGAGGCTGCTTATTTCAACGGACAGACGGTTCGCAAGGCTTCCAAAGACCTTGGATTGAGAAGTGAATCAAGCGTAAGATTTGAAAAAGGCATTGATCCTGCGCGCGTACGTCTTGCGGCAGAACGGGCTGCACAGCTGATCCATTTATATGCCGGCGGTGAAGTGCTCGCTGGAACGGTTGAGGAAAATCATCTGACAATCGAAGCAAATAACATTCACATATCAGCCGACAAAGTGAGCAGCGTTCTCGGCATGACAATCAGCAAAGAAGAGCTGATCAGCATTTACAACCGTCTGGGCTTTACTGTCGGTGAAGCGAATGAACTTCTCGTTGTGACAGTTCCATCACGTCGCGGCGATATTAAAATCGAAGAGGATTTAATCGAAGAAGCGGCAAGACTGTACGGCTACGATAACATTCCTTCTGCGCTTCCTGAGACAGCGGGAACAACAGGCGGGTTAACGCCATATCAAGTAAAACGCCGTAAAGTCAGACGTTTCCTTGAAGGAGCGGGCTTATCACAAGCCATCACTTACTCACTGACAAATGAGAAGAAAGCGGCAGCGTTTGCGATTGAAAAATCATTGAACACTGTGCTTGCGCTTCCGATGAGTGAAGAAAGAAGCATTCTCAGACACAGCCTTGTTCCGAATCTGCTTGACTCTGTTTCTTATAACTTGGCGAGACAGACTGACTCAGTCGCGCTGTACGAAGTCGGCTCTGTTTTCCTGACAAAAGAAGAGGACACAAAACCTGTTGAAACAGAACGTGTGGCGGGAACTGTTACCGGATTATGGCGCAAGCATCTGTGGCAAGGCGAGAAAAAACCGGTTGATTTCTTCGTCGTCAAAGGAATTGTGGAAGGACTGTTAGACAAACTGAACGTCCTTGACTGCATTGAATTTGTTCAATCTGAACGCAAACAGCTGCACCCGGGCAGAACAGCGAACATTCTATTGAATGGTTCTCTTATCGGCTTCATCGGCCAAGTCCATCCTTCATTGGAAAAAGAACTGGATATCAAAGAGACATACGTCTTTGAGCTTGATCTACATGCGCTGCTTGCAGCGGAAACAGCGCCGCTTATCTACACAGCGATTCCAAAATATCCGTCTGTGACACGTGATATCGCGCTTGTCACAGAAAAATCCGTCACAAGCGGCCAGCTCGAGAGCGTCATTAAAGAAGCTGGCGGCAAGCTTCTGAAAGACATATCCGTCTTTGATGTATACGAAGGCGAGCATATGGAGGAAGGGAAAAAGTCAGTCGCTTTCTCACTCCAATATGTAAATCCTGAACAAACGCTGACAGAAGAAGAAGTGACAAAGGCGCACAGCAAAGTGCTGAAAGCGTTGGAAGACACGTATCAGGCTGTTTTGAGAGGCTAATAAAAAGCTTGCAGATTTCTCTGCAAGCTTTTTTCTATGAACGTTTTTTATCAGCAAGGCGCTGCGCTTTCTGCGTATTAGCAAAATGGAATTTTGTAAAGGTTCTGAGAGCGGAGACCCCTTTTTTAAGGATCAGCTTGGCAGCTGCTTCATCGACATGCGGACCGGCCCCTTTTGGAAGTGTCATTCCTGCCTCGCGTGACAGTTTATCCATTTCCATTAAAAACGAATATCTCGCAATGATGGAAGCGGCTGCAACTGACAAGTGAATGCCTTCAGCCTTCGTGCTGAAATAGGTCCGCTCCTTCACAATGTCTCTGCCCTTTAAATGATTGAAGTAGACACCGGGCTCAGCAAATTGGTCAATCAAAATGGCTTCAGGCTTTACCCCGTCCATTTTTCTTAACAAATGGGTGATGGCTTGATTGTGCAGCAAAGCTTTCATTTTCCCTTGGCTCATGCCTTTTTCCTGCATGCTGTTGTACTTTTCATTCTTTAACACCAGCAGGCTGTACGGAATGGTTTTGATTAGATTTCGGGCGATCTCAATGATTTGTGGATCCTTTAAGTCTTTTGAATCCTTAACACCGAGTTCCTTCATTAAAGGGAGCATTGTTTTGTCAATGTACGCGCAAACAACCGTCATCGGGCCAAAGTAATCTCCGGTTCCCACCTCGTCAGAGCCGATAACAGACATCCCGGCGATATTTGCCGGAGGGGCATAACGGGGATCGGCCGGCTTTTTGGCCGTTTTCTTCTTTTCCTGCGGCTCCGCCGTTCCCCAGCGCGCGGATTCTGCCGCTGCGTTTTTGCCTTGAAACAAGACCTTGCCGGATTGATATGCTGTAATGGTACAGCCTGGCGGTTTCGCCTGAAAAACGGCTCCCTGCGGAACAGAGGCAGTAAGCGAACCGCTGTACGTCATTTTCATTTGATTAATCGCAGACAACGATACTTTTATCACAGAATGGGACACGTAATAATCTCCTTTTTTTACACTTTTCGCTGTATCTACCAGTGTATCATAACAGCGGGAGGCTCGTCTTTCCATTCATTTAATAAACGTGTTATGATAAGTACTAGGATTCTCACGGAATGGAGGAGAAACGTTGTCTGACGGCAAAAAAACAAAAACAACCGTTGACATTTACGGCCAGCACTTCACGATGATCGGTGAAGAAAGCAAAGCCCATATGAGGTATGTCGCCGGAATTGTTGATGATAAAATGAGAGAAATCAATAAACAAAATCCATACCTTGATATAAATAAACTTGCAGTGCTGACAGCGGTAAATGTGGTGCACGATTATGTTAAATTACAAGAGAAATATGAGGAACTGGAGCGTCAGCTTAAAGAAAAGGATTGAACAACCATGCTGGATATCATCATCTTAATCTTGCTCCTGATGGGGACTTTACTGGGATTAAAACGCGGTTTTATTTTGCAGTTTATCCGCCTGACGAGCTTTATTTTATCGATCGCCTTTGCGGCTTTATTCTATAAAAATGTGGCGCCGCATTTAAAGTGGATTCCTGCACCCGACTTCTCAGCAGGACAGCCGGCACTTTCTTTTTTTACGGGAAATTTAGAAGCGGCCTACTATAATGCGATTGCGTTTATCGTTTTATTTATCATCGCTAAAATCTTACTGAGAACCCTCGGGTCATTTCTGAGTATTGTCGCCGGCATTCCGGTGATCAAACAAATTAACCAGGTGCTGGGCGCCGTTCTCGGTTTTCTAGAAGTCTATTTATTTACATTTGTGCTGCTGTATGTCGCATCCGTGCTTCCGGTAGATGCTTTACAGCAAATGATGGGGCAATCGTCTCTCGCAAATGTGATCATTAACCATACACCGTATTTGTCAGGGCTCCTGCAAGAGCTGTGGACACAGTACGGGGCATAAAAAACTTCTCTTGTCCGGAGAAGTTTTTTTCGAGTATGATGGAAACATATGTGAACGTCTGGGGGTTATTGTATGCATAAAAAAGATATTATCAGGCTGCTTGAAACCATTGCAGTCTACATGGAACTCAAAGGGGACAATCCGTTTAAAATATCTGCCTTCCGAAAAGCAGCGGCAGCCCTGGAACAGGACGACCGCAGTTTATCAGAAATGGACGATATGATGTCGCTGTCCGGCATCGGAAAAGGAACGTACAGCGTCATTAAAGAGTATATAGATGAAGGAAAGTCAAGCACGCTCGAATCGCTGCAGAAAGAAGTGCCGGAAGGGCTCGTGCCTTTATTGAAACTGCCGGGGCTCGGCGGCAAAAAAATCGCAAAGCTGTATAAAGAGCTCGGCGTACATGATGCAGAATCTCTGAAGGAAGCCTGTGAACAGCAAAAAGTACAAGGCCTTGCGGGCTTTGGCAAAAAATCAGAAGAAAAAATATTACAGGCGCTCGGAGAAGCCGGAAAACAGCCTGAACGGTTCCCGATTGGCTACGCCCTCCGGATTGCCCGGGATATTGAAGAGCATCTTGGTCAATTTACGGATATCATCAAATTTTCTCGTGCCGGAAGTCTCCGCAGAGCCCGGGAAACAGTGAAGGATCTGGATTATATTATTGCCACAGATCATCCGGCTGAAATAAGGGAGCAGCTTCTTGCACTGCCAAACATCAAAAGCGTCATTGCGAGCGGAGATACGAAGGTATCTGTCATCCTTTCTTTTGAATATGAGACAAGCGTCGATTTCCGCCTTGTGACGGAAGAGCAGTTTCCGACAACACTCCATCATTTTACGGGATCAAAGGATCACAATATTAAGATGCGCCAGATCGCGAAAGAACGAGGCGAGCGGATCAGTGAATACGGCGTCGAGACAGTTGAAACCGGAGCCATTAAAACATTCCCTAGTGAACGTGAATTTTATGCGCATTTCGGCCTGCCGCTGATTCCGCCGGAGCTCCGTGAAAGCGGGCAAGAAGTGGAAACATACAGCGACAGCATTGAACTGATAGAGCTCGAGCAAATCAAAGGAGATCTCCACATGCACTCAACGTGGAGCGATGGCGCGTTTTCGATCAGAGAGATGGCTGAAGCATGCATGAAAAAAGGCTATCAATATATGGCGATCACCGATCACTCGCAATATTTAAAGGTCGCCAACGGGCTGACTGCAGAAAGGCTCAAGCAGCAGGCAAAAGAAATTGACGCGCTTAATGCAGAATTCGAGAATTTCCGGATCTTGAAGGGTGTCGAGATGGATATCCTGCCTGACGGTACACTCGATTATGATGACGACGTACTGGCGGAAATGGATATTGTCATTGCATCGATTCATTCCAGCTTTAATCAGCCGGAACACGTCATTATGAAACGTCTTGAGACGGCACTGGCCAACAAGCATGTTGACATTATCGCACATCCGACCGGACGCCTGATCGGCAGACGGGCCGGTTACGAAATCGATATTGACAAGCTGATTGAGCTAGCGAAGAAAACAAATACGGCGCTTGAGCTTAACGCCAACCCTGCGCGCCTCGATCTGCGCACAGAGCATTTAATCAAAGCAAACGAACAAGGGGTTACATTGGTGATTAATACCGATGCCCATAATAGTGAGATGTTAGACGATATGAAAACCGGCGTTACTGCCGCGCGCAAAGGATGGACGGAAACGAAAAACGTTCTGAATGCCCGGTCGCTTGAAGACGTAGAGGGATTCCTGAAGCGCAACGATTAAGTAAGGAGGCTCACACAATCGTGCAGCAAAAAGTATTATCATCACTTGAATTTCATAAAGTGAAAGAACAGGTTATTGAGCACGCCGCATCATCGCTCGGAAAAGAAATGCTTCTCCAGCTTAAGCCTTCTGCTTCTATAGACAAAATCAAAAAACAGCTGGATGAAGTAGATGAAGCTTCTGCCATTATCCGGCTGAGAGGCCGGGCGCCATTTGGCGGCCTTGTTGATATCAGAGGAGCGTTAAGACGGGCGGAAATCGGCAGCGTACTCAGTCCCTCAGAATTCACTGAAATCTCAGGCCTGCTTTACGCAGTTAAACAAATGAAACATTTTATCAGCCAAATGGCTGAAGACGGCGTCGACATCCCGCTGATTCATCAGCATGCTGAACAGCTTATTACGCTGTCTGATTTAGAGCGGGACATTAATTCCTGCATCGATGATCACGGAGAAGTGCTTGATCACGCGTCAGAAACATTAAGAGGAATCCGGACACAGCTCAGAACACTCGAATCGAGAATCAGAGACCGATTAGAGTCAATGCTGCGCTCCTCTTCCGCTTCAAAAATGCTGTCTGATACGATCGTTACGATCCGGAATGACCGTTTTGTTATTCCGGTCAAACAAGAGTACAGATCGAGCTACGGAGGAATCGTGCACGACACCTCTTCCTCAGGCGCGACGTTGTTCATTGAACCGCAGGCGATTGTAGATATGAACAACTCGCTTCAGCAGGCGAAAGTGAAAGAAAAGCAAGAAATTGAACGGATCTTACGCGTGCTGACAGAGCAAACGGCGGAACACACAGAAGAACTCTTTCAAGATTTGCAAGTGCTGCAGACGCTTGATTTTATCTTTGCAAAAGCAAGATACTCAAAAGCGGTCAAAGCGACAAAACCGATCATGAACGACAGCGGCTTTGTCCGTTTGAAAAAAGCCCGCCACCCATTGCTTCCGCCTGATCAGGTTGTTGCCAATGACATCGAGCTTGGCGGCGATTTTTCAACCATTGTCATCACAGGGCCAAACACCGGGGGTAAAACAGTAACCCTCAAAACGTTAGGTCTGTTAACCTTGATGGCGCAATCCGGTCTTCATATTCCGGCAGATGAAGGATCAGAAGCCGCTGTGTTTGAGCATGTGTTCGCTGATATCGGCGATGAACAATCGATTGAACAGAGCTTGAGTACGTTCTCATCCCATATGGTGAACATTGTCGGCATTTTAGAACATGTCAATGAAAATAGCCTGGTGCTCTTCGATGAACTGGGCGCAGGGACAGACCCTCAAGAAGGGGCGGCCCTCGCCATGAGCATACTGGATGACGTGCATCGCACCAATGCTAGAGTGTTAGCCACGACGCATTATCCGGAATTGAAGGCGTACGGCTATAACAGAGAAGGGGTCATGAACGCCAGTGTCGAATTTGACATCGAAACGCTATCACCGACTTATAAACTTTTAATTGGTGTGCCGGGACGAAGCAACGCCTTCGAAATTTCAAAACGCCTTGGACTTCCAGCTCATATTATCGGGCAGGCGAAGTCAGAAATGACAGCCGAGCATAACGAAGTCGATACGATGATTGCGTCGCTCGAACATAGCAAAAAACGCGCGGAAGAAGAGCTATCTGAGACAGAATCAATCAGAAAAGAAGCAGAAAAGCTGCATAAAGAGCTCCAGCAGCAAATCATTGAGCTCAACAGCAAAAAAGACAAAATGCTCGAGGAGGCTGAACAGCAAGCGGCTGAAAAAGTAAAAGCTGCAACGGAAGAAGCCGAAGACATTATTCATGAATTGCGCTCAATCAAAGAAGAACACAAATCCTTCAAGGATCACGAGCTGATCAACGCGAAGAAAAGGTTAGAAGGCGCAGTTCCTACTTTTGAAAAGTCCAAAAAACCAGAAAAACCGAAACCGCAAAAACGTGATTTCAAGCCTGGTGATGAGGTGAAAGTCCTCACCTTCGGGCAAAAAGGAACACTGCTCGAAAAAACCGGCGGCAATGAATGGAATGTTCAAATCGGCATATTAAAAATGAAAGTAAAAGAAAAAGATTTGGAGTTTATCAAATCAGCTCCGGAACCAAAAAAAGAAAAAATCATTACGGCGGTCAAGGGGAAGGATTACCACGTATCGCTTGAACTTGATCTTCGGGGTGAACGCTATGAAAATGCCCTCAGCCGTGTAGAAAAATACTTGGATGATGCAGTGTTAGCCGGATATCCAAGAGTGTCAATCATCCACGGAAAAGGAACCGGCGCTTTGAGAAAAGGCGTGCAGGATCTTCTGAAAAACCACCGCAGCGTCAAAAGCTCCCGTTTCGGTGAAGCAGGTGAGGGAGGATCAGGCGTTACGGTTGTTGAACTAAAATAAAAGGGAGTATGGCCATGAGTGATTTTTGGGAAAACGAGCTTGTGGAAATCGCGGCGTATTACAGTGTCGCGGTTCTCTGCCTCGTCCTCTTTTTGACTGTGTTTGAACTGGTGACGGCTTATAAAAACTGGGAAGAGATTCAAAAAGGAAATCTTGCGGTAGCAATGGCGACCGGTGGGAAAATTTTGGGGATCGCAAACGTATTTCAGCATTCCATCTCCCAGCACAATTCTCTGCTGCAAATGATCGGCTGGGGCGTGTACGGGTTTGTTATGCTTCTGCTCAGCTATTTTATTTTTGAGTTTTTGACTCCGCGGTTTAAAATTGATAAAGAAATTGAAAATGATAATCGGGCTGTCGGTTTTATTTCATTTGTCATTTCTGTCGGGCTTTCATTTGTGGTGGCAGCCGGAATATAAGGGGACGGAGAATCGATGGAAAAGCTTGCAAAGGTACTGCTCGCCGCGGCGGGAATCTTTTTGTTAATCGGTCTTATATATCTGTTCGTATATTGAGAAAAAGAAAGATTTACCTTTCTTTTTCTTTTTTTTGCCGTCCATCTGCTATAATGATAGGGTGGAACTCTAAAACCGAAAGGGGAGGTTTTATGCAGTCTCAAAAGCCGTGGCTTGCCGAGTATCCTGACAATATCCCGCATGAGCTTCCGTTGCCGAACCAAACCCTGCAATCCATCCTGACAGACTCCGCCGCACGATTCCCTGACAAAACCGCCGTATCTTTTTATGGAAAAAAACTCACCTTTCATGACATTCTGACGGATGCGCTTAAACTCGCAGCTTTTTTACAGTCCAATGGCCTGCAAAAAGGAGACAGAGTGGCTGTCATGCTGCCCAATTGCCCGCAATCAGTCATTTCTTATTATGGCGTCTTGTTTGCCGGCGGTATCGTGGTCCAGACGAATCCGCTCTATACCGAGCGCGAGCTTGAATACCAGCTGAGAGATGCTGAGGCAAGCGTGATCATCACCTTAGATTTGCTTTTTCCGAAGGCGATAAAAATGAAAACGTTATCGATAGTGGATCAGATTTTAGTAACCAGCATAAAAGACTATTTGCCTTTTCCGAAAAATATTCTTTATCCACTGACGCAAAAACAAAAAGTACAAATTGATTTTGACAAAAAGGATCACATTCACACGTTCGCCTCCAGCGTGAAACAGGAAAAAATGGAGCTCCTGACAATCCCAAAGATCGAGCCTGAGCATGATATCGCTGTTCTCCAGTATACCGGGGGAACAACAGGGGCTCCAAAAGGGGTCATGCTCACGCACCGGAATATCTTGGCCAATACCGAAATGTGCGCGGCTTGGATGTACGATGTAAAGGAAGGTGCTGAAAAAGTGCTTGCCATCGTACCGTTTTTTCACGTTTACGGACTGACGGCAGTGATGAATTATTCGATGAAGCAAGGCTTCGAAATGATTCTTCTTCCTAAGTTCGACCCGCTCGAAACGCTTAAAATCATCGACAAACAAAAACCGACGCTCTTTCCAGGCGCACCGACGATTTACATTGGCCTTTTGCATCACCCCGAATTACAGCAATATGATCTGTCATCCATTAAAAGCTGTCTTAGCGGATCAGCCGCACTCCCTGTTGAGGTAAAGCAGAAATTTGAAAAGGTGACTGAGGGAAAGCTTGTGGAAGGCTATGGTTTGTCTGAGGCATCCCCTGTGACGCATGCCAATTTTATCTGGGGGAAGAACAAGCCCGGCAGTATCGGCTGTCCTTGGCCGAGTACGGACGCCGCGATCTATTCTGAAGAGACGGATGGGTTTGCCGCTCCGTATGAGCATGGAGAAATCATTGTTAAAGGGCCGCAAGTGATGAAAGGATATTGGAACAAACCGGAGGAAACCGCCGCTGTACTGAGAGATGGCTGGCTGTTCACCGGAGACATGGGCTATATGGATGAAGAGGGCTTTTTCTATATTGCCGACAGGAAGAAGGACATCATCATCGCCGGCGGCTATAATATTTACCCGCGTGAAGTAGAAGAAGCGCTTTATGAACATGAAGCCATCCGGGAAATTGTCGTTGCAGGTGTGCCGGATTCCTACAGGGGGGAAACAGTAAAAGCATTTGTCGTGTTGAAGAAAGACGCAAAAGCCGATGCAGAAGAACTGGACGCTTTTGCCAGATCCCGCCTCGCTCCCTACAAGGTGCCGAAAGCCTATGAATTCAGAAAAGAGCTGCCGAAAACGGCGGTAGGAAAAATTTTAAGAAGGCGTTTACTTGAAGAAGATGCCGAAAATCATCATATCAATAACTCATGACATAAGAAAAAGAGAACACCTATGAATAAACTTGACAAAGTCGAAAATCCTCCTTATCATGAAAATATGAATGAATAGTCATTCATTTCAATAGGAAGGAACGATGAACTTTGAAGCAAAAACGGCCAAAGTATATGCAGATTATTGATGCAGCAGTAGAAGTCATTGCGGAAAACGGCTACCACCAGTCACAGGTATCCAAAATCGCCAAACAAGCCGGAGTAGCGGACGGCACCATCTATCTCTATTTCAAAAACAAAGAAGACATTTTAATTTCTCTTTTTAAAGAAAAAATGGGCCAATTTATTGAGCGGATGGAAGAGGACATAAAAGACAAGGAGACAGCCAAAGAGAAATTAGCGCTTGTGATTTCAAAGCATTTTTCCCTTTTGGCGGATGACCATAATCTCGCGATTGTCACTCAGCTTGAGCTCCGCCAGTCCAACTTGGAGCTGCGCCAGAAGATCAATGAAATATTAAAGGGCTACTTAACTATTTTAGAGGGCATTTTGACGAAAGGCATACAATCAGGCGAATTAAAAAACGGCCTCGATGTCCGCCTCGCCCGGCAGATGATTTTTGGAACGATTGACGAAACCGTGACAACTTGGGTTATGAATGACCAAAAGTACGATATAGCTGCCTTATCAGACAGCGTTTTAGAATTGTTGGTGTCCGGAATTCACAATAAGTAAAGGAGTTCTGTCCTATGAATGCAATATCACTGGCAGTTGATCAATTTGTGGCAGTTTTGACGATTCACAATCCGCCGGCAAATGCGCTTTCCAGCCGAATTTTAGAAGAGCTCTCCTCCTGTCTAGATCAATGTGAGACAGATGCAGGCGTACGAAGCATTATCATTCACGGTGAGGGAAGATTTTTCTCAGCGGGCGCTGATATTAAAGAATTTACATCGCTAAAAGGCAATGAGGATTCCTCAGAGCTGGCTGAGCGCGGCCAGCAGCTAATGGAAAGAATTGAAGGCTTCTCTAAACCAATTATCGCAGCGATTCACGGTGCTGCACTTGGCGGCGGTCTTGAGCTTGCGATGGCGTGTCATATCAGAATCGCCGCAGAAGATGCCAAGCTGGGGCTCCCGGAACTTAACCTCGGTATCATTCCAGGTTTTGCGGGAACACAGCGTCTTCCGAGATATATAGGTATAGCCAAAGCATTAGAGCTCATTGGATCAGGAGAACCGATATCCGGAAAAGAAGCGCTTGATCTCGGACTTGTTTCAATTGGAGCAAAGGATGAAGCAGAAGTGCTTGAAAAAGCAAATGCGCTTGCCGCTAAGTTTGCGCAAAAAAGCCCGCAAACGCTGGCATCACTGCTTGAGCTTCTTTATTCAAACAAGGTGTATTCCTATGATGGCAGCTTAAAGCTTGAAGCAAAGCGGTTTGGAGAAGCATTTGAGTCAGAGGACGCCAAAGAAGGCATCCAGGCATTTCTCGAAAAAAGAAAGCCTCAGTTCAAAGGCGAATAAAAGGGGATATGATCATGAATCTATTTGTACTGATGAAACGGACGTTTGACACAGAAGAAAAAATCGTCATTGAAGCAGGAAAGATTCAGGATGACGGAGCGGAATGGATCATTAATCCATACGACGAGTACGCGATAGAAGAAGCCATCCAGCTGAAGGAAAAGCACGGGGGCACGATCACCGCCGTCACTGTCGGCGGTGAAGAAGCGGAAAAGGAATTGCGTACGGCGCTTGCCATGGGATGTGACCAAGCCGTTTTAATCAACATAGAAGATGATCTCGAAGAACCCGACCAATATTCCATTTCTCAAGTTTTATACCATTATATGAAGGATCAAGAGTTTGATTTAATTCTCGGCGGAAATGTTGCCATTGACGGAGGATCAGGACAAGTCGCGCCTCGGCTTGCCGAGCTGCTGGATATTCCGTGCATCACTACGATCACCAAACTCGAAATCAATGGCACTGATGCAGAAGCAGAAAGGGACGTCGAAGGGGATGTTGAGAAAATCAAAACCACACTTCCATTGCTTGTCACAGCTCAGCAAGGTTTAAACGAACCGCGTTACCCATCGCTTCCGGGCATTATGAAGGCCAAGAAAAAACCACTTGAAGAGCTAGAGCTTGATGATCTTGATCTTGACGAAGAGGATGCCGAACCAAAAATGAAAACCATTGAACGTTTTCTGCCGCCGAAAAAAGAAGCCGGGAAGCTTCTCCAAGGTGATCCTGCCGAACAGGCAAAAGAGCTCGTCTCATTGCTCCGCAGCGAAGCTAAAGTCATTTAAAGCTTGGACATTCAAAGAAACAGGGGGATGTTAGAATGGGAAAAAAAGTGATCGTACTCGGGGAAATTCGCGATGGAGAATTGCGGAATGTCACCTTTGAAGCATTAGCTGCAGGAAGAACCATTTCAGGCGATGGAGAAGTCATCGGTGTTCTCATCGGAGAAAATGTACAAAACATTGCACAGGAGCTTATCCATTACGGAGCGGATAAAGTTCTCACAGCCGAGGATCCGAAGCTGAAAGCCTATACGGCAGACGGATACAGCCAGGTCATGAGGGTCATTATTGACCAAGAAAAGCCCGATTCGGTCATATGCGGGCACACGGCAATGGGCAAGGATCTCTCACCAAAACTTGCGGCCCGGCTGCAAACAAGCTTAATTTCTGATGCTACAGATGTAAGCGTTACCGGAGAAAATGTCGTATTCACAAGGCCGATTTACTCGGGAAAAGCATTTGAACGTGTGATTTCAACCGATCCCATGATTTTTGCAACAATTCGTCCCAATAACATTCAAGCTTCAGAAATAGACGCCGGCAGGTCGGGGAGTATCGAAAGCGTTGATGTTTCTCTTACTGACCTCCGCACCGTTATCCAAGAGATCGTGAAAAAAACAGCGGACGGCGTTGATCTCTCCGAAGCAAAAATTATCGTTGCGGGCGGCCGCGGAGTCAAAAGCAAGGAAGGATTTCAGCCGCTGCAGGAGCTTGCCGAGGTGCTGGGAGCCGCAGTCGGAGCTTCTCGCGGGGCGTGCGACGCTGACTATTGCGATTACGCTCTCCAGATCGGGCAGACCGGGAAAGTCGTCACCCCGGATTTGTACATCGCCTGCGGCATTTCCGGCGCCATCCAGCATTTAGCCGGCATGTCAAACAGCAAGGTCATTGTCGCCATCAATAAAGATCCTGAAGCCGATATTTTTAAAATAGCGGATTATGGCATCATAGGCGATTTATTTGAAGTGGTTCCATTATTAACTGAGGAATTCAAACAATTAAATATTCACTCGTAAAGGAAACCCCGGACTGCTGAAGTTCGGGGTTTTTTATATGTTTAAATATATACGTACAAATAAATATATAATGAAAAATATTGTTGACATGTACGAACATATATAATATGGTTACTTTAAAAGCGCTTACATTCATGCTGACTCCTCAGGCAAAAGACAGATCACATATTTGACTGTGGTGCTTTTCATATTCGTATGAAAGGAATGATCAGGCATGTCTAAACATCAAGCAGTGATCCAGACAGATATTGTAAAAGGAACCATTAACAAAAATATATACGGTCATTTTGCGGAGCATTTAGGAAGAGGGATTTATGAGGGGATTTGGGTCGGATCGGACTCAAGCATTCCCAATATAAACGGAATACGAAAGGATGTGCTGGAAGCGCTCAAGCAGCTTCATATTCCTGTCCTCAGATGGCCGGGCGGTTGTTTTGCGGACGAATACCATTGGGCAAACGGTGTCGGTGACCGAAAGACGATGCTTAACACGCACTGGGGCGGAACAGTTGAATCAAATGAATTCGGAACACATGAATTTATGATGCTTTGCGAGCTGCTTGAATGCGAGCCTTATATTTGCGGCAATGTCGGAAGCGGAACCGTTCAGGAAATGGCGGAATGGATCGAGTATATGACGTTTGATGCGGGCACGCCGATGTCAGACTGGAGAATACAAAATGGAAGAGAGGAGCCCTGGAAGCTGAAATATTTCGGTGTGGGCAATGAAAACTGGGGTTGCGGCGGAAACATGCACCCTGAATACTATGCTGATCTGTACCGGCGTTTTCAAACCTATGTCCGCAATTACAGCGGCAATGAAATCTATAAAATTGCAGGCGGCGCAAATGTAGATGACTTTAATTGGACGGACGTGCTCATGAAAAAAGCCGCCGGCCTGATGGATGGATTGAGCCTTCATTATTACACGATTCCGGGTGATTTCTGGAAGGGCAAAGGATCAGCGACAGAATTCACGGAGGATGAATGGTTCATTACGATGAAAAAAGCCAAATACATCGATCAATTGATTCAAAAACACGGTACGATTATGGACCGGTACGACCCGGAGCAGCGGGTCGGGCTGATTATTGACGAATGGGGCACGTGGTTTGATCCTGAGCCAGGCACGAACCCTGGATTCCTTTATCAGCAAAACACCATTCGTGATGCACTGGTCGCGGCTTCTCATTTCCACATTTTCCATCAGCATTGCCGCCGGGTACAAATGACCAACATTGCCCAAACGGTAAACGTTCTTCAAGCGATGATTTTGACTGAGGGAGAGCGGATGCTTTTGACACCGACGTACCATGTATTTGATATGTTTAAGGTACACCAGGATGCTTCTCTTTTAGACACTGAAACAACCTCTGCTGACTATGAATGGAAGGGGGAAACGCTGCCGCAAATCAGTATTTCAGCATCGAAACATGCGGAAGGTGATATCAATATCACGATTTGCAACATCGACCATCAAAACAAAGCGGAGACCGAAATTGAGCTGAGAGGTCTTAACAAGACTGCGGACCATTCCGGAGTCATTCTCACGGCAGAAAAAATGAATGCGCATAACACGTTTGACGATCCTCATCACGTCAAACCGGAATCTTTCAGCCGATATACCCTCAACAAAAACAAACTGAAAGTAAAACTGCCGCCAATGTCGGTCGTCTTACTCACGCTGCGTGCGGATTCTTAACGCGGGAGAGCGCCGGAGCTTCATGCCGGCGCTCTTTTTCAGGTTTTAAAACAGCTCCGGGAGGGCATGGTAAAGTACATGACAGTGAAGAGGAGATGTTAGCTTATGCTTCGTACAATTCTAATGATCATCGGGGCTATTGTAGTGATCGGGGCAATTATCAGATTCGTGTTTTAATAAAAGTGACATATCCCATTCAATCCAGATAAAAATGAGTAAACCGATTGTGATCAGGAAAAAATAATTTGTAAGCATTAAAATAGCGTGAACGAATGGGAGATGCTATACTAAAAATCATCATTCACAATTGGAGGAATTCAATAATGGCTATCGTAAAAGCAACTGATCAATCTTTCCCAGCTGAAACAAGCGAAGGCGTCGTACTGGCTGACTTCTGGGCTCCTTGGTGCGGACCTTGTAAAATGATTGCGCCTGTTCTTGAAGAACTAGATCAAGAAATGGGAGACAAACTGAAAATCGTAAAAATCGATGTGGATGAAAACCAAGAAACAGCCGGAAAATACGGCGTTATGAGCATCCCGACACTTCTTGTGTTAAAAGACGGAGAAGTTGTTGAAACTTCTGTCGGCTTCAAACCGAAAGAAGCGCTTCAAGAGCTTGTAAACAAACATCTTTAATTTACGGCTGCTTACATGCCAGAGCGATTCCGATTGAGGGATCGCTTTTTTTATTCGCCAATTGTGAACCATAGAGAAAAACAAACGTTCGTGTTAAACTGGAAACAAAGGACTAAATATAAGGAAGGGTAACATATGAACAAACAACTGAAAGAAAAACTCGCCCTCCTTCCTGATCAGCCCGGATGTTATCTGATGAAGGACCGACAGCAGACTGTGATCTACGTAGGAAAAGCGAAAGTGCTGAAAAACAGAGTGCGCTCCTACTTCACCGGTTCTCACGATGCGAAAACACAAAGGCTTGTGACGGAAATCGAGGATTTTGAATATATCGTGACGTCCTCTAATCTCGAAGCGCTTATTTTAGAAATGAATTTGATCAAAAAGCATGATCCGAAATACAATGTCATGCTGAAAGACGATAAAACCTACCCTTTTATAAAACTCACCCATGAACGCCATCCAAGGCTGGTTGTCACCCGCAATGTCAAAAAAGACAAAGGGCGCTATTTCGGGCCGTACCCGAATGTGCAAGCAGCAAGGGAAACAAAAAAACTGCTCGACCGTCTGTATCCTCTCAGAAAATGCTCCAAACTGCCGGACAGAGTGTGCCTTTACTATCATCTGGGCCAATGTCTCGCTCCTTGCGTAAAGGATATTTCCGAAGAGACGAACAGAGAGCTGGTTGAGAGCATTACTCGATTCTTAAAGGGCGGCTATAATGATGTCAAAAAAGAGCTTGAAGAGAAAATGCATGAGGCTGCGGAGAATCTTGAGTTTGAAAGGGCAAAAGAGCTTCGAGACCAAATTGCCCATATCGACTCAACGATGGAAAAACAAAAAATGACGATGAACGATTTAGTCGACCGTGACGTATTCGCTTACGCATATGATAAGGGCTGGATGTGCGTACAGGTCTTTTTCATCCGGCAAGGAAAGCTCATTGAACGCGATGTCAGCATGTTCCCGCTCTATCAGGAAGCTGATGAAGAGTTCCTTACGTTCATCGGGCAGTTCTATTCAAAAAACAACCACTTCCTTCCAAAGGAAATTTTAGTTCCGGACAGTGTAGATCAATCCATGATTGAGCAGCTGCTGGAAACAAACGTCCACCAGCCGAAAAAAGGACCTAAAAAAGAACTGCTCATGCTGGCCCATAAAAATGCGAAAATCGCGCTGAAAGAAAAATTCTCCTTAATCGAACGGGATGAGGAGCGCTCAATCGGGGCTGTGCAAAAACTCGGTGAAGCCTTGAATATTTATACGCCTCACAGAATCGAAGCGTTTGATAACTCAAACATACAGGGGACAAACCCGGTTTCCGCGATGATCGTGTTTATCGACGGCAAACCGAACAAAAGAGAGTACCGCAAATATAAAATCAAAACCGTTACAGGCCCGGATGATTACGGCTCAATGAGAGAGGTCGTCAGAAGGCGTTATTCAAGAGTGCTTCGTGAAAACCTGCCGCTGCCTGATCTGATCATCATTGACGGAGGAAAAGGGCAGATCAACGCTGCAAGGGATGTCATTGAAAATGAACTCGGTCTGGATATTCCCATCGCCGGTTTAGCGAAAGACGAAAAACACAGAACCTCAAATTTACTCATCGGGGATCCGTTGGAGGCGGTGTATCTGGAACGAAACAGCCAGGAATTTTACCTTCTGCAGCGCATCCAGGACGAGGTGCACCGGTTCGCGATCAGCTTTCACAGGCAAATCCGCGGTAAAAGCGCGTTTCAATCCGTATTGGACGACATCCCGGGTATCGGAGAGAAAAGAAAGAAAATGCTGTTAAAGCATTTCGGTTCTGTTAAAAAAATGAAGGAAGCAAGTCTTGAGGACCTCAAAAAAGCGGGTGTTCCCGCAGCGGCGGCTCAGCTCCTTTACGACAAATTGCAAAAATAATGTTGTCCTTTTAAAAAAGATCTGATAAAATGTGAATTAATTTCATAGTTAGATCGTGTTATATGGTGAAGATAGAGGTGCGAACTTCAAGAGTAAGCCTTTGGAGAAAGATGGATTCCGTGAAAAAGGCTGAAAGGGGAGGTCGCCGAAGCAAATAAAATCCCATCGGTGTTATTTGCTGGCCGTGCATTGAATAAATGTAAGGCTGTCAAGAAATCATTTTCTTGGAGGGCTATCTCGTTGTTCATAATCATTCATGATGATTAATTGATAAGCAATGAGAGCAAATTCCTCTCATTGCTTTTTTTATTGTGGACAAAGCGCTCTTTCTCCTCACCCGCACGAACCAAAATGTAAAGGGTGGTCATTCATGGGTCTAATCGTACAAAAATTCGGAGGTACTTCCGTCGGCTCAGTCGAAAAAATTAATAATGCGGCAAACCGCGTCATCGCGGAAAAACAGAAAGGCCATCAAGTCGTCGTAGTCGTTTCAGCTATGGGGAAATCGACTGACGCATTGGTCAGCCTTGCAAAAGACATCACCGATCAGCCGAGCAAACGCGAAATGGATATGCTGCTGGCGACAGGCGAACAGGTCACGATTTCCCTGCTTTCAATGGCCTTGCAGGAAAAAGGCTATGACGCGGTGTCCTATACTGGCTGGCAGGCGGGAATCCGCACGGAATCCGTACACGGAAACGCCAGAATTACAGATATCGACACTACAGTTTTAGCAGACCAGCTTGAGCAAGGAAAGGTTGTGATTGTCGCGGGATTCCAAGGCATGACGGAGAATTGTGAAATCACGACATTGGGCCGGGGCGGTTCAGACACAACAGCAGTCGCTTTGGCTGCCGCATTAAAAGCGGATAAATGTGACATATACACCGACGTGCCCGGCGTGTTTACAACCGATCCGCGGTATGTGAAATCAGCGAGAAAGCTTGCCGGAATCTCATACGATGAAATGCTTGAGCTTGCCAATTTAGGCGCCGGCGTTCTTCATCCGAGAGCCGTTGAATTCGCTAAAAATTACCAATTGCCGTTAGAAGTGCGTTCAAGTACAGAAACAGAAGCAGGGACATTAATTGAGGAGGAATCATCCATGGAGCAGAATTTAATTGTCAGAGGCATTGCGTTCGAAGATCAAATCACAAGGGTAACAATCTACGGGCTGACAAGCGGCCTAACCACTTTGTCTACCATTTTTACAACTCTTGCAAAAAGAAATATTAACGTGGATATCATTATCCAAACGCAGGCGGGAGACCATGATGCCGGGATTTCCTTCTCTGTTAAATCTGAAGACGCGGACCAGACTGTTGAGGTGCTTGAAGAGTACAAAGGCGCGCTGGAATTTGAGAAAATCGAGACAGAAAGCAAGTTGGCTAAAGTATCCATTGTCGGATCAGGTATGGTATCAAATCCTGGTGTAGCGGCTGAAATGTTTGCTGTACTGGCGGAAAAAAACATTTTAATCAAGATGGTTAGCACATCTGAAATCAAAGTGTCAACAGTCGTAAGCGAAAATGACATGGTGAAAGCGGTCGAAGCGCTGCACGATGCATTTGAGCTTTCAAAACACCCTTCAGCTGTGTAATCAAAAAAGGCGGGACTATGCAGTCACCGCCTTTTTGGTTACACGGGGTCTTTCATATCCCATTTCACAGTCAGAACCACTTTATCGGCTCTCTTTTTCACTTGTTCATATGATTCGGCAATCTGGTCATTCATCAATTGAATTTGTTCAGCGATAAAACCAGCTTCAAGCTGAAAGCATGGTTCTTTCTGATGTTTAAGGCGGTTGGAAATGATCGGCCCTTCAAGTTCAAATTCAAGCTCCTGTTTTTTAGCGCTTGTGTTAGTGAGGGTTCCCCAGCCCGCTTCTTCAAAGAAGGCCGGAAATTCCTCCCATGATTCAAGAGGAAACTTACGGGCGAGATGTTTCCCTGCCCAATACATCATGGAAGAGTAATCTTGGCCAAGCATATCTGGGAGAACGATCTCTCGTATTAGTTCGTAGGCATAGGCGTTCATTTCAATTTCTTTTAGATTGTCAATAGATCCTTCAAATTTAGACTTCATAGCTGTCTCCCCTCTCTCCTTCGTATATTATAGCCCAAAGAGGGGGGAGGATTACAGAATGATCCTGTAATTCTTATGAAAAATTAAGGGAGAAATATATATTGATAAAATAAAATTTTTGAATCAACTAATTAATTCGGAAAATTGTAATTTATGTACGCGTTTTCTTGACGCCCTTTTGAGGGAGGAGTAAAATGAAATTGTCAATAAATCTTAATAAAGTGCTTACAATTGAAAGAAGTGGGGGAAGAGATTTAGCACATTTCGCACTTATCAAACAGGGGGTAAAGTAATGTCTGGGAACAGAGAGTTTTATTTTCGAAGATTGCATTCCTTGCTTGGCGTCATACCGGTCGGCATCTTTCTCATTCAGCATTTAGTCGTCAACCAGTTTGCCGCAAGGGGCGCTGAAGCATTCAATAGTGCTGCTCATTTTATGGATAGTCTGCCTTTCAGGTATGCATTGGAAATTTTTATTATCTTCTTACCATTAATTTATCATGCAGTTTATGGTGTGTACATAGCGTTTACTGCAAAAAATAACGCAGGTCAATACAGCTATATGAGAAATTGGCTCTTCGTCCTGCAGCGTGTAACCGGTATCATCACCCTCATTTTCGTCAGCTGGCATGTGTGGGAAACCCGTATTGCAGCACAAATGGGCGCTGAGGTCAATTTCGACATGATGGCGAATATTTTGAGCTCTCCGGCTATGCTTGGCTTCTACATTGTCGGTGTTTTATCAACAATTTTCCATTTCTCGAACGGTTTATGGTCTTTCGCTGTTACATGGGGCATTACGGTAACGCCTCGTTCTCAAAGAATTTCGACATACGTTACGCTGATTATTTTTGTTGCACTGTCATACGTAGGCTTAAAAGCGATTTTCGCATTTGTATAAGAGTACTAGATTACTAGAGGGAGAGGGGCTATCATGAGTCAATCAAGCATTATCGTAGTCGGCGGGGGTCTTGCCGGCCTCATGGCGACAATTAAAGCAGCGGAATCAGGAATGGCGGTTAAGCTTTTTTCCATCGTTCCTGTCAAACGTTCTCATTCGGTTTGCGCGCAAGGCGGCATAAACGGAGCGGTCAACACAAAAGGGGAAGGCGACTCTCCGTGGGAGCATTTTGATGACACTGTATACGGGGGAGACTTTCTTGCGAACCAGCCGCCGGTCAAAGCGATGTGTGACGCGGCGCCTTCTATCATCCACTTATTAGACCGGATGGGCGTCATGTTTAACCGGACGCCTGAGGGCCTGCTGGATTTCCGCCGATTCGGGGGTACACAGCACCACAGAACAGCTTATGCGGGTGCGACAACGGGACAGCAGCTGCTTTACGCACTGGACGAGCAAGTGCGCAGATACGAAGTTGCGGGTCTGGTTACAAAATACGAAGGCTGGGAATTCCTTGGCGCTGTATTGGATGATGACAGAACCTGCCGCGGAATTGTTGCGCAAAACCTGACAAACATGCAAATTGAATCCTTCCGTTCAGACGCTGTCATCATGGCGACGGGCGGACCGGGAATCATTTTTGGAAAATCGACTAACTCCATGATTAATACAGGATCTGCTGCGTCGATCGTTTATCAGCAGGGAGCGTATTATGCAAACGGAGAATTCATTCAAATTCACCCGACAGCGATACCGGGCGATGACAAACTAAGACTGATGAGTGAATCGGCGCGCGGTGAAGGCGGACGCGTGTGGACATATAAAGACGGGAAACCGTGGTATTTCCTGGAAGAAAAATACCCGGCTTACGGAAACTTGGTGCCGCGTGATATAGCGACACGCGAAATATTTGATGTGTGTGTCAACCAGAAGCTCGGCATTAATGGTGAAAACATGGTGTATCTTGATCTGTCCCATAAAGATCCCAAAGAGCTTGACATTAAGCTCGGCGGCATCATTGAAATTTATGAGAAGTTCATGGGAGATGACCCGCGGAAGCTTCCAATGAAAATCTTCCCGGCGGTTCATTACTCAATGGGCGGTTTATGGGTGGATTACAATCAAATGACAAACATCCCGGGACTGTTTGCGGCTGGGGAATGTGATTACTCTATGCACGGCGGCAACCGCTTGGGAGCGAACTCCCTGCTCTCCGCGATATACGGAGGAATGGTGGCCGGACCGAATGCCGTGAAATATGTAAATGGCTTAGAATCTTCAGCAGAAGACATGTCTTCCTCTTTATTCGACGCTCACGTCAAAAAAGAAGAAGAAAAATGGGCTGACATTATGAGCATGGACGGAACCGAAAATGCCTATGTCCTTCACAAAGAGCTCGGTGAGTGGATGACGGCAAACGTAACGGTTGTCCGCCATAACGATAAGCTTTTGAAAACGGATGACAAAATTCAGGAATTAATGGAGCGGTTTAAAAAGATTAACATCAATGATACGACAAAATGGAGCAATCAGGGGGCGATGTTCACACGCCAGTTCTCGAACATGCTTCAGCTTGCGAGGGTGGTTACCCTTGGCGCTTACAACCGCAATGAAAGCAGGGGCGCCCATTATAAACCGGATTATCCTGAACGTAATGATGATGAATGGCTCAAAACAACAATGGCTAAACATGTAAGCCCGTATGAAGCGCCGGAATTTGAGTATCAGGATGTCGATGTATCACTGATAACGCCTCGGAAACGGGATTACTCGAAGAAGAAGGTGGCGAAATAATCATGAGTGAACAAAAAACCATACGATTTATTATCACACGGCAAGATACAACCGACAGTACGCCTTACGATGAAGAATTTGAGGTTCCATACCGCCCGAACCTAAACGTCATTTCCGCTCTGATGGAAATACGCAGGAATCCGGTTAACGTTAAAGGTGAAAAGACAACCCCTGTTACATGGGACATGAACTGTCTTGAAGAAGTGTGCGGCGCATGTTCAATGGTCATAAACGGAAAGCCCCGCCAGTCTTGTACGGCGCTTATCGACCAGCTTGAACAGCCGATTCGCTTAAAACCAATGAAAACGTTCCCGGTCGTGCGTGATTTGCAGGTTGACCGGAGCAGAATGTTTGATTCATTGAAAAAAGTAAAAGCGTGGATACCGATTGACGGTACGCACGATTTGGGACCGGGGCCGAGAATGCCGGAAAAACGCCGTCAATGGGCATATGAATTATCAAAATGCATGACGTGCGGCGTCTGCCTCGAAGCCTGCCCGAATGTGAACAGCAAATCGAAGTTCATGGGGCCGGCACCGATGTCTCAAGTCCGCCTGTTTAACGCACATCCGACAGGCGCCATGAATAAATCTGAGCGGTTAGACGCGCTGATGGATGAAGGCGGCCTTGGAGATTGCGGTAACTCGCAAAACTGCGTTCAATCTTGCCCGAAAGGCATCCCGCTCACCACTTCGATTGCAGCCTTAAACAGAGATACAAACTTACAAGCGTTCCGCAATTTCTTCGGAAGCGACAGAGTATAAGAAGAAAAAACCTCTTCCGCATGGGAGAGGTTTTTTTAACCATAAGGAGATGAGTAAAGATGAAGCTTCCCGCTTATATTGATATGCCGTTTCAAAAATGGAAAGCGTCCTTTTCTTTTTTTAATGAAGTATCCGTGCGATTTTCCGAGACGGACATGTTTGGACATATGAATAATGTAACGCCTTTTATATACTTTGAGGAGGCGCGGATTTCTTATTTTAAAAAGCTGAATATGATGAATCAAAACAAACAGACTATGACGGTCGTGGCAAGCCAGCAATGCGATTATCTGCGGCAAGTCATGCCTTATGAAGAGCTGCGCATCTATGTGAAAACAAGCGCCGTCGGCAGCTCATCCCTTACCTTGCATTATCTCGGAGAAAATCGGGAAGGCGAGCCCTGCTTCACCGGAGCAGTTGTGATGGTCCAAGTTTCAAAGGAAAGCGGCAAGACTGTCAGCTGGACGGATGAGGAGAAAGAAACGCTGCTCCATACACCATAAACTAATTCTCTTGTAAACGTCACCTCCTGTGCCCTTCTTACATAAGATATCTTGACTATATCAAAACCCATTCGTTTCTGATTCGCTCTCACCTTAGCAAGGAGGGTTACAATACTTGAAGGAGAAAGAATTTCAATCGAAGCCGCTGCTAACGAAAAGAGAAAGAGAAGTGTTCGAATTGCTCGTTCAAGATAAGACAACAAAGGAGATTGCAAGCGAGCTATTTATCAGTGAGAAAACCGTTCGAAACCATATTTCAAATGCCATGCAGAAATTGGGTGTGAAAGGGCGTTCGCAAGCCGTTGTTGAGCTTCTTAGAATGGGTGAGCTAGAGCTTTAATCCTTGCCGGTATTCCTTCTTTTCAGGAAGGAGCCGGTTATTGCTGTTTGTTTGGAGCGTTTGAAACCATATTTGGAATGCTATGCAGAACTTGGATGGCAAAGCTTAAAACAGTTTTTGCTATTTGATCTTGTTTGCCTAAAGTCCTCTAATTCTCTCGCGCGAGTCTTGCATTTTCTTCAAAAAAGAAGGAAAATAGACACGGAACGCTTTTGTGCGTAAGAGATCCTTGAGTGAGGGATGGACAAATGACATCAAAACCTTTGGAGCATGTTGCGGATATTGAAAAGTCACTCCGCCACATTGCCGCGATCATTAAGCAAAAAGGACGAGAAATCCTTAACCAATATGCAATTACGCCGCCGCAATTTGTCGGCCTGCAATGGCTTTATGAACTAGGAGATATGACAATCGGCGAACTATCGGGCAAAATGTATCTGGCATGCAGCACGACAACGGACTTAATCGACCGCATGCAAAAAAATGAGCTTGTCGAACGGGTCAAGGACCCGGCGGACAGACGTGTGGTCCGGATACATCTGCTGCCTGAAGGAGAACGGATTATTCAAGAGGTCATTACAAAAAGGCAGGAATATCTGCGTGATATGTTCGAAACGTTTACAGATGAAGAAATAGCCATCTTCGAAAAATCATTGATGAAACTGCAGCATGAAATGAAGAGAAAATGAGGCGATTTTGTTGGGGCAACCAATAGGAGTCATTGATTCCGGGGTTGGCGGTTTAACCGTTGCAAAGGAAATCATGAGACAGCTACCAAAAGAAAATATTATCTACGTCGGGGATACGAAACGGTGTCCATACGGGCCGCGTCCTGAAGAAGAAGTGCTTCAATATACGTGGGAGCTGACGAATTATTTACTCGAAAACCACCACATTAAAATGCTCGTGATCGCCTGCAACACAGCAACAGCGATCGCATTGGAAGACATCCAGCGAAGCGTCGGTATACCGGTGGTCGGAGTGATCCAGCCGGGTGCGAGAGCAGCGATAAAAGTGACGGAAAATCAGCATATCGGAGTCATCGGCACAGAGAATACAATTAAGAGCAATGCGTACGAAGAGGCGCTTTTGGCATTGAATTCTGACCTGAAGGTTGAGAACCTTGCCTGCCCGCTGCTTGTGCCTTTTGTAGAAAGCGGAAAGTTTCTTGACAAGACAGCAGACGAGATTGTCAAAACATCCCTGTATCCGTTAAAAGACACATCGATTGATTCACTGATTTTAGGCTGCACCCACTATCCTATTTTAAAAGAATCCATTCAGAGATATATGGGAGAGCACGTAAACATTATTTCGTCCGGCGATGAAACAGCAAGGGAAGTCAGCACGATTCTCTCATATAAAGGGCTGCTGAACCAGTCTCCGATTGTTCCGGATCATCAGTTCCTGACAACAGGAGCACGTGATCAGTTTGCGAAAATCGCAAATGACTGGTTTGGCCATGAGGTGGGCCATGTGGAATGCACTTCACTGCAAGAACCGATTAGAAAATAGCTTTGCCCGCAACGTTATGTTGCGGGTTTTTTCTGTTTTGCCGGAATTCTTCGGTCTATTTCCTGATAAGGGCTCGTATACATAATAGTACAAACAGCCTTAGGAGGGAAAAGTATGCTGAAAAAAGGACCTGCAGTCATTGGTGCCACTTGTCTCACCTCTGCCCTGCTTTTATCCGGATGCGGTTTGTTTCAATCTGATAAGGCAGCCGAGGAAATTGATCCGCCTCAAGACGTTACATACGTGAACGATGAAGCGGGGGCCGATTCAAATACAACAGCAGCCGAAAAAACAGAAAGTGAAAAAAACGATACCGCCAAAGCGGATCAAGCCGCATCTACAATCATGAGGGAGCTTTATCTCATTGATAAAAACGGGTATGTCGTTGCGCAAACGCTGCCTCTTCCAAAAAGTGAAGGCACGGCCAAGCAGGCGCTTGAATACCTCGTTCAGGGCGGACCTGTGTCAGAAATTCTTCCGAATGGCTTCAGAGCCGTATTGCCGGCTGACACAACCGTTAACGTTGACATCAAAAAAGATGGAACTGCAATCGCCGACTTCTCTAATGAATTTAAAAATTATAAGAAAGAAGACGAACAGAAAATTGTTCAATCCGTGACGTGGACGCTGACGCAATTCAGTTCGATAGATAAAGTGAAGCTGAGAATAAACGGCCATGAATTGAAGGAAATGCCTGTAGGCGGCACGCCGATCTCAGATGATTTAAGCCGTAAAGACGGGATTAATATGGAAACATCGGGCGTAAATGATCTTACCGCAACACATCCGCTCACCGTTTATTATTTGGCGGAAAATGAAGACAGTGAGTACTATGTGCCTGTGACGAAACGGATCGACAATACTGAAAAAGATGATATTTCTGCAGCGATCAACGAATTGGCTAAAGGCCCAAGCAAAGTGAGCGGGCTGTTAACAGATTTCAGTGATGACGTAAAGCTGGTCAGCAAGCCGAAAATCAAAGACGGACGCGTGACGTTAGATTTCAATCAATCCATATTTGGCAGCGCTGATGAAAAGACAAAAATGATTTCTTCAGAAGTGCTGAACAGCATTGTACTGACGTTAACGGAGCAGCCGAATGTAAAAAGCGTTTCCGTCAAAGTAAACGGGAAATCAGAGCTAGTAAATGAAAAAGGCGAAAAGCTCACTGAACCGGTCTCCAGACCATCTCAAGTGAATACGGGTAGTTTTTAAATTGAAATTTTTGATATACTAGAAAGAAAGAGGTTAGCGTTCCGGCTGCCTCTTTCTTTATTCAATTCCGGAACAAAAATGGTTTATGTACATACAATCGGAGGTAAAACATGAGACATGACGGAAGACAACATGATGAGCTGCGTCCAATCACATTTGATTTGGATTTTATCAGCCATCCGGAAGGTTCTGTTCTAATAACAGCGGGAAATACAAAAGTAATCTGCAACGCGTCTGTTGAGGATCGCGTGCCGCCGTTTTTGCGGGGCGGTGGAAAAGGCTGGATTACAGCTGAATACAGCATGCTGCCGCGGGCAACAAACCAAAGAACAATCAGAGAGTCTTCTAAGGGGAAAATCACCGGCAGAACAATGGAGATCCAGCGCCTGATCGGCCGCGCGCTTCGGGCAGTCGTAGATTTAGACAAGCTCGGTGAACGGACGATTTGGATTGACTGCGATGTCATTCAGGCTGATGGCGGAACAAGAACTGCTTCTATTACAGGAGCATTTCTAGCCATGGCAATTGCGATTGGCAAACTGCTCAAAGCGGGAACGATCAAGGCAAATCCGATTACTGATTTTCTTGCTGCGATTTCTGTCGGAATGGATAAGGAACAGGGAATTTTGTTAGATTTAAATTATGAAGAAGATTCTTCCGCTGAAGTTGATATGAATGTCATTATGACAGGCGGCGGCCGCTTTGTGGAGCTGCAGGGAACCGGGGAAGAGGCGACTTTCTCAAGGGAGGATCTGAACGGTCTTCTCGGTCTTGCGGAAAAAGGCATTCAGGAACTGATTGACAAGCAAAAAGAAGTGCTGGGTGATTCTCTGCCAGAACTGAAATAAAGACAGAAAGGCTTGATCATCATGAAAGAGGCAATTATTGCGACACATAATCCGGGAAAAGTGAAGGAATTCAAAGAAATCCTCGAGCCAAAAGGCTATGATGTCAAATCGTTAGCTGAAATCGGATACACAGAGGAGATCGAGGAAACAGGCCATACGTTTGAAGAAAATGCCGTTTTGAAAGCGGAAGCTGTTGCAAAAGCAGTGAATAAAATGGTGATTGCGGATGACTCCGGCCTGTCTATCGATAATCTTGGCGGCAGCCCCGGCGTTTATTCCGCGCGCTATGCAGGGGAACAGAAAGACGACCAGGCAAATATCGTTAAAGTGCTCGGCGAACTGAAAGGAATTGAAAAAGAACAGCGTACCGCCCGTTTTCGCTGCGCGCTGGCTGTGAGTATCCCCGGTGAGGAAACAAAAACAGTCGAAGGCCATGTTGAAGGATATATCGCTGAAGAACCGAGAGGAGAATACGGCTTTGGCTATGACCCAATCTTTATCGTGAAAGATAAAGATCAGACAATGGCTGAACTGACAAGTGATGAAAAAAATAAAATCAGCCATAGGGCTGACGCGCTTAAAAAGCTGTCTAAGCTTTTAGAGGCATAAGGAGGAAGCTTGTACATGAACGTGCTGATTATCAGTGACAGCCATGGGCTTGAAGAAGAACTCCAAACCATCGCGAAACGGCATGAAGCGGAAGTTGATCTCATGATTCATTGCGGAGACTCTGAACTCGAAATCGGGCATCCGGCATTGGATCCTTATAAGGTTGTAAAAGGAAATTGCGATTTTACAGGCGATTTTAAGGACGAGCTTCTTCTGAATGCCGGTTCAAAAAAAATACTGGTCACACACGGCCACCTTCACGGTATAAAACAGACCTTGTTAAACGTATACTATCGTGCAGAGGAGCTTGGAGCTGATATTATTTGCTTCGGGCATTCACACATCGCGGGAAGCGAAGTGCTGCGCGGAAAGCTGATGATTAATCCCGGCAGCATCCGGCTTCCAAGGGTGCGAAGGACAGAAAGCTATGCTATACTGACTTTAGAAAATGACGCCGCAACAGTGCGTTTTTACGACCAAGCAGGCCATGAAATTGACGATCTGCAAAACCGTGTCCTACTATGAAAATGTCATGAGGAAGAAATTTTTCTTCCTCATGAAAAAAATTCTAAAAACCGTTGACTTATTGTTGCATCCCATATATAATAAATCTTGTCGCTGATAGTTAAAGCGAAAAACGAAAACACAAACCGTGTCCCAGTAGCTCAGCTGGATAGAGCAACGGCCTTCTAAGCCGTCGGTCGGGAGTTCGAATCTCTCCTGGGACGTCTAAAAAAGTCTCAAACCATAAAAATGGTTTGAGACTTTTTTGTTTTGGGAATTTTATATTGTTTTGAATTTGAAAATTATTGAAAAAATATAAAAAATGTCGATCTCGATAAGCTTAAAAATAGCGAGAGCTTTTTAAATCGATAAGGAGCTTTATAACAATCTTTGATGGAAATCTTAATCAGAAGAAAAGTGAGCAGTTTAAATGGTTTAGTCTACGAAGGAGAGTGCTTCGATTTTAAGGTGGATGGGATTTATAAATTGATAAAAAATATTTGAAAGTTAAACTTTTGATAAGAAAAGACGATATTACAGGAGTTGGCTAATTTTATAAAAGGAGTGATAATATTGAAAAAAGTAATTTTAGTGTTTGTGCTGACTCTTTGCGGAATGATAAGCCCTTTTTATCAAGCGGATGCAACAGCAGAGGAAAAAGGATGGGTGAGTCAGGCTGACTTAACTGAACCAAGAAGCCATGCGGCAACAGCTGTTGTTGGAAATGACATTTATGTTATCGGTGGATTTGGTAAAAATAAATCAGCTACAAATACTACACTTGTATATGATTCTCAGAAAAATACATGGTTAAAGAAAGCAGATATGCCAATAAACTTAGCGGGATCAGCTGTAGCAGTAGTAAAAGAAAAGATTTATGTCATGGGAGGAAATAAAACTAATACGGATTCAAATCAAAATTCTTCGAAACTATTAATTTATGATACCAAAACTGATACGTGGGAAGAAGGGATAGATGTACAAAAAAAAGCTATTTGGGCACAGCGGTAGCCATTGATAACACTATCTATCTCATGACACAGCAGAATACATCTACACCTAGGCATTTTGCTTATGACACTTTATCAAAGACATGGACAAACAAAGCGAACCAACCAACAAATTCAAGAGCTGCCGCTTCAGCTGTTGTGAACGGAAAAATTTATTACTTTGGCGGGGGATCTACTAGTGGCGGAAAAAATATTTATGAATATAATCCGTCGAGTGATTCTTGGGAGAGGAAAGCGGATTTATTAAATCCTTTATGGTATACTTCCGCCGCTGTGTCGAATGGGAAAATTTACATAGTCGGAGGGTTCCTTTCTGCATCTACTACAACTACTAATAACGTTCAAGTGTATGACCCTGCATCTGATAAAGTAAGCATTATGGAAGAAAAAATTCAACATGCTCGCGCAGGGGCAGGGACAGTATCAATAAATAATGAGCTTTATACTGTTGGGGGAGCGCCAAAAAGCAATACGCAAAGTAATGCCTTTAACTCTTTAGAAAAATATACAATAAAAGAAACTGTGAATACTCCAGATCCAGGCACAGATGACGGTAACGGAACAAAACCAGATGATGAAACTGAATCTGATGACGGAGAAGCCCTCCTCGTCATCACGATGATTAACGGCCTGCAAAAAGAGTACCAGCTTCCAATGAAAGAAGTGAACGGCTTCCTCAAATGGTACAAGCAACGCGACGCTGGAGAGGGGCCGGGCTTTTATGAAATTGATGAGCACGACAACAACAAAGGACCCTTTGAAAGTAAAAAGGATTATGTTGTTTTTAACAATATTTTGATGTACGAAGTGAATAAGTACAAACATTAAACGTGTTATTAAAACCATTCAATATAGTGCTGGATGGTTATTTGTATGAGACTTTCTGAAGTTTGGAGTTTATAAAAGCCTTATTACAGTAGTTTTATCATAAAACTGTATGAAGATTTAAATAAACCAGTTACAAACAACGTTCTTCTTGTTTCTTTTCGATACTGAATATAAAAGGCTGCCTTACCAACACATCAAGGCAGCCTTTTACATATAATAATTTATTTGTTATTTAACGTATCATCATCCAAGCCGTTAACTTTTCCTTCTTTATTGAGACGAGGCTCTTCTTTTTTCACGGTGTCGGAAATGTGCTCATTCTCTTCGACAGTCCGTTTTCCGACAACTACTTCATCAGTGACAACCGGTTTTTTAGTCACTTCCAGCTTTTCTTCAACGATTGGCACTCTGATCTCTTCCGAATCGTTGACGGGAGAAGCGTCTGTTTTATTTTCATCCACTGGGCGGCGTTCGACATAAATTTCATCGTGTCTCACCGGGATGTCCATATCTCTTTGTTCTGTTTTCACTTCTTTTCCTATCTCGACTTCTCCAGTTTGAACGTCTTCCTTATCGACTTTCAACTGTTCTTCCCGCAGCGGCATTGTTTTTTCTTCTTTCGTTGTATAATCCGCCGTTTCATTTGTCGAAAAGCCGCCTGATAGGGCATGGCCGTTATCAATAGGCGGATTTACATTTGTATCTGTATCAACAGCTACAAGGAGTTTTCCATCATCCAGATCCTCTTGATACTTGTCTATTTCCCCAGTCGTGATATCCAAGTCTGACAAGCTCTTGCTGTGTTCAGCAGTATCGTCCATTGTAAAATAGTCTTTCAGTTTATCGAAAAATGACTCGGATTCGTCCTTATGTTCATCGACAGCCTGATTGACTTCTGTTCCGGTACGCGACTCAAGATAATCTGTATCTCGCCGGCTCGTCACAACAGCAATGTCGTCGGAATCATAACCTTTTGTTAATAAGCCTTCAATCGCTGCAATGGTTTCTTGCGGAGTTTCGTATACACCAACTATACTTTTCATATTAATCTCCTCCTTTATGAATTTGCATTTTATCGTTCATGTCGTTTTTAATTCCCGTTGCTCTTTAAAATAAACAAGATTGAAAACATCCGAGTTTTTTAGAGAAAACTTTCATTATAGAATTTCCTGAAAAATGAATATATAGGAAAAGATGTGAAAAAAAACCAAAGTCATGCCGATATTTGTTATGTGAAACTAATTAAATAAAGGGAGTGCTTTCTTTTGAAAAATGGTTCATTGTTTTTTTCTTATTCGTTATTACGTTGTTTCAATCGCTTCAAACAGTTAGCGCGGAAACAGTTGAATGGAAAGAAAGAGCAGATTTGCCTGAGCCGCGTGTGGGCGCAAGTAGTGGTGTGGTAGATGGAAAGATATATGTGATAGGTGGCGGGACAGTAAAATCAGGTACTTATGGGAATCAAACGTTTGTCTACGATCCTAAAACAAATGAATGGACAAGAAAAGCGGACATGCCCACGGAGAGGGGAGGAGCTGCGACTGTTACAGTTGACGGTAAAATTTATGTCATGGGTGGAAGGTCAACGATGGAGTTGTCAAGACAGTAGAAGTATATGATCCAAAAAAAGATACGTGGGAAAAATCGGATGGTCTCCCCTTTGAAAAAAAAAGTTCCAGCTTATAGAATTTATGCTGAAGCTATTGGAAAGAAAATATATGTTGTGGCCTATGAAAATACAAGATATGCAACGACTTACAGTTATGATCTCGAAACGAAGAAATGGGAGAAAAAACAAAACTTAAATGATCAAATCTATGCGGGTATTACAGCAGTAATCGATAATAAACTATATATCCTTGGCGGAACGCAATATACTGGTCGAACTGTTTATGTCTATGATCCAAAAAATGATAGCTGGGCAAGAAATGGTAAAGGATTCACAGCAGGATATTATTCTGCACTTGTTTATAAAGGGAAAATTCTGATGACTGGAGGTGTAAACCGAATTAAGGTGTACGATCCTAAAAGTCAATCAGCTACAGCAGTGACAAATCCGAAAGCACTATACAGAATGGCGCATTCTTCTGCCATTATTGATGATACGCTTTACGTCATCGGTGGAAGGGAGGAGACATCAAGTTTTGTTGGTGGATATGCAAATTCTAAAATTAAATCAGTCATATCTATTTCGTTAAAGGATTTAAACATACCATCTGATTCGGAGGAAACTCCGGGAGATAAGGATAATGGATCAACAACCCCTTCTGAGGATAACTCAGCAGAAGACGGAGACGCCCTCCTTGTTGTCACCATGGTAAACGGTTTGCAAAAAGAATATCAGCTGTCTATGAAAGAAGTGAACGGATTTCTCAAATGGTACAAGCAGCGTGATGCTGGAGAGGGACCAGGCTTTTATGAAATAGATGAGCATGACAACAACAAAGGACCTTTTGAAAGTAAAAAGGATTATGTTGTGTTTAAAAACATTTTGATGTATGAAGTAAATAAATATAAATAATTCATATAAAAACCATCCAGTGCTGGATGGTTTTTGTATGATAAAGCAATAACCGATTTTGTTCTGCTCTTCTTCTGCTCTATTGAATTTTAACGGGGAAATTGATGAAATATACAAAAGAGATAACATGAAATGTCCTCTGCACTTTACCATCAGAAAAAATATCTCACAACTTCTTCGTCATAAACACACTGTTCGGATCTTCAACATAGTCAGCAAACGGTTCACAGTACTGAAAACCAAAGCTTTCATACAATTTTCTTGCCGGCTCAAATGAAGCCATTGAACCTGTTTCTAAGCTTATCCGCTCATAGTCCCGCTCCCTAGCCTTCACTAGGATGTGCTGGAGAATTTGTTTGGCAACCCCTTTTCTTAAATGGGATGCAGACGTGCGCATTGATTTGATTTCTCCATGTCGGCTGTCCAGTTCTTTAAGCGCTCCGCAGCCGGCTAGTTCATTGCCCTCCCATGCGCTCCAAAATGTTATTTCAGGCCCTCTCAGTGTTACTGCATCTAAGGCATGGATGCTTTCTGGCGGGGACATGAGCGTCATGCTATGTAAATGCTCATTTACAAAAGAGATCACTTCATGCCCAGTTACATCATCTATTTTTATAAACAATTCTATACCTCCTCAAAAATTTGCAGGTTATCAGAACATATTTCATTTCATCATAATCATATTCCGTCTTTTTTCCAAATAGAAAGACAGAAAATCTGCCGGTATGAATCATTTTTGCAATGATTTGATTTGTGAAAGGCGTTTCAAGGCAAAAAAAGAGGCCGAAAACAATATTCGGCTTTAATATCGAAACCCTCCGTGAGCGCCAGGTGCTCCGCTGAATACGCCGGCGTGCGTCGCCGGGATACTGAAACCGCCGCCATGGCCGCTATAACCGGCACCTGCAAATTGCTGCCCGTAAAATCCTGATGCATATGGGAATGAGGAGTACATAGCAGATGGAGTGCTTATCGGGCTGTATGACTGGCTGTAGGGCTGACCGTATCCATAGCCTCCAAAAGGCTGATCGTTTTGCTGATAAAAGGAAGGAGCTGTCGGATAATATGGCTGCGGAAAGGTGGGAAAGCCCGCTGGGAACCCTTGCATGTCAGCTAATGATTTATTCATCGTATCACCTTTTCTTTACAAGATACCACCAATGTATGCCGGGGGAATAATGGAAGTGCCTATCCGATCTTTCATACATATATCCCATCAAAAACGATAGCGCGTCATATTTTATGACAGTTTTCTATCAGATTGAAAAATTCTGTTGTATTCTTATTAGATTAATAAAAAAATTATAAAAACTTTTAATAGTTACAATTCCTTATGCGCCAATAATGAAAGCGTATACAATATAGATTGATTAATCAAAATTGTCTAATAATTTTAAAAAATGCTGTTGACACTGCGTCCAAAGCGGCGTAATATGAGTTCAACAAAAGATAAATGCAAGCTTCACAAAGCAAAAATGATCGCAATATGATTCTCTAAACAATAAAAACAAACGACCTTCTTGAACAGCTGAAAAGCTGTTCCGGAGACTGAATATGAAAAGCGCAGATGAGGATAAGTAGCCTTGATAAAAGCTTTCCACAGAGAACCGGGTTAGCTGAGAACCGGTGAAGTTTTACAAGGTGAACTCGCCTCAGAGTGCCAGTCTGAAATCATAGTAGGACTTGGCCGGGTGAATGTGATTCACTCGTTATTAAAGCGGATAGAAATATCCATGAGACGGCTGATAATATGCCGTAAACAAGGGTGGTACCGCGGAAAGAAAAGCCTTTTCGCCCCTTTTAGCTATCGCATCATTGCGCGGCTGATTGTGGGTGGAAGGGCTTTTTTTATTGAATAGTCAGCTAGCAGGCTAATAAAACGATGGATCTTTAGAGGATGAAAATCCAAAAGGAGGAACTGAAAATGGGGACTAATGTACAGGTGGATTCGGCGTCTGCCAAATGTACACAGACGATGAGCGGAGCATTAATGCTGATTGAATCATTAAAGAAAGAAAAAGTAGAAATGATATTCGGTTATCCGGGCGGGGCTGTGCTTCCGATCTACGATAAGCTTTACAATTCAGGGATGGTACATATCCTTCCCCGTCACGAACAAGGGGCGATTCATGCAGCGGAAGGATACGCAAGAGTCTCCGGAAAACCGGGTGTCGTCATTGCCACGTCAGGCCCGGGAGCGACAAACCTTGTTACAGGCCTGGCGGATGCCATGATTGATTCATTGCCATTAGTCGTCTTTACAGGGCAGGTAGCCACATCCGTTATCGGGAGTGATGCATTTCAGGAAGCGGACATTTTAGGAATTACCATGCCGGTGACAAAACACAGCTATCAGGTTCGCCAGCCGGAAGATCTGCCGCGCATCATTAAAGAAGCGTTCCATATTGCAACAACTGGAAGACCCGGACCTGTATTGATTGATATTCCGAAAGATGTAGCAACAATTGAAGGAGAATTCAGCTATGATCATGAGATGAAACTCCCGGGATACCAGCCGACTATCGAGCCGAATTATTTGCAGGTCCGCAAGCTTGTGGAAGCCGTAAGCGGCGCAAAGAAACCGGTGATCCTGGCGGGGGCGGGCGTACTGCACGGAAAAGCGTCAGAAGAATTAAAAAATTATGCAGAACAGCAGCAAATCCCAGTGGCACACACGCTTTTGGGGCTCGGAGGCTTCCCGGCTGACCACCCGCTTTTCCTGGGGATGGCGGGAATGCACGGAACGTATACAGCCAATATGGCCCTTCATGATTGTGATCTTTTAATCAGTATCGGTGCCCGTTTTGATGACCGCGTCACAGGAAACCTGAATCACTTTGCAAAAAACGCAAAGATTGCCCACATCGATATTGATCCGGCTGAAATCGGAAAAATCATGAAAACACAGATTCCTGTAGTCGGAGACAGCAAAATTGTCCTGCAGGAGCTGATCAAACAAGACGGCAGACAAAGCGATTCAGGTGAATGGAAAAAACAGCTCTCCGAATGGAAAGAAGAGTACCCGCTCTGGTATGTAGATAATGAAGAAGAAGGCTTTAAACCACAGAAATTAATTGAATATATTCATCAATTTACAAATGGCGAGGCTATAGTCGCAACGGATGTCGGCCAGCATCAAATGTGGTCAGCGCAATTCTATCCGTTCCAAAAAGCAGATAAATGGGTCACATCAGGCGGACTTGGAACGATGGGATTCGGCCTTCCGGCAGCGATTGGCGCACAGCTGGCGGATAAAGATGCTACTGTAGTGGCGGTTCTCGGGGACGGCGGTTTTCAAATGACGCTCCAAGAACTCGATGTCATTCGCGAATTGAATCTTCCGGTCAAAGTCATCATTTTAAATAACGCTTGTCTCGGAATGGTCAGACAGTGGCAGGAAATTTTCTATGAAGAACGCTATTCAGAATCTAAATTTGCTTCTCAGCCTGACTTCGTCAAATTGTCAGAAGCATACGGCATTAAAGGCATCAGAATTTCATCGGATGCGGAAGCGAAAGAAAAGCTGGAAGAGGCATTAAAATCAAAAGAGCCGGTTGTCATTGACGTGCGGGTTGCCAGAGAAGAAAAAGTATTCCCGATGGTGGCTCCGGGGAAAGGGCTGCATGAAATGGTGGGGGTGAAACCTTGAAAAGAATTATCACGTTGACTGTGGTGAATCGTTCCGGCGTATTAAACCGGATCACCGGTCTATTTACAAAAAGACATTACAACATTGAAAGCATTACAGTTGGCCACACAGAAACAACCGGCGTTTCCAGAATCACCTTTGTCGTTCACGTTGAAGGAGAAAATGATGTTGAACAGCTGACAAAACAGCTCAACAAACAGATTGATGTCCTGAAAGTCACAGACATCACGAATCAATCGATTGTCCAGAGGGAGCTCGCCTTAATCAAGGTCGTTTCCGCACCGTCAACGAGATCAGAGATTAATGGAATGATAGAACCGTTCAGAGCCTCTGTCGTTGATGTCAGCAGAGACAGCATCGTTGTTCAGGTGACAGGCGAATCTAACAAAATTGAAGCACTTATTGAATTGTTAAAACCTTATGGCATTAAAGAAATCGCGAGAACAGGTACAACGGCTTTTGCGAGGGGAACCCAGCAAAAGGCGTCATCCAATAAAACAATATCTATTGTATAAAACATAACAAGGGAGAGATTGAAATGGTAAAAGTATATTATAACGGTGATATCAAAGAAAACGTATTGAGTGGGAAAACAGTAGCGGTTATCGGGTACGGTTCGCAAGGTCACGCACATGCCCTGAACCTTAAAGAAAGCGGAGTTGACGTGATCGTCGGTGTTAGACAAGGGAAATCTTTCACGCAAGCCCAAGAAGACGGACATAAAGTATTTTCAGTAAAAGAAGCGGCAGCCCAAGCTGAAATCATCATGGTTCTGCTTCCGGATGAACAGCAGCAAAAAGTATACGAAGCTGAAATCAAAGATGAATTGACAGCTGGAAAATCATTGGTGTTCGCTCACGGATTTAACGTTCATTTCCATCAAATTGTTCCTCCTGCGGATGTAGATGTATTCTTGGTAGCGCCTAAAGGTCCGGGACACTTGGTAAGAAGAACATATGAGCAAGGAGCTGGCGTGCCGGCATTGTTCGCGATTTACCAAGATGTGACTGGAGAAGCAAGAGACAAAGCCCTTGCGTATGCAAAAGGAATCGGCGGCGCTAGAGCGGGCGTTTTGGAAACAACATTTAAAGAAGAAACAGAAACAGATTTGTTCGGTGAGCAAGCAGTTCTTTGCGGAGGATTAAGCGCGCTTGTAAAAGCAGGTTTTGAAACATTAACTGAAGCAGGTTACCAGCCTGAACTTGCGTACTTCGAGTGTCTGCACGAGTTGAAATTAATCGTAGACCTTATGTACGAAGAAGGACTTGAAGGCATGAGATATTCAATCTCTGACACAGCACAGTGGGGAGATTTCGTATCAGGGCCGCGCGTTGTGGACGCTAAAGTAAAAGAATCTATGAAAGAAGTATTAAAAGATATCCAAAACGGGACATTCGCAAAAGAGTGGATCGTCGAAAACCAAGTAAACCGTCCTCGTTTCAACGCGATCAATGCGAGCGAAAACGAACATCAAATCGAAGTGGTGGGAAGAAAACTTCGTGAAATGATGCCGTTTGTGAAACAAGGCAAGAAGAAGGAAGCGGTGGTCTCCGTTGCGCAAAATTAATTTTTTCGACACGACGCTTCGTGATGGTGAACAGTCCCCTGGCGTGAACTTAAATACACAGGAGAAACTTGCCATAGCAAAGCAGCTCGAAAGACTCGGGGCAGATATCATTGAAGCGGGGTTTCCCGCTTCGTCCCGAGGTGACTTTTTAGCTGTTCAGGAAATTGCAAGAACCATTAAAAATTGTTCAGTGACTGGTCTTGCCCGTTGTGTAAAAGGTGATATTGATGCTGCTTGGGAAGCGTTAAAGGACGGTGCTTACCCGAGAGTTCACGTATTTATCGCCACATCGGACATTCACTTGAAACACAAGCTGAAAATGACTCGTGAGCAAGTCATCGAAAGAGCGGTTGAAATGGTGAAATACGCAAAAGAGCGTTTTCCGGTTGTGCAATGGTCAGCTGAAGATGCATGCCGGACTGAACTGCCGTTTTTAGCGGAAATCGTCGAGAAAGTCATTGACGCAGGCGCCAGTGTTATCAATCTTCCAGATACGGTCGGCTACCTGGCTCCAGCGGAATACGGAAATATCTTTAAATATATGAAGGAAAACGTTTCGAACATTCATCAAGCAAAGCTTTCAGCCCACTGTCATGATGATTTGGGAATGGCAGTCGCAAACTCTCTTGCTGCGATTGAAAATGGCGCTGATCAAATCGAATGCGCTGTGAACGGGATCGGTGAAAGAGCCGGAAACGCGGCATTAGAGGAGATTGCCGTTGCCCTCCATATCAGAAAAGATTTCTATCAAGTTGAAACAGGCATTACATTGAACGAGATTAAGCGAACAAGCGATTTAGTAAGCAAGCTGACAGGTATGGCTGTTCCGCGCAATAAAGCGGTTGTGGGCGATAATGCATTTGCTCATGAATCAGGCATCCATCAGGACGGCTTCTTAAAAGAAAAATCGACTTATGAAATTATTTCACCGGAGCTTGTCGGTGTAACAGCTGATGCGCTTGTCCTGGGTAAACATTCCGGACGCCACGCATTTAAAGACCGGCTGACTGCTTTAGGATTCCAATTTGATAGTGAAGAGATTAATAAATTCTTTACGATGTTCAAAGAGTTGACTGAGAAGAAAAAAGAAATCACTGATGAGGATCTTGTTTCTCTTATTTTAGAAGAAAAAGTAACAGACCGCAAGATTGGGTATGAATTTCTTTCCTTACAAGTGCATTACGGAACAAGCCAGGTTCCTACGGCTACACTTTCTTTGAAAAATCAAGAAAACGCAGAGCTTATTCAGGAAGCGGCAACTGGAGCAGGAAGCGTGGAAGCGATCTACAACACGCTTGAGCGCTGCATCGATAAAGACGTGGAGCTCTTGGACTACCGCATTCAGTCCAATCGAAAAGGCGAAGACGCATTTGCCCAGGTGTATGTAAGAGTTTTATTGAACGGAAAAGAATCAGCAGGGCGGGGCATAGCGCAAGACGTATTAGAAGCTTCAGCGAAAGCCTATTTGAACGCAGTCAACCGTCAATTGGTTTTCCAGTCGAATATGAGCGGACTTAAAAACCATACAGCTGTCGGGTCATAAAAGAAAGGAGAACGGTTAACTTGAAGAAACGAATTGCTCTATTGCCCGGAGACGGGATCGGCCCTGAGGTATTAGAATCAGCGACAGACGTACTGAAAAGTGTTGCCGAACGCTTTAAACATGATTTTGAATTTGAATATGGCCTGATCGGAGGGGCGGCGATTGATGAACATAACAACCCCCTCCCGGAGGAAACCGTTTCGGCTTGTAAAAATGCGGACGCTATATTGCTTGGCGCTGTAGGCGGACCGAAATGGGATCAAAATCCTTCGGAGCTGAGACCGGAAAAAGGGCTGCTCAGCATCAGAAAACAGCTAGATTTATTTGCGAATTTGCGGCCTGTGAAGGTGTTTGAAAGCCTTTCTGACGCTTCACCTTTGAAAAAAGAATATATTGATAACGTTGATTTCGTTATCGTCCGTGAGCTGACAGGCGGCTTGTATTTCGGCCAGCCGAGCAAACGTTATGTAAACACTGAAGGTGAGCAGGAAGCTGTAGACACACTGTTTTATAAGCGGACGGAAATTGAGCGCGTGATCAGAGAGGGCTTTAAAATGGCGGCGGCCAGAAAAGGCAAAGTGACCTCTGTTGATAAAGCGAACGTTCTTGAATCAAGCAGGCTGTGGCGTGAAGTGGCAGAGGACGTTGCAAAAGACTTTCCTGATGTGAAGCTGGAGCATATGCTTGTGGACAACGCGGCCATGCAGCTGATTTATGCACCGAATCAATTTGATGTCGTGGTGACTGAAAACATGTTCGGCGATATTTTAAGCGATGAAGCATCCATGCTTACAGGCTCACTCGGAATGCTCCCGTCAGCCAGCCTGTCAAGTTCAGGTCTTCATCTTTTTGAGCCTGTTCATGGATCCGCGCCTGACATAGCCGGTAAAGGGATGGCAAATCCGTTCGCGGCCATATTGTCAGCGGCAATGCTTTTGAGGACATCTTTCGGGCTTGAAGAGGAAGCGAAAGCTGTAGAAGATGCGGTTAATAAAGTCTTGGCTTCCGGAAAAAGAACAAGAGACTTGGCACGAGGCGAAGAGTTCAGCAGCACTCAGGCCATTACAAAGGAAGTTAAGACATTAATTATGAGTGAAAATACAATTTCTAATGTGTGACAGCTTACGTTAAGCGGTCTTAGTTCATAGGTAGAGGGAGGAAATAAAAGATGATGCCTCGAACAATCATCGAAAAGATTTGGGATCAGCATATTGTCAAACATGGTGAAGGGAAACCGGATCTTCTCTATATTGATTTGCATCTTATTCATGAGGTGACGTCTCCTCAGGCATTTGAAGGGTTGAGACAAAAAGGAAGAAAGGTCAGAAGACCCCAAAACACATTTGCGACAATGGACCACAACATCCCGACCGTCAATCGTTTTGAGATAAAGGATGAAGTTGCGAAACGCCAAGTGACGGCGCTTGAACGAAACTGTGAAGAATTTGGCGTGCGCCTTGCCGATCTTCACAGTGTGGATCAAGGGATTGTCCATGTCGTCGGTCCTGAACTGGGCTTAACGCTTCCGGGGAAAACGATTGTATGCGGCGACAGCCATACATCAACCCATGGCGCATTCGGCGCCCTTGCATTCGGGATCGGGACAAGTGAAGTTGAGCATGTCCTTTCCACACAGACACTTTGGCAGCAGCGTCCGAAAACACTTGAAGTGCGCGTAGACGGAACGCTACAAAAAGGGGTAACGGCAAAGGATGTCATTCTTGCTGTCATTGGTAAATACGGGGTGAAATTCGGCACTGGCTACGTCATTGAATACACTGGGGAAGTATTCAGAAATATGACGATGGATGAACGAATGACCGTGTGTAACATGTCAATTGAAGCAGGGGCAAGAGCAGGGTTGATTGCACCTGACGAAGTGACATTTGAATATTGCCAAAGCTGCAAATACACGCCAAAAGGCGAAGAATTTGACAAGGCCGTAGAGGAATGGAAGGCGCTGCGCACAGATTCTGGCGCTGTTTACGATAAATCTATCGTCCTTGACGGCAACGAAATTTCTCCTATGGTGACATGGGGCATCAACCCGGGAATGGTTCTTCCTGTCGATTCTGAAGTTCCTGCGCCGGAAAGCTTTTCCGCAGAAGATGACAAAAAAGAAGCGATTCGCGCTTATGAATATATGGGGCTGACCCCCCATCAGAAAATTGAAGACATCAAAGTGGATCACGTATTTATCGGTTCCTGCACAAATTCCCGCATGACTGACCTTCGCCAGGCTGCTGATATGATCAAAGGGAAGAGGGTAGCTGACAGCGTAAGAGCCATCGTCGTTCCCGGATCTCAAAGCGTAAAGCTTCAGGCTGAAAAAGAAGGGCTTGACCAGATTTTCTTGGAAGCTGGATTTGAATGGAGAGAGTCAGGCTGCAGTATGTGTTTAAGCATGAATAATGACGTTGTTCCTGAGGGAGAGCGCTGTGCGTCAACCTCTAACCGCAACTTCGAGGGCAGACAAGGAAAAGGTGCAAGAACACATCTCGTCAGCCCGGCAATGGCTGCGATGGCTGCCATTCACGGACACTTCGTTGATGTCAGAAAGTTTTATCAGGAAAAAACAGTTGTGTAAGGAGTGCGCGAGATGGAACCTTTGAAAACACATACGGGGAAAGCGGCCGTATTAAATCGAATCAATGTGGACACAGACCAGATTATTCCTAAGCAATTTTTGAAGAGGATTGAAAGAACAGGCTACGGCCGATTTGCATTCTTTGATTGGAGATATGATGCGAAAGGTGAACCGAACCCTGAATTTGAATTAAACCAGCCTGCTTATCAAGGGGCTTCCATTTTAATAGCAGGAGAAAACTTCGGGTGCGGTTCATCACGTGAACACGCTCCATGGGCGCTTGATGATTATGGGTTTAAAATCATTATCGCGCCGTCATTTGCTGATATTTTCCACCAGAACTGCTTTAAAAACGGTATGCTGCCGATTCGTATGCCATATGACAATTGGAGAACGCTTGTCGGTCAGTATGAAAACCAGTCATTGCAAATGACTGTTGACCTTGAAAATCAGCTTATTCGTGATAGTGAAGGCAATCAAATTTCATTCGAAGTTGATCCGCATTGGAAAGAGATGCTCATCAACGGCTATGATGAAATTTCATTAACGCTTTTGCTGGAAGATGAAATCAAGCAGTTTGAATCACAAAGAAGCTCTTGGCTTCAAGCCTGAAAAAGCTGCCGGCATTTGTCCGGCGGCTTTTTTAGCCTGGCGAAACCTTTCATTCCTTGTTTTTGTTCGCAGGTGTTGATACACTTGAACAAAATAAATGCCTGAAAGGAATATAGGTATGACGCATGACAAGAAAAACGCAAAAATTATTCCTTTTCCTCATCTGAAAGACCGTCTTGTGGAAAAAGGGATGTCATCACTGAAGGAAAAAAAGTATCAAGAAGCGCTTGATCTGTTTTCAGAAGCGATGAAATATGATGATACTGAATCTGATCTTCACTTAGGGATGGCCATCTGCTTTTTAGAGATGGGCGAATTGGAAGAGGCAGAAAGCGTATGCGAGAAGATGCTAAAAGAAGGTTACGGCCATTATTTTACGGTTTTACAGGTGTACATGACCATCTTAATTCAGCTCAAAAAATACGAAGAAGTCAAAAGCACGATTGAAGCTGTTTTGGAAGAAAACCAGCTGCCTGCGGAAAGTGCCGAACAATTTTATAAGCTGCTTGATTTCAGCCGTAAAATGACCGATCCGGAACGTGAAGACGAGGCTTGGGCCGAGGAATATGAGGATACAATTGACACGGAGAAAGTGCTGGCAAGCCCTGAGGAGCAAATGAATTTAATTCATTCTTTAAAAGACCGGAATGTAGCGAAGTATACAGGTCTGCTCAAAACAATCCTTCAAGACCCCTCAGCTCACCCGAATATCAAAACGATGATCGTCATGCTGTTGGCTGAGCATGAGTATAGCAAACCCGTGCACATTACTAAATTTGGCGAGTCGCTGACAATTGAACCGTCTGAGATTGTCCCGCCTGATGCCGCACCGATTTTACACCGTGTTCTTCGGGTGCTGGATGAGACACTTGGAAATGAAAATCCAACCTTATATGCGGCAGTTGAAGAACTGTGGAGAAGACATTTATATGTTTTATATCCGTTCCAGCCGAAATTGCTTTCGGCTGACCTTTGGGCGGCTGCCCTGCATAAAGTCGGTTACGAGATGCATGGGATTGAAATTGAAAGAGAAGAACTTCATATGACGTATGAGTTTACCGACAGAGAACTCGATGAAGCGTGCACGATGATAAAAGATATTGAAGAAATTTCTTATTTGTAAATCGCGCCATATAGTTGAAAGCGGTATGTGTTATGTTATAATATAATGGTTGTATTTGTGTATAACGGGTTATAAGAAATACGGTTGGACAGGCTTTGCAGTTCATTATTAACATCTATACATAATGATTCTGATCTTTGGCAGCTTTGTTTTGTTGGACGAAGCCGAATGATTGCTTTAGAATGGAAGACCGACACAACCTGAATAGATTTTTGGAGGGAAACACATGTCTGTAAAATGGGAAAAACAAGAAGGCAACGAAGGCGTTTTAACGGTTGAAGTTGATGCTGAAACGTTTAAAACAGCACTTGATGATGCATTTAAAAAAGTAGTAAAACAAGTTTCAATTCCTGGATTCCGTAAAGGAAAAATTCCTCGCGGATTATTCGAACAGCGCTTTGGCGTAGAAGCTCTTTACCAAGATGCTTTGGATATTCTTCTTCCTGTAGAATACCCGAAAGCGGTTGAAGAAGCTGGAATCGAGCCTGTAGACCGTCCTGAAATCGATGTTGAAAAAATCGAAAAAGGCGAAAGCTTAATCTTCACAGCGAAAGTAACAGTGAAACCTGAAGTGAAGCTTGGCGAATACAAAGGCCTAGGCGTTGAAAAAGACGATGCAACTGTAACTGACGAAGATGTTCAAAACGAACTAAAAGCCCTTCAAGAGCGTCAAGCGGAGCTTGTTGTAAAAGAAGAAGGCGCTGTTGAAGAAGGAAACACAGTTGTTCTTGATTTCGAAGGTTTCGTTGACGGCGAAGCGTTCGAAGGCGGAAAAGCAGAAAACTACTCTCTTGAAGTAGGTTCTGGTTCATTCATCCCTGGCTTCGAAGAACAGGTAGTCGGCCTTGAAGCAGGCGCTGAGAAGGATGTTGAAGTGACATTCCCTGAAGAGTATCACGCTGAAGAGCTTGCTGGCAAACCAGCTGTGTTCAAAGTGAAAATTCACGAAATCAAAGCGAAAGAGCTTCCTGAGCTTGACGATGAATTCGCAAAAGATATTGATGAAGAAGTGGAAACACTTGCTGAATTAACTGAAAAAACAAAGAAACGTTTAGAAGAAGCGAAAGAAAACGAAGCTGACGCTAAATTGCGTGAAGAGCTTGTTCTGAAAGCTTCTGAAAATGCTGAAATCGATGTACCGCAAGCAATGGTCGACACTGAGCTTGACCGCATGCTGAAGGAATTCGAACAGCGTCTGCAAATGCAAGGCATGAACCTTGAGCTTTACACTCAATTCTCTGGCCAAGATGAAGCTGCGTTAAAAGAGCAAATGAAAGAAGATGCTGAAAAACGCGTTAAATCTAACCTGACTCTTGAGGGGATTGCGAAAGCGGAAAACCTTGAAGTATCAGATGAGGAAGTTGATGCTGAGCTTTCTAAAATGGCTGAAGCATACAACATGCCTGTTGAAAATATTAAACAAGCCATCGGTTCTACTGACGCGATGAAAGAAGATTTAAAAGTTCGCAAAGCGATTGATTTTCTTGTAGAAAACCGTTAATATGGTGCATAATAATAGTAATAATAAAACAGGGCGCGAATCATTCGTGCCTTGTTTTGTACAATTATGATATATCTCTTTTTCTTGGGGCAAGATAGTTAATGAAGGGCAGTTTTTTGTCATACATATAGAATGTGCAAGTCAGAAACACATTGTTACCGTCTTTTTGGAAAGTATGGTAAAATGCAATACATACTCGTTCGTTTCAAGAACCATTTTCTTTTGCTCTGCCGGTAAAAGAAAAAGTGAGACAAGATTAAGGGGTGAAAGAATGTTTAAATTTAACGAGGAAAAAGGACAATTAAAATGCTCGTTTTGTGGAAAAACACAAGATCAGGTTCGTAAGCTTGTAGCCGGACCTGGTGTATATATATGTGACGAATGTATCGAACTCTGCACTGAAATTGTGGAGGAAGAACTCGGAACTGAAGAAGAAGTAGAATTTAAAGACGTACCGAAGCCTCAGGAAATTCGCGAAATTCTAAATGAATATGTCATCGGACAGGATCAAGCGAAGAAATCACTCGCTGTTGCTGTGTATAACCACTATAAGCGCATTAACTCCAACAGTAAAGTTGATGATGTTGAGCTTTCAAAAAGTAATATTTCATTAATCGGTCCTACAGGAAGCGGTAAAACCCTTCTGGCGCAAACATTGGCCCGCATATTAAATGTGCCGTTTGCGATTGCGGACGCTACGTCTTTGACTGAAGCTGGATATGTGGGTGAAGATGTAGAGAATATTCTCTTGAAGCTCATCCAAGCTGCTGATTATGATGTAGAAAAAGCCGAAAAAGGCATTATTTATATTGATGAAATCGATAAAGTGGCAAGAAAATCAGAAAACCCGTCTATTACACGTGACGTGTCAGGTGAAGGTGTACAGCAGGCATTGCTTAAAATTCTTGAGGGTACAGTGGCAAGCGTGCCGCCTCAAGGAGGACGTAAGCACCCTCATCAAGAATTCATTCAAATTGACACAACAAACATTTTGTTCATTTGCGGCGGTGCTTTCGATGGTATCGAGCAAATCATCAAACGCCGTTTAGGTCAAAAAGTGATTGGATTCGGCGGGGACAATAAAGCTGCTGATCTTGAGAAAGAAGATCTTCTTTCAAAAGTGCTTCCTGAAGACTTGCTCCGCTTCGGGTTAATTCCTGAATTTATCGGACGTCTTCCGGTTATTGCGAGCCTTGAAAAGCTTGACGAAGAAGCATTGGTTGCGATTTTAACAAAACCGAAAAACGCTCTTGTTAAGCAATTCAAGAAAATGCTTGAGCTTGACAATGTTGAGCTTGAGTTTGAAGAAGGAGCGCTTTCTGAAATTGCTAAAAAAGCAATTGAACGTAAGACTGGAGCGCGCGGACTCCGTTCTATCATTGAAGGCATCATGCTTGATGTGATGTTTGATCTGCCTTCTCGTGATGACATTGAAAAATGTGTGATTACCGGGGCAACTGTGACACACGGAGAGCTTCCCCGCCTCTTATTAAAAGACGGCACTGAGGTAAGCCAAGATAAAACATCTGCATAAAGATAAGCACAAACCTCCTGAGTGGTGACATTCAGGAGGTTTTTTGTCGTGCAAACTCTTCCGGAAAAACGTTTATTCCCGTCTTCTGTGGGAGATACTAGCATTCAGAGGAATGAATTGGATACATAAATTGTTTTTCAGGAGGGACCATCATGAGTTGGACAGGGATCGCGTTATTTATTCAGCTGTTTTTTGGGATCATCATCGGTTTGTATTTTTGGAATTTACTTAAAAATCAAAGGACACAAAAGGTCACGATAGATAAGGAATCGAAGAAGGAAATGGAGCAGCTTCGGAAAATGCGTGCCATCAGCTTGTCGGAGCCATTATCTGAAAAGGTACGCCCCAAAAGCTTTCAAGATATCGTTGGGCAGGAAGACGGCATTAAAGCATTAAAGGCCGCTTTGTGCGGGCCCAATCCTCAGCATGTCATTGTCTATGGGCCTCCGGGCGTCGGAAAAACAGCTGCTGCACGGCTTGTGTTAGAAGAAGCGAAGAAACATAAACAATCGCCGTTTAAAGAGCAGGCTGTTTTTGTGGAACTCGATGCGACAACAGCTCGTTTTGATGAAAGAGGAATTGCCGATCCGCTCATCGGCTCTGTCCATGATCCCATATACCAAGGGGCAGGAGCGATGGGACAGGCGGGGATTCCGCAGCCGAAGCAGGGTGCTGTTACCCATGCTCATGGCGGTGTGCTGTTTATTGATGAAATAGGTGAACTGCATCCTATTCAAATGAATAAAATGCTGAAGGTGCTTGAGGACAGAAAAGTCTTTTTAGACAGCGCGTATTACAGCGAGGAAAACACACAAATCCCGAATCATATTCACGATATTTTTCAAAATGGGCTGCCGGCTGATTTTCGCCTGATTGGCGCAACGACAAGAATGCCGAACGAAATTCCGCCAGCTATCCGATCCCGCTGTTTAGAGGTGTTTTTCCGTGAGCTTGAAAAGGATGAACTGAAAACAGTTGCCAAAACAGCAGCAGATAAAATTGAAAAAAACATTTCTGCTGAAGGTCTGGATCTGCTGACCAGCTTTACGCGGAACGGGCGGGAAGCCGTTAACATGATTCAAATCGCGGCGGGAATGGCTGTAACGGAGAATCGGAAAGACATTACGATTGAGGATATTGAATGGGTCATTCATTCCAGCCAGCTTATTCCGAAGCACGAGCAGAAAATCGGCGCTGAACCGCAAGTCGGCATCGTAAATGGGCTTGCAGTATACGGACCTAATAGCGGATCGCTGCTGGAAATCGAAGTGAGTGTAAGCCCGGCTCAGGACAAAGGATCCATTAATATCACAGGAATAGCTGAAGAAGAGAGTATCGGCAGCCAATCAAAATCAATCCGGCGAAAAAGCATGGCAAAGGGGTCGGTTGAAAACGTGTTAACCGTCCTCCGGACAATGGGAATGAAGCCGTCTGATTATGATATACACGTTAATTTCCCAGGAGGGATTCCGATTGACGGGCCGTCGGCAGGCATCGCCATGGCAGCAGGAATTTTCTCGGCGATTCACAAAATCCCAATTGACAATACTGTTGCCATGACGGGCGAAATCAGCCTGAATGGTCTTGTAAAACCCATTGGGGGCGTGATTCCGAAAATAAAAGCAGCTAAGCAATCCGGTGCGAAAAAAGTGATCATCCCGTATGAAAATCAGCAGACGATCCTAAAGCAGATTGACGGAATCACAATTATTGCAGTGAAGACGTTCCAGGAAGTGCTTGATGAAATTTTAGTGAATCCGCCAACAGAACAAAAACCGTTTAATATGCAAATCAATAAAGAATCCGTCTGACCCTATTTGTAAAATAGGGTTTTTTCTATGAAGGACATCTTTTCCTTTTTCATATCGGAAAGAAAGGGTATACTACGAGGAGACTGTATTATAGAAAATAGAACCATGCCGTTTATTGTACAAGGATGAAAAAGTTGTATTATAATGGTTCATACTAAAGTCACGGAGGTGTCAGTCATATGGCAGAAGAAATAAAACGCAGCATCCCGCTCCTCCCTTTAAGAGGTTTATTAGTGTACCCGACGATGGTTTTACACTTAGATGTAGGACGTGACAAGTCGGTTCAAGCCCTTGAACAGGCAATGATGCATGATCATATGATATTTTTAGCCACTCAGCAGGATATTTCGATAGACGAACCGGGTGAAGACGAGATTTTCACTGTCGGCACCTATACAAAAATTAAGCAAATGCTGAAGCTTCCGAACGGTACGATTCGTGTGTTGGTTGAGGGCCTCAAACGCGCTCAAATCGTCAAATACAATGAGTATGAGGATTACACGTCGGTCGACATTCAGCTGATTCATGAAGATGAATCAAAAGATACAGAAGACGAAGCATTGATGCGGACTTTGTTAGACCACTTTGATCAGTACATAAAAATTTCTAAAAAAATCTCTGCCGAAACATACGCCGCGGTTACAGATATCGAAGAGCCAGGGAGAATGGCAGACATCGTTGCTTCTCACCTGCCCCTTAAACTAAAGGATAAGCAGGATATTTTAGAAACGTCTGACGTCAAAGACAGACTGAACAAAGTTATTGATTTTATTAATAATGAAAAAGAAGTGCTGGAGATCGAGAAAAAAATCGGCCAGCGCGTTAAACGTTCGATGGAGCGTACGCAAAAGGAATACTACTTGCGTGAGCAAATGAAAGCAATCCAAAAAGAGCTTGGCGATAAAGAAGGCAAAACAGGCGAAGTACAAACGCTGACGGAAAAAATCGAAGAAGCAGGCATGCCTGACCATGTGAAGGAAACCGCGCTAAAGGAATTGAACAGATACGAAAAAATTCCGTCAAGTTCCGCGGAAAGCTCTGTGATCCGCAATTATATCGACTGGCTGATCGCTCTCCCGTGGACGGATGAAACAGATGATAAGCTTGATTTGAAAGAGGCAGGACGCCTCTTGGACGAAGAGCATCACGGACTAGAAAAAGTGAAAGAGCGTATCTTAGAATATTTGGCTGTCCAGAAGCTGACAAAATCCCTAAAAGGCCCGATTCTCTGCTTGGCGGGACCTCCAGGTGTCGGGAAAACGTCTTTAGCGAAATCAATTGCAAAAAGCTTGGAGCGGAAATTTGTCAGAGTTTCACTCGGCGGAGTGCGTGACGAATCAGAGATCCGCGGACACAGACGAACTTATGTCGGAGCAATGCCTGGGCGCATTATTCAAGGAATGAAAAAAGCCGGTAAGCTGAATCCGGTCTTCTTATTAGACGAAATTGACAAAATGTCATCTGATTTCAGAGGCGACCCGTCATCTGCTATGCTTGAAGTGCTAGATCCAGAGCAAAACAGCACCTTCAGTGATCACTATATTGAAGAAACCTTTGATTTATCGAAAGTGCTGTTTATCGCAACGGCAAACAATTTGGCGACGATTCCGGGTCCGCTCAGAGACAGAATGGAAATTATTAATATTGCAGGTTACACAGAAGTAGAAAAACTCGAAATCGTGAAAGACCACCTGCTTCCGAAGCAGATCAAGGAACACGGGCTTAAGAAAAGCAACCTGCAACTGCGTGATCAGGCGATTCTCGATATCATCCGCTACTATACGAGAGAAGCGGGTGTGAGAAGCCTTGAACGCCAGCTTGCCGCGATTTGCCGTAAGGCCGCAAGAACCATTGTTGCTGAAGAGCGAAAACGGATTACGGTTACTGAGAAGAACCTTCAGGACTTTATCGGAAAGCGCATTTTCAGATATGGACAAGCTGAAACAGAAGATCAAATAGGTGTAGTTACAGGGCTTGCTTATACAACCGTCGGCGGAGATACTCTGTCGATTGAAGTATCGCTTTCTCCGGGTAAAGGGAAATTGATCCTGACAGGAAAGCTTGGAGATGTCATGAGAGAGTCAGCTCAGGCTGCATTCAGCTATGTGCGTTCAAAAACAGAAGAACTTGGCATTGAACCTGACTTTCATGAGAAGTATGATATTCATATACATGTACCTGAGGGTGCGGTGCCTAAAGATGGTCCGTCAGCCGGTATTACGATGGCGACAGCTCTTGTTTCTGCTTTAACTGGACGGGCAGTTTCACGTGAAGTCGGCATGACTGGGGAAATCACGCTTCGCGGACGCGTGCTTCCGATCGGCGGATTAAAGGAAAAAGCGCTTGGCGCGCATAGAGCGGGATTAACGACCATTATTGCGCCTAAAGAGAATGAAAAAGATATAGAGGATATTCCGGAAAGCGTCAGAGAGGGCCTGACATTTATATTGGCGTCCCACTTAGACGAAGTTTTGGAACATGCCTTAGTAGGAGAGAAGAAATGAAAGTCACAAAGTCAGAAATCGTGATCAGTGCGGTTAAGCCGGAACAGTACCCTGGGGGGGGACTTCCGGAAATTGCACTGGCCGGAAGATCGAACGTGGGAAAATCGTCTTTTATCAATTCATTAATCAATCGCAAAAATCTTGCGAGAACATCATCAAAACCGGGAAAAACACAAACGCTGAATTTTTATATTATCAATGATGTATTGCATTTTGTGGATGTACCGGGTTACGGTTTTGCCAAAGTGTCAAAGTCTGAGCGTGAAGCTTGGGGCAGAATGATTGAAACTTATATTACGTCACGCGAGGAATTGAAAGCAGTGGTGCAGATCGTTGATTTGCGGCATGCGCCGTCTAATGATGATGTGCAGATGTATGAATTCTTAAAGTATTACGGCATCCCTGTCATTATTATCGCTACAAAGGCGGATAAGATCCCGAAAGGAAAATGGGACAAACACGCAAAAGTTGTCCGCCAGACATTAAATATTGATCCTGAAGATGAGCTGATTCTCTACTCCTCAGAAACGAAAAAGGGGAAAGACGAGGCTTGGGGAGCGATCAAAAAAATGATAAACCGGTAGAGAGTTTTCTCTGCCGGTTTTTTTGTTTTATCGCATAGATTTTTTTCGTTTTATCAATAATAACAATAAACTGATTCCAATAAAGACAAACGGCCAATACTCTTTCAGTAGTGCTGTCGGAATATGCGCAGACTCAAGCCACGCCATAATGTGTTTGAAAAAGTACAAAAACAGGGAAAAACAAATCATTGATACAGCTTCATATACATATTCTTTTTTCTGAACGGCTGAAACGAAGAGCGAGAAGCCGATCATAAATAGAAGCATTTCAAAATCATCCGGCCACCATACCCATTTCGGCTTGGCGAAAAAGTGCAAACCGATCCCCAAAAGAAGCAAACCTATAAAAAAATGGGGTGTGACGGCTTCTTTTTTTCCTTGATATATAAAGGCTGCGCCTAACAGCATGAGGAGAACAGGCCATTGATCCTGCCCTGAAAACAGTTGGGCTTGGCCGCTTTCAAGCCATGCATATACAGAAGCGGCAAGCAGCAGACAAGGGAATAAAATTGATTTTTGTTTCATGCATATCACCTTCTTATTTTTAGAGCTGATGTGTAGTAAATTTCTGCTGTTTTTGGTATTGTCAATAGGAATGCTTATTGGGACGTGAAGCTTTTTCTAATATAGCATAAGAATTTTAAAATCTGTTCACATTTTGCGAAAGAAACTATGTTAGAATGATTATAAATAAAGATTGGGTGTTGGGGGTGTAATTAAGCTATGCATATACTTGTTGTGGGAGTAGATTATAAATCCGCCCCTATTGAGATACGTGAAAAAGTAAGCTTTCAGCAGGAAGAGCTGGCAGAAGCGATGGTGCAGCTGAAAGCGGAGAAAAGCATTCTTGAAAACATCATTGTCTCAACCTGCAACCGCACTGAAATTTATGCGGTCGTCGACCAGCTCCATACCGGCCGTTATTATATAAAGAAGTTTTTAGCTGACTGGTTTCAATTAAGCAAAGAAGACCTTTCACCGTTTTTAAGATTTTACGAAAGCGATGCGGCTGTTGAGCATTTGTTCCGTGTAGTCTGCGGATTGGATTCTATGGTTATCGGTGAAACGCAAATTCTCGGCCAGGTGCGCGACAGCTTTAAAACAGCTCAGCAAGAAAAAACGATCGGCACGGTTTTTAATGAGTTGTTTAAGCAGGCGGTTACAGTGGGTAAACGGACTCACGCCGAAACAGACATTGGCTCTAATGCAGTGTCTGTTAGCTATGCGGCCGTTGAGCTTGCGAAAAAAATCTTCGGAAACCTTTCAAGCAGGCACATATTGATTCTTGGTGCAGGAAAAATGGGCGAGCTTGCTGCGGAAAACTTGCACGGACAGGGAATTGGCAAGGTCACTGTCATTAACCGAACGTACTTGAAAGCAAAGGAGCTTGCAGACCGTTTCTCTGGTGAGGCGAGAAGCTTAAGTCAGCTTGAAAGCGCGCTGGCAGAGGCCGATATTTTAATCAGTTCAACCGGTGCAAGTGATTTTGTCGTGTCCAAAGAGATGATGGAAAATGCGAATAAGTTTCGCAAGGGGCGTCCGCTGTTTATGGTGGACATTGCCGTTCCTAGAGATCTTGATCCGGCGCTGAATGATCTAGAAGGTGTTTTCCTTTATGATATCGACGATCTGGAAGGCATTGTAGAGGCGAACATGAAAGAGCGCAGAGAAACCGCTGAAAAAGTTGAACTGTTAATTGAAGAAACCATTGTGGAGTTTAAACAATGGCTGAATACACTTGGTGTCGTTCCGGTTATTTCCGCATTGCGCGAAAAGGCGCTTGCCATCCAGTCAGAAACGATGGACAGCATCGAGCGGAAGCTGCCTCACTTGAGTACGAGAGAGAAAAAACTGTTGAACAAACATACCAAAAGTATCATTAACCAAATGCTTCGAGATCCGATATTAAAGGTGAAAGAGCTTGCGGCAGATGCTGATTCTGAAGAAAAGCTGGCCTTGTTTATGCAAATTTTTGACATTGAGGAAGCTGCGGGCCGTCAAATGATGAATACTGTTGAAAGCAGCCAAAAGGTCCATTCTTTTAAAAAGGCTGAATCAAAAGCGGGCTTTGCCCCACTTGTAAGTGAGTGAAAGCTGAATGATTGATACTGCAATGGCAAGACTTAATGAGGGGACAATCGTCATTTACGCATTAAGTGTACTCTTTTATTTTATAGATTTTCTTCAACACAACCGGAAGGCTGGAAAAATGGCCTTCTGGTTGCTTTCTATTGTCTGGACTCTGCAAACTGTGTATTTGGCCTACTTTATGTGGGTGACGGGGCGGTTTCCGGTATTAAATGTGACGGAGGCGCTTTATTTTTATGCCTGGGTTCTTGTCACGCTGTCACTTGTACTGACAAAGCTTTTACGAGTTGACTTTATTGTGTTTTTCACAAATGTAATAGGATTTTCTATGATCGCCATTCATACATTTTCACCGACAGAGCAGCAGTCAGCCGCTTTTTCCGGGCAGCTTGTATCCGAGCTGTTGGTGATTCATATTACAATGGCGATTCTTTCATACGGCGCTTTTTCCCTTTCTTTCGTTTTTTCAGTGTTATATCTGTTTCAATATCGTCTGCTGAAAAAGAAAAAATGGGGGAAGTGGCTGTTGAGAATAGAAGATTTGTCTAAGCTTGATTATATGGCGTATGTTCTGAATGTCATCGGGGTCCCGATGCTGTTGCTGAGTTTGATTCTCGGCGTCATTTGGGCGTATGTCTCACTAGAAACGCTGTATTGGTTCGACGCCAAAGTGCTTGGTTCGTTTGTCGTCCTGCTGCTGTACAGCTATTATCTTTATATCAGGCTGATTAAAGAGCTGCAAGGAAAGGTCGCTGCACTGTGGAATACGGCTTGTTTTCTTGTGCTGATGATCAATTATTTCCTGCTTGGAAGCCTGTCGCAATTCCATTGGTTCAGTTAAATGATGTCCCAAGCAGATTCGGGAGGAAAGAAAAATATGAGAACGATTAAAGTAGGTTCCAGACGGAGCAAACTCGCTATGACTCAAACAAAATGGGTCATTCAAAAACTGAAGGAAATCAATCCTTCATTTGCTTTTGAAATTAAAGAAATTGTGACAAAGGGCGACCGAATCGTCGATGTTACACTATCAAAAGTGGGTGGAAAAGGGCTGTTTGTCAAAGAGATTGAACAAGCGCTTTTAAACGAAGAGATTGATATGGCGGTACACAGCATGAAGGACATGCCTGCTGTTTTGCCTGAAGGCCTTGTGATCGGCTGTATTCCTGAACGAGAAGACCCTCGTGATGCCCTTATTTCAAAGAATCGCGTAAAGCTTTCAGAAATGAAGGAAGGCGCTGTCATCGGCACAAGCAGTTTAAGAAGAAGCGCGCAGCTTTTGATTGAGCGTCCTGACATTACAATTAAATGGATTAGAGGTAATATAGATACGAGACTTCATAAGCTGGAAACTGAGGATTATGATGCGATTATATTAGCCGCTGCCGGACTTTCCAGAATGGGCTGGAAGCAAGACGTTGTAACCGAATTCCTCGAGCCTGGACGCTGTTTGCCTGCAGTGGGCCAGGGGGCACTGGCGATTGAGTGCCGAGAATCGGATGAAGAACTATTGGCATTGTTTTCACAGTTTACAGATGAATATACAAAACGGACTGTGTTGGCGGAACGTGCTTATTTAAACGCGTTGGAGGGCGGCTGCCAGGTTCCGATCGCAGGCTACTCCGTCTTAAACGAGCAGGATGAAATTGAATTGACAGGTCTTGTCGCTTCTCCGGACGGCAAAATCATTTATAAAGAAACCGTTACAGGAAACGATCCGGAAGAAGTCGGAAAGCGCTGTGCCGCTCTTATGGCTGCCAAAGGAGCCAAAGAATTAATTGATCGTGTAAAACGGGAGCTTGATGAGGATGAAAAATGATTTTCCGCTGAAGGGAAAAACAGTGCTAGTCACTCGGAATAAGGCGCAGGCAAAATCGTTTCAGCAAAAAGTGGAGGCACTTGGCGGAAAAGCGGTTTTGACCTCTTTAATTACGTTTCGCCGCGCTTTGCCAAACGATGTTGCGAAACAGGTACAAGAGGATCTTGCCGCGTCTGGCTGGCTTGTTTTTACAAGCGTGAACGGAGCGGACTTCTTTTTTTCTTACCTAAAGGAAAATCAGCTTATTCTTCCTGCGCATAAAAAAATTGCGGCAGTCGGTGAAAAAACGGCCTGCAGGTTGGAAACGCATAACGTATCGGTTGATGTGATGCCTAAGGATTATATCGCTGAACAATTGGCAGAGACCCTTAAGCTGCACGCTGAACCCGAGGAACGGATTACTGTGATTAAAGGTAATTTGTCACGTGATGTGGTGAAAAAAGAGCTTATCCCGCTTGGTTTTGAAGTGAAGGAATGGGTTGTCTACGAAACGATTCCGGATGAAGAAGGCATCAAGGCACTGAAAGAGGCTGCGAGTCAATACTCATTTGATTATGTGACTTTTACGAGTTCATCTACCGTACATACGTTTATGCATGTCTTAAAAGAAGAATTGAAAAAGTGGCAGATGAACAGGACGGCCTGTATCAGCATCGGACCTTTAACAAGGGACGCCCTGATGACGTACGGCATCACATCGCATACGCCTGATACATTTACAATAGATGGCATGCTTGAGTTAATGTGCAGCATGTCAAGAGAGGAAGAGAGAATATGAGTCAATCATTTAACAGACACCGCCGCCTGCGGTCTTCAAAAGCAATGAGGGAGATGGTAAAGGAAACACGTTTGCATCCATCCGATTTTATTTATCCGATTTTCGTCGTTGAAGGGCTGGAAGGTGAAAAAGCGGTTCCGTCAATGCCTGATGTTTACCATGTATCATTGGATGTATTGAAGGATGAAGTGGCAGAACTGGTCAAACTGGGCATCCAATCTGTTATCGTGTTCGGCATCCCGGAAGAAAAAGATGATTGCGGTACACAAGCGTACCATGATCACGGCATCGTCCAAGAAGCCATCACAGAAATTAAAAAACACTTCCCTGAGATGGTTGTTGTCGCTGATACGTGCTTATGCGAATATACAGATCACGGCCATTGCGGACTTGTCAAAGACGGGGTCATCCTCAATGATGAATCGCTGGAACTTTTGGCGCAGACAGCTGTCAGTCAAGCGAAAGCAGGTGCGGATATCATTGCGCCGTCAAACATGATGGACGGATTTGTTACGGTTATCAGAGAAGCGCTTGATAAAGAAGGGTTTGTCAATATTCCGATTATGTCTTACACCGTGAAATATTCAAGTGAGTTTTACGGTCCGTTCCGTGACGCAGCAAACAGCACACCGCAATTTGGGGACCGCAAAACATATCAGATGGACCCTGCCAACCGTATGGAAGCTCTCCGCGAAGCACAATCAGATGTCGAGGAAGGCGCGGACTTTTTGATTGTCAAACCTTCGCTTTCATATATGGATATCATGCGTGATGTGAAAAATGAATTTACTTTGCCGCTCGTCGCTTATAATGTAAGCGGAGAGTATTCAATGGTGAAGGCTGCAGCGCAGAACGGCTGGATCAAAGAAAAAGAAATTGTGTTAGAAATTTTAACAAGCATGAAGCGTGCAGGCGCCGATCTGATTATTACGTATCATGCGAAAGACGCAGCGAAATGGCTTGCGGAGTAATTTTATTCAGTTGACAGGAGTTGAGGCAGATGAGAAGCTATGAAAAATCTAAAGCGGCTTTTAAAGAAGCGCAAAAACTCATGCCGGGCGGTGTGAACAGTCCTGTTCGCGCATTTAAATCGGTAGACATGGACCCGATTTTTATGGAGCGCGGAAAAGGCTCAAAAATCTCCGATATTGACGGAAATGAATATATTGATTACGTCTTGTCATGGGGGCCTTTAATTTTAGGCCATACAAATGACCGCGTCGTAGAGAGCCTCAAAAAAGTGGCTGAATACGGGACAAGCTTCGGTGCTCCGACTGAAGTTGAAAATGAACTGGCAAAGCTCGTCATTGATCGTGTGCCATCTGTAGAAATTGTTCGAATGGTCAGCTCCGGAACGGAGGCCACAATGAGCGCTCTCCGTTTGGCAAGAGGCTATACGGGCCGCAACAAGATTGTGAAATTTGAGGGCTGCTACCACGGACACGGCGATTCCCTTTTGATTAAAGCGGGTTCAGGAGTGGCCACTCTCGGTCTGCCTGACAGCCCTGGTGTGCCTGAAGGCATTGCGAAAAACACCGTTACTGTCCCGTACAATGATTTAGAAAGTGTAAAGCTTGCTTTCCAGCAATTCGGTGAAGACATTGCAGGTGTTATCGTTGAGCCGGTTGCCGGAAATATGGGAGTTGTTCCGCCGCAAGAAGGTTTCCTGCAGGGTCTGCGTGATATCACTGAGGAATACGGTTCCCTGCTGATTTTTGATGAAGTCATGACAGGCTTCCGGGTTGATTATAACTGTGCTCAAGGTTATTTTGGGGTAACGCCTGATCTGACTTGTTTAGGAAAAGTGATCGGGGGCGGGCTTCCTGTCGGCGCTTATGGCGGCAAGGCTGAAATCATGGAGCAGATCGCTCCGAGCGGTCCGATTTATCAGGCCGGCACATTGTCAGGCAACCCGCTTGCGATGACGGCTGGCTTAGAAACATTGAAGCAGCTGACACCTGAATCCTACAAGAATTTCATCAAAAAAGGCGACAGGTTGGAAGAAGGCATTTCTAAAGCCGCCGAGGCTCATGGCATTCCGCATACCTTTAACCGCGCAGGTTCAATGATTGGTTTCTTCTTTACAAACGAACCTGTTATCAATTATGAAACAGCCAAATCATCTGATTTGAAGCTGTTTGCTAACTATTATAAAGGGATGGCAAATGCAGGTGTATTTCTTCCACCTTCACAATTTGAAGGTCTTTTCCTCTCAACGGCCCATACTGATGAAGATATTGAAAAAACAATCGAGGCAGCTGAGAAAGTATTCGCTGAGATCAGCCGCGGATAAGAGTGAAAACCGGTATCAAGGACATCCTTGTACCGGTTTTTTTCTGTGCTCGCCCACTCATATTTCCCCCAGTTCATACATACACCTTTAGTGACATCTAATTTTAAGGATTAGATGAAAGGAGGATATGAACTTGCCGCAAAATCATCGATTGCAATTTTCTGTAGAAGAATCGATCTATTTCCAAAAAGGACAGGAAGTTTCTGAACTGCTTTCTATTTCATTAGATCCTGACATTAGGGTTCAGGAAGTCAATGATTATGTATCAATCAGAGGATCGCTCGAACTTACAGGTGAGTACAACATAGATCAAAACAAACATACCGAAGAGTTTTATACCGATAAGCGGTTTGTTGAAGAAGTCAGAAAGAGAGAGGATGGAAGCGCGGAACTGACTCACTGTTTTCCTGTGGATATTACTATTCCTAAAAATAAAGTGAGCCATTTACAGGATGTCTTCGTCTTTATTGACGCATTTGACTATCAATTAACAGATTCGCGCATTTTAACAATTCAGGCTGATTTAGCGATTGAAGGGCTATTGGATGATACGGCAGATAAAGAGCCGGAGATTCCTCTTTATGAAGCTCCTGCGGCATTCAGGGAGGAAGAGCTTTCTGAACCGCCGATCCAAAGTGTATTAGAAACGAGTGCACCTCCGGCAGAAGAAGCAGTTGTAAAGGATGAACCGCCAGCCGAGCCGCCAGAACTTATTGTCTCGAAAGCGGGGCTCCGTGAAGAGCTGGAAACAGAAAAAGCAGAATCTGCACCGCCGGAATCAGTTGCTTTAGAACCAGAGGCGCGAGAAGAGGTGAAAGGGGAAGACGATCTAGAGCTTGCGGTGCCGGAAGCAGCGACTCGTGCGGAATTGGAAACAGAAGAAGCTGAGCCAGAATCTGATGCATCAGGAAAAGAGGTTCAAGAGAGTGTTAATGCCAAAAAAGAAACGCCAGAGCCAGCAGCTGCAATAGCAGATGTTCGTGAAGAAGCGGTCTCTCCAGCGGAGGCTCAGCTTCGTGGAAATTCTGGAGCGGAAGAATCGCCGGCTTTGCAAGCTGAGCAACATAAAGAGACTGTGATTGCTGATGAAAAAGCAGAAACACCAGTGGCTCCTATTCTTGAATATGCGTTGCGTCAAGAGGCTCAAAATGAAATAGCAGATCAAGCGGAGCACGTTGAGCCCGCACTTCGTCAAGAACCGGAAGAAGCAGATCAAGCGGAGCACGTTGAGCCCGCACTTCGTCAAGAACCGGAAGAAGCAGACCAACCGGAGCACGCTGAGTCCGCATTCCGTCAAGAACCGGAAAAAGCAGATCAAGCGGAGCACGTTGAGCCCGCATTCCGTCAAGAACCGGAAAAAGCAGATCAAGCGGAGTACACTGAACCTGTACTTCGTCAAGAACCGGAAGAAGCAGATCAAGCGGAGCACGCTGAGCCCGCACTTCGTCAAGAACCGGAAGAAGCAGATCAAGCGGAGCACGTTGAGCCCGCACTTCGTCAAGAACCGGAG
>NZ_JBUPVZ010000006.1:167157-233740 GCF_055486375.1 Bacillus sp. 11C
CGGAAGAAGCAGACCAAGCGGAGTACACTGAACCTGTACTTCGTCAAAAAACGGAAAAAGCTCCGGAGACTGTGTCTGAGACCGTTCTGTCCATAGAAGAAAGCAGAACGAAGGAACCAGCGTCAGCTGCATATTTGGAGAATGACGAATCCGTTTCACACCTTCATTTCAATCAAAAAGACAGCTCGGAGGAGACACCTCAAGAAGAGCTTACACCAGTATACCGTACCTTCCTGCCCGAACAAGAAGAGGAAGATTCTTTTTATTCAGCGCCAAAACTGCTGGAAAAGGAAGAACAAGAGGAAGAAAGCTTTGAAATTGAAGTGAGAAAAACACCTCCGGCTGAAGAGCCTGAGAAAGAAACACCTTTTCATTCCTTCCAGCTGCCTGAGACCTCTGAGACAGAAAGGAAGGAAGCAGATGATGTTCCTAAAGTTGCTCCTTCTGCTAAAACAAAGGAACCTCAAACAAAGGAAAGTGATAATTCTCTTTATTTAACAAAACTCTTTACGAGAGAAGAGGATGAGTTTTCGAGAATGAAAATATGCATTGTTCAGCAGGAAGATACGATCGAACGTTTATGCGAACGGTATGAAATTACTTCCCAGCAGCTGATCAGAATGAATTCATTAGCCTTGGACGATGAATTGAAAGCAGGACAGATCCTCTATATTCCGCAATATAACAACAGCCATGCGTAAGCTGTAAGCGATCGGAAAATGTGGTGAATGGAATGGAAGATACCCAATCGGTTCTTCAGGAGTACGGACTGACTGCTCAATTTATTGAGCCTGTCAGTCCTCTTGTGTGGAAAGTGTATACAGACAACGGCGTATTTGCCCTGAAAAAATTGAAATCGGTTCGCGGCAAACAGTTTACAGATCACATGGTGGCGATAGAGGAAAAAGGTTTTCGTTCATTTGTACCCGTTTACAGAACAAATAGCGGAGAGTTTTTCTCAGCCGGCTTACAATCAGGAGATTCCTATTATTTAATGCCTTGGCTTCAATTTGACCAGGAGGAAGAACGGGATCAGAAACATGATTATTTATTTAGAGAAACAGCCCGTCTTCACGAGAGAACCGCGCAGGAAATGAAGGTCAGACGTGATGATATTGAACGTTATTACGGACAAACGAAAAAAAAGTGGGAACATGATAAAATTTTCTATGAACAGTTTGTAGACAGAGCTGAGAAGGAATGGTACCTTTCCCCTTTTGAACTGCAGGCCGCAACCTATTTTTCAGAAACCATTTCCGCGGTGAACTTTGCACTGGAGCGGATAGAGGACTGGTATGAGTCGGCTAAAGAAAATGGTGTCTCAAGGGTTGTCATGAACCACGGCAGTCTGTCTATTCACCATTTTCTATATAATGATGCCGGGACAGGGTATTTGACAAACTTTGAAAGAGCGTCTGTCGGCCCGCCGCAAAACGATTTGCTCGGTTTTTATACAAAGATGTTCAGGGGCTTTCCAAAAGCTTGTCCGGAATGCGCCGAATGGTTTTATGCATATACGAAATCATTCCCTTTGCGTGAAGCGGAAGTCAGCCTTTTTCTTAGCTATATGGCATACCCGGCAGCCATGTACAAGGTGCTCAACCGTTATCAAACAGGGAAAAGACAACTTGAAAAAAATGAATGTACGCAATTATTAAAGGCTTACTGGCAAATGAAAAATATAGAGCCTTTTGTGATGAAAATTCATCAGATTGAACAAGAGAAAAAATTCCAGGCTGAAAACGAGTCCACGTCTTAATGGCGCGGACTTGTTTGTTTATATCCATTCTAAATGAAGGGCGCAAGCTAAAAAGATTAGGATTGCGAGCAGCAAAACATCAAAGGTTGTCGGAAAGAAAATGGTTCTGATTCCTTGAAAAATTGTAATGGGGATAATCACTTGCGCGGATACAAGCCGAATTTGCTTGACCCACGGCGGCAGCGAATAAGAGCTAAAACGTTTCTTCACGGTGCATCCTCCTCTACGCATTTACAAGCATCATATGTAAACTTGGGCAATAGGTGCCTGCCTACCTGTATAGAAAGCGGCGTTTTTGGAAAAGATGATTGACGAATCAAAAACACTTTTACTATAATAAAGAACATAAATAATGTATATAATGAGCTGATAAATACACCTGCTTAGAACGGGAAGAGTACAAAAAAGGCGCATGCAGAGAGAGAAGCCGTTTGCTGAAAGGCTTCTTATGTTGTCTGATTGGAAGGTCGCCCGGGAGCATAATTTCTTGAAAGAAGAGTAGAGAAATTCGGGAAACACCCGTTATCCGTTGTAAGTGCATGAACTGATAGAGTTCATGAAAAAAGGTGGTACCGCGAAAGAGCTTTTCGTCCTTTTACAGGGATGAAGAGCTCTTTTTTCGTTCTCAGTCATTTTTAAACATGCTGGAGGGTTATCATGGAAACGAATGAACAAACAATGCCGACGAAATACGATCCGGCAGCGATTGAAAAAGACCGATATGATTTTTGGCTGAAAGGCAAATTTTTTGAAGCGGGCAGTGACCAGACAAAAGAGCCATATTCTGTTGTCATTCCGCCGCCGAACGTAACAGGAAGACTTCACCTTGGCCACGCGTGGGACACAACGCTGCAAGACATTGTAACAAGAATGAAACGCATGCAGGGCTATGATGTGCTGTGGCTTCCGGGTATGGACCATGCCGGCATCGCGACACAGGCTAAAGTGGAAGCGAAACTTCGTGAAGAAGGCACATCCCGCTACGATTTGGGCCGCGAGAAATTCCTCGAAGAAACGTGGAAGTGGAAGGAAGAGTATGCTGACTTTATTCGCAGCCAGTGGGCGAAATTAGGCCTTGGCCTTGATTATTCCCGTGAACGTTTCACGCTGGATGAAGGCCTAAGCAAAGCGGTTCGTGAAGTTTTCGTTAAGCTTTATAAAAAAGGCTTGATCTACAGAGGCGAATATATTATTAACTGGGACCCTGCGACAAAAACAGCCCTATCCGACATTGAGGTCATTTACAAGGATGTTCAGGGCGCGTTCTACCATATGAGCTATCCGCTCGCTGACGGTTCAGGCTCAATTGAAATTGCGACGACACGTCCTGAAACGATGCTCGGTGATACAGCCGTTGCCGTTCACCCTGAAGATGAGCGCTATAAGCACCTGATCGGAAAAACGGTGATCCTGCCGATTGCAAATCGTGAAATCCCGATTGTCGGTGATGACTACGTTGATATGGAATTTGGTTCAGGTGCTGTGAAAATTACGCCTGCTCATGATCCGAACGACTTCGAGCTTGGCAACCGCCACAATTTAGAACGCATTCTTGTCATGAATGAAGACGGAACGATGAATGAAAACGCTCTGCAATATCAAGGTATGGATCGTTTTGAATGCCGCAAAAAGCTCGTGAAAGATTTACAGGAGGCGGGAGTTCTCTTTAAAATCGAGGATCATATGCACTCGGTCGGCCATAGTGAACGAAGCGGGGTTGTTGTTGAGCCATATCTATCTACACAATGGTTTGTGCGCATGCAGCCGCTTGCTGATGCGGCGATTGATCTGCAGAAGAAAGACGAGAAAGTCAACTTTGTGCCTGACCGTTTTGAAAAAACGTATTTACACTGGATGGAAAACATCCGCGACTGGTGTATTTCCCGTCAGCTGTGGTGGGGCCACCGCATTCCTGCCTGGTATCATAAAGAAACGGGCGAGTTATATGTCGGGCTTGAAGCGCCTGAGGACAGCGAAAATTGGGAACAGGATACAGACGTACTGGATACATGGTTCAGTTCTGCGCTCTGGCCTTTCTCCACGATGGGCTGGCCTGATGTAACAGCTGAAGACTTTAAACGCTACTACCCGACAGACGTTCTCGTGACAGGGTACGATATCATTTTCTTCTGGGTGTCACGCATGATTTTCCAAGGCATTGAATTTACAGGCGAGCGCCCGTTCAAAGATGTTTTAATCCACGGCTTAATCCGTGACGAGCAAGGCCGGAAAATGAGTAAATCTCTTGGCAACGGTGTCGATCCGATGGATGTCATTGACAAGTACGGAGCCGATTCTCTGCGTTATTTCCTTGCGACTGGAAGCTCTCCTGGCCAGGATCTGCGCTTCAGCTATGAAAAAGTGGAATCGACTTGGAATTTTGCCAATAAAATTTGGAATGCCTCCCGTTTTGCATTAATGAACATGGATGGCATGACATACGATGAGCTTGATTTGTCAGGCGAAAAATCAGTTGCTGACAAGTGGATTTTAACGCGATTAAATGAAACGATCGAGCACGTGACCCAGCTTGCTGATCGATATGAATTCGGTGAAGTCGGCCGCCATTTATACAACTTTATTTGGGACGATTTCTGTGATTGGTATATTGAAATGGCGAAGCTTCCTCTTTACGGAGAAGACGAAGCGGCTAAGAAAACAACCCGTTCCATCCTTGCTTACGTACTGGATCAAACGATGCGCCTGCTCCACCCGTTTATGCCGTTCTTAACGGAGGAAATTTGGCAGCACCTTCCTCACCAAGGGGAATCCATTACAGTAAGCCAATGGCCTGTTGCAGTACCGGAGCATACCGATACTGAAGCGGCAGCTGACATGAAGCTTCTTGTTGAGCTGATTCGTTCTGTGCGCAATATCCGCAGTGAAGTCAATACGCCAATGAGCAAGCAGGTTGAACTGTATATTAAAACAAGCACAGACGAAATAGCAGCCCGTCTCGAAGCGAACCGTTCATACGTTGAACGCTTTACGAATCCGAGCGTACTTAAAATCGGCACGGATATCGAGGCCGTTGATAAGGCGATGACGGCTGTTGTTTCAGGAGCAGAGGTTATTCTTCCGCTTGAAGGTTTAATTAATATTGATGAAGAAATTGCTCGTCTGCAAAAAGAATTCGATAAGCTGACAAAAGAAGTCGAGCGCGTCCAAAAGAAACTTGGAAATGAAGGATTTATGAAAAAAGCGCCTGCGCACGTAATTGATGAAGAGCGTGAAAAAGAAAAAGATTATGTGGCAAAGCGTGACGCTGTTCAAAAACGAATGGCTGAGCTGAAGGGCTAATGAAAAGCCGGGGCGGTTTCTAGAGAAACCGCCTTGTCTTATAAAAGAGGGGATTATCATTGTTTAGTGCATATGAAGAAGCGCGCAGCTGGATTCACGGGCGGCTGAAATTCGGTGTGAAGCCCGGACTCGGCCGAATGGAGCAGCTGATGGCGCGGTTAGGGCATCCTGAAAAGAAAATCCGCGCGTTCCACATCGCAGGAACAAACGGTAAAGGATCAACTGTCGCTTTTATCCGTTCTATGCTGCAAGAAGCTGGATATACGGTTGGAACGTTTACGTCACCTTATATCATTACGTTTAATGAACGGATCAGCGTTAACGGGACACCGATTTCAGATGAGGAATGGACAGCACTTGTCAATCAGATGAAACCGCACGTTGAAGCGCTTGATCAAACGAAATACGGACAGCCGACCGAATTTGAAATTATGACGGCGTGTGCGTTTTTATATTTTGCTGAGTTTCATAAGGTCGACTTTGTTATTTTTGAAACAGGTCTAGGCGGTAGATTCGATTCTACGAATGTGGTTGAACCGCTTTTAACAGTGATTACAAGCATCGGGCACGATCATATGAACATTTTGGGAAACACCCTTGAAGAAATTGCAGGAGAAAAGGCCGGAATTATTAAAGAAGGTATTCCAATCGTTACAGCTGTTACCCAGCCGGAAGCCTTACAGGTCATTCGTCATGAAGCTGAACGACATGCTGCGCCGTTTCAGTCATTACATGATACATGTGTTATTTTCAATGGACTGGCTCTGCCTGCCGGAGAACAGTTTTCATTTAAAACGGGCGAGAAGTGCTATGACGATATTCGGACATCTCTGATCGGCACCCACCAAAGACAAAATGCGGCTTTGTCCATTTTGGCTGTTGAGTGCCTCAATAGGGAGAATATTGTTCATATCAGTGATGAAGAGTTAAGAAGCGGGCTGGTAAAGGCTGCTTGGCCGGGACGGTTAGAGCTTGTTCAAGAACATCCGCCGGTATATTTAGACGGTGCACATAACGAAGAAGGCGTTGAAAAGCTGGCGGAAACGATGAAACAGCGTTTCCCTGATTCCCGCATTTCTGTGGTGTTTAGCGCGTTAAAGGACAAACCGTATCACGATATGATTAAGAAATTGGAAACCATAGCGTATGCGATTCATTTTGCTTCTTTTGATTTCCCGCGTGCTTCTCTTGCAAAAGATCTCTATGATGTAAGTGAAATCAGCAATAAAAGCTGGGATGAAGATCCGGACAATGTGATCGAATTCATAGAAAGCAAAAAGGGCTCAAATGAAATTGTGCTGATTACCGGATCGCTCTATTTTATTTCTGACATTCGCAAAAGGTTAAAATAATAGGTCTAGCCCCGGCAGTATCGAAAATGAGATTTTGCCGGGGCTTTTTACGCGTAAAATCGAAAATTCCCGATTAGAGTTTAGGCGCTCATTCTGCTACAATCCATGCCAGTATCTTGTAAAGGTGTGTTGTCTATGCTTCCCATTCTATTTATCCTCGGGCTGATCCTTGGTTCGTTTTATTATACGGCCGGGTGCCGTATCCCCTTGCGTATATCTATTGTCAAGCCTCGTTCGGCATGCTCGTTTTGCCGGCGGACATTAACTCCCGCAGAATTAATTCCCATCCTGTCATTCCTTTTCCAAAAAGGCAAATGTAAAAGCTGCGGGCATAGAATTTCTTTTATGTATCCCGCGGCAGAGCTTGTGACAGCGTGTTTATTTACCGCTGCAGGAATACGCTTTGGCCCATCTCCGGAGCTGTTTCCCGCTGTTGTGTTTACCTCTCTTCTTATCATGGTTGCAGTGACAGATATTCATTTTATGCTGATTCCAAATCGAATATTGATTTTCTTTCTCCCCTTTTTAGCGGCAGCCAGATTGATTTCTCCGCTTGATTCCTGGTATGCCGGCCTGTTAGGTGCGGCAGCCGGATTTCTTTTCCTTGGCTTAATTGCCTTACTCACCCATGGGGGAATAGGGGGAGGAGATATTAAATTATTTGCGGTGATTGGCTTCGTGCTTGGTGTGAAAATGCTGGCAGCTGCCTTTTTCTTTTCTATTTTGATAGGTGCATTGTATGGAGCGGCAGCCGTTCTGGCTGGAAGACTCGCCAAAGGGCAGCCGCTTCCCTTTGCCCCCGCAATTGCGGCAGGGAGCATTTTAGCCTATTTATACGGCGACTCTATTATTTCTTTTTATATGAAGGTGGCATTGGGCTGACCGCTGAAAAATTTGACGAACGTTTTTTGGACAAGACGACAAAAGTCTTGTTCTTTTTTTTTTCGCCTGTGCTAAAGTGTGTAGCATGAAAAGCCGACAAGAACGGTCAAGCAAACGAAGGGAGGAAGCGGAATTGAAAAAAAGGAAGAATAAAAAAAACAATAAAGCCGCAGAAAAAGCCCTCAAGGTGACGATTAATGGAAAAGAAGAGACGGTTTACGAACAAGAAACGCCTGAAACTGAGATGGAAAAAAACATGACATTTTCAAATTGGGAGGAAAAGAGAAAGGCAGAACAAGAGGTCGCGGCATCCCATGAACATCCTGATGAAGATGAATTTAACTGGAATTCCGAAGAGGACAAGGTGTTTAAAGAGGATCCAAAAGTCGTTCCGCCCTATCAAAAGAAGAAAACAAAGCTGTATGCAAAAGGAAAAGCGGGGACGGCCAAACCCGTAAAAAGAGTGGCGGCGACGATTGCCTTTGCAGCTGTCATAGGCACCGGATTAGGCTTATTCGCGTTGAACATCTCGGGCAATAAAGAAGCGGCAGCCCCGGCCTCTTTAGATGATTCACTAGGCAGCCAAACGGCAAAAGCCGGAGATGCTTCTGCTGATAAACAAAGCTCAGGCGCAGAAAAACAGGCGGCACCAGCTGAAGGTACATATGAAACGTACGCTGTACAAGCCGGAAAATTCTCAAATGAAAAGGGTGCCGAAACGTTAACAGAACAACTGACCGAAAAAGGTTATTCCGCCGTGTCACTGTCAAAGGATGACGGGTATACGTATGTCATCGCAGGTTTAGCCAGTGATAAGGACGTGTCACAGCAATTAGGGCAGCTTTTAATCGACAGTGATTTTGAAGCCTGGGGAGGCAAGGAGCTTTCCTTATCAATAGAGTCAGATATGACAGATTCTTTCAAGGAAACAGCTGAGCTTGCAGCAAAGGCGATTCTCGGCGAAGACATTACAAAAGCGAGTGTAGAAAAAATAGAAAAGTCGCTTGGTAAAACAGAAGCATCAGGAGCAGGAGAGAAAAAAGCGATTTTGCAGGCATTAAAGGAATTAGAGGACCCAAGTGCTGAAGCCGGGTGGAAGGCTCAGCAGCAGCTGTTAGCCGTCATTAAATAAGAGAAAGTACCTGAGCCTTCGTCCTTTAGCGACAGGCTTTTTTTATTTTGTCATGAAAAAGTTATTTTTCTGAAATTGTGACAAGCCTCATGATTTGATAGGATAAACGAGTATCTTTTTTTCTTAAGCAAACCCTGAAAGGATGACGAACATGACAAAACCGCTAATACTTGCTTCACAATCTCCACGCAGGAAAGAACTCCTCGATCTTCTCCAGCTGCCCTACTCCATTATTGTCAGTGAAGTAGAGGAAAAATTAAATCGAAACTTTTCACCAGAAGAAAACGTCCAATGGTTGGCAAAACAAAAAGCTAAGGCTGTATCTGATCTCCACCCGCATGCAATCGTTATCGGCGCTGATACAATGGTATGCCTAGACGGCGAATGTCTCGGCAAACCGCAAGATCAAGAAGAAGCTGCTTCTATGCTGCGGAGGCTTTCAGGCCGAAGTCATTCAGTAATCACCGCGGTCAGTATACAAGCTGAAAATCACAGCGAGACGTTTTATGATAAGACAGAAGTTGCGTTTTGGCCCCTCAGTGAAGAAGAGGTTTGGACTTATATTGAAACAAAAGAGCCGATGGATAAAGCAGGTGCATACGGCATCCAAGGAAGAGGCGCGCTTTTTGTAAAGAAAATAGACGGAGATTATTATTCAGTCATGGGACTGCCTATATCAAAAACGATGAGAGCTCTTCGCCATTTTGATATAAAGGCATGACGGTTCTATAAACGGGAAGGGAAAGAAAAGGAGTGCTTGATCATACACGATCTGCCATTAAAACTTAGAGATTTCCCAACGAAAGATAAGCCAAGAGAACGGCTTCTGAAAGTCGGAGCCGAGAACTTAGCCAATCATGAACTTTTGGCTATATTATTACGGACAGGCACGAAACACGAATCTGTTATGGACCTGTCAAACCGGCTCCTGCTCACTTTTGACGGACTGCGTCTGCTGAAAGAAGCATCAGTTGAAGAGCTGTCGAGCATCCCGGGAATCGGTATGGTAAAAGCGGTTCAAATACTGGCGGCAGTTGAGCTTGGAAGCCGTATTCATAAATTAGCCAACGAAGAACATTTCGTCATTCGCTCCCCGGAAGACGGCGCAAATCTTGTCATGGAGGATATGCGCTTTTTAACCCAGGAGCATTTTGTCTGTTTATACTTAAATACAAAAAATCAAGTCATCCATAAACGCACCGTATTTATCGGAAGCCTGAATTCATCTATTGTCCACCCGCGGGAGGTGTTTAAAGAAGCGTTTAAACGATCTGCCGCTTCCTTTATCTGTGTTCATAATCATCCTTCTGGAGATCCGACGCCGAGCAGGGAAGATATTGAAGTGACAAGACGCCTGTTTGAATGCGGAAACCTGATTGGTATCGAGCTGCTTGACCATTTGGTGATCGGGGATAAAAAATTTGTGAGTTTAAAGGAAAAAGGATATTTGTAACACTTTTTTTTTCGTCGAATTAAGCTATAATAGAGTTTATGAGTTTTTCCCTTTAGGGTATTTTTGCTTTAAGAAAGGAAGATACATACATATGTTTGGAATTGGTGCAAGAGACCTTGGTATAGATCTTGGAACTGCGAATACGCTTGTTTTTGTAAAAGGAAAAGGAATTGTCGTGAGAGAGCCGTCAGTAGTCGCTTTGCAAACGGATACGAAGTCGATTGTTGCTGTCGGAAATGATGCGAAAAATATGATCGGACGGACACCGGGCAACGTGGTGGCCCTTCGCCCGATGAAAGACGGCGTTATCGCTGATTATGAAACAACGGCTACAATGATGAAATATTACATCAATCAAGCCATTAAAAATAAAGGCATGTTTGCCAGAAAACCATATGTCATGGTTTGTGTCCCATCAGGCATTACAGCTGTTGAAGAACGCGCTGTCATCGATGCGACAAGACAGGCGGGAGCGCGTGACGCGTATCCGATTGAAGAGCCGTTTGCCGCAGCAATCGGAGCCAATCTGCCGGTTTGGGAACCGACTGGAAGCATGGTAGTTGATATCGGAGGCGGTACGACAGAGGTTGCGATTATTTCCCTTGGCGGCATTGTAACGTCACAGTCAATCCGCGTAGCCGGTGATGAGATGGATGATGCGATTATCAACTACATCAGAAAAACGTACAACCTGATGATCGGTGACCGTACGGCTGAAGCGATTAAAATGGAGATCGGATCTGCAGAAGCTCCTGAAGAATCCGATAAAATGGAAATCCGCGGACGCGATTTATTGACAGGTCTGCCGAAAACAATCGAAATTACAGGAAAAGAAATTTCTGGTGCTCTGCGCGACACTGTATCTACAATTGTGGAAGCGGTGAAGAGCACACTTGAAAAAACACCGCCTGAGCTTGCAGCTGATATTATGGACAGAGGCATTGTGTTAACCGGCGGCGGAGCGCTTCTTCGCAACTTGGACAAAGTCATCAGCGAAGAAACAAAAATGCCGGTCCTTATCGCCGAAGACCCGCTTGATTGTGTAGCGATCGGAACAGGAAAAGCACTGGAGCACATCCATCTTTTCAAAGGGAAAACTAGATAATCGGGAGTTCAATAGAAGAGGTGTAACACGATGCCGAATAAACGGTTAATGCTATTACTTCTGTGTATTATCATATTGGTGGCTATGATTGGGTTTTCGCTGAAGGGCGGCCGCAATACCACCTGGCCTGAGAAAGTGATCGGCGATACGACGGGAGTATTTCAAAATATTTTTCATACGCCTGCCGAATTTTTTGCAGGGATATTTGAGAACATTAATGATTTAAAAAACACATACAAAGAAAACGAGCGTCTGAGAGAGAAGCTTGACGGACAGACACAATATGAAGCCAAACTTCAAGAACTTGAAGAAGAAAACAAATCCTTGCGTGCCGAGCTTGGCCATGTCAATTCGATTAAAGATTACAAGCCGATTTTAGCGACGGTCATTGCCAGAAGCCCAGACAATTGGGCGAAACAGGTCACCATTAATAAGGGGACTCAGCAAAACGTAGCGAAAGATATGGCTGTTACAAACGAAAAAGGCGCATTAATCGGCAAGATCAAAAGCTCCGGACTTAACAATTTTACGTCTGCTGTTCAGCTTTTAAGCGATACTGACCGCAATAACAGAGTCGCGACGAAAATTTCCGGAAAAAAAGGCGGCAAAGGCTACGGATTGATCGAAGGCTATGACAGAGACAAGAAACGGCTTAAGATGTCAATTATTGAGCGCAAGGATAAACAAGACGTGAAAAAAGGCGATCTTATTGAAACATCTGGAACAGGCGGAGTTTTCCCAGAGGGGCTGACAATCGGTGAAGTGACGGATATTGAGTCAGATTCCTATGGATTAACGAAAGTTGCTTATGTAAAACCTGCAGCTGACCTTACCGATTTAAATAATGTGATCGTTGTTAACCGTGATGTGCCGACAGTCGATACAGAGGAGGAAGGATCGTGAAACGTTTCCTTCTCCCTTTCGTTATGATGCTTGTTTTTTCTGCGGAAAGCATTTTTACAGATCTGGTGCATTTTCCGTTCGTTACAGATGATCAGGTGCTTGTCCCGCGTTTTCTGATGCTAGTATTGATATTCATGTCGGCTTTCATCAATCAAAAACACGCGATGATTTACGGATTTATTTTTGGCCTTCTATATGACATGAACTATACAAGTCTATTAGGCGTTTATATGTTTGGGTTTGCCGGGTTATGCTATTTGGCTTCAAAAGCGTTTAAAGTACTGCATACAAACGCATTTGTGGTAATATTGATAGCTGTTCTCGCTGTCTGCGTGCTCGAGTTTTTCGTGTTCGGCATCCAGTCTTTGATTCATAAAGACATCATGACGTTTAACGGATTTGTGCTTGACCGGTTTATACCGACAGTTTTATTAAATATTGCAGCCGCTCTTATTCTGGTTCTGCCATTTAGATTATTTTTTAAGAGTCTAAAGAAAGAATTGAGAGATGAGTAAAAAGGATTTTATCTTTTTTTGACGAAATAAGTATGTTGTTGAGGTGATATTGTGAAGACCAAAAAGCAGCAATATGTAACAATAAAAGGAACAAAGAATGGGTTAACATTGCATCTGGATGATGCGTGTTCTTTTGATGAGCTTCTCGATGGTCTTCAGAATATGCTGTCAATTGAACAATATACGGATGGTAAAGGCCAGAAAATCAGCGTCCATGTTAAGCTGGGAAATCGCTTTTTATATAAAGAGCAAGAGGAACAGCTGACCGAGTTGATCGCGTCAAAGAAGGATTTGTTTGTTCATTCTATTGACAGTGAAGTCATTACTAAAAAAGAAGCACAGCGTATGAAAGAGGAAGCTGAAATTATTTCTGTTTCAAAAATTGTCCGATCAGGCCAAGTGCTGCAGGTGAAAGGCGACTTGCTTCTGATCGGTGATGTGAATCCCGGCGGAACAGTCAGGGCCGGAGGGAACATTTTTGTTCTGGGCTCACTGAAAGGTGTCGCGCACGCGGGATATAACGGAAATAATCAAGCGGTCATCGCCGCCTCTGAAATGCTGCCGACACAATTAAGAATCAATCACGTGTTAAATCGCTCCCCAGACCACATTCAAAAAGGGAACGAAATGGAATGTGCTTACTTAGATACAGACGGAAATATGGTCATTGAACGCCTTCAACATTTGGCTCATTTAAGACCTGATCTAACAAGGCTTGAGGGAGGAATGTGAATTGGGTGAGGCTATCGTAATAACTTCGGGAAAAGGCGGAGTAGGTAAAACGACAACATCTGCGAACCTCGGTACCGCCTTAGCCATTTTAGGGAAGCGTGTATGCTTAGTAGATACTGATATAGGACTACGCAACCTAGATGTTGTAATGGGGCTTGAAAATAGAATTATTTACGATCTTGTAGACGTTGTAGAGGAAAGATGCAAAATGCATCAGGCGCTCGTAAAAGACAAACGTTTCGATGATCTGCTCTATTTAATGCCTGCTGCTCAAACGAGCGATAAGACGGCTGTTGCTCCTGAACAAATTAAAAATATGGTCCAACAGCTCAAACAGGAATTTGATTATGTCATCATAGACTGTCCTGCCGGAATTGAACAAGGATACAAAAATGCCGTTTCCGGAGCTGATAAAGCAATTGTGGTCACAACGCCTGAAATCTCAGCTGTTCGTGATGCTGACCGTATTATAGGGCTGTTGGAGCAAGAGGAAAACATTGAACCGCCGCGGCTCGTTGTAAACAGAATCAGAAATCACCTGATGAAAAACGGTGACACGATGGATATCGACGAAATTGCACAGCATTTGTCGATCGATTTGCTCGGAATCGTGGCTGATGATGATGAAGTCATTAAAGCTTCCAACCATGGCGAACCGATTGCAATGGACCCGAAAAACCGCGCTTCCATTGCATATCGCAATATTGCCCGCCGCATTTTAGGCGAATCTGTTCCTTTGCAGGTGCTTGAAGAGCAAAACAAAGGAATGATGGCTAAGATTAAGTCGTTTTTCGGAGTAAGATCTTAATGTGATAGAATCAAAGAGAAGAATCTGACAAAGCAAATGCTGTGTCAGATTTTTTTGTTTTTGTCTGCTTTGTGCTTGAGTAAGAGTAAAATGAATATTTGCCATGGACAAGACATATGATGTACAAACCCAACGAATGCAAAGGATGATGGCAATGAGTCACAGAGCAGATGAAATCAGAAAACGATTAGAGAAAAGAAGAAAACAGCATTCCGGCTCAAAACGTTTCTCTACTCAGACAGTTTCTGAAAAGCAGAAACCCCCGTCTTGGGTGATGGTAACGGATCAGGAAAAGCATGGAACTCTTCCGGTCTATGAAGATAATATTTCGAAATTCAACGGAAAACACCCTTTGGTTAAAACAGATTCAATTATCCTAAAATGTCTTCTGTCAGCCTGCCTTGTTCTCGTTTCCGCCATAGTCTATAAAACGAATATTGGACCCGTCAGCCAGATTAAACCCGTCGTTGCCAAAACCTTCGAAACTGAATTTCAATTTGCCTCAGCAAGCCATTGGTTTGAAACGAAATTTGGCAATCCGCTTGCTTTTCTGGCTCCTGAACATAAAAATAAGGAACAGCAGATCACAGTGGGTCAAGATCTGATCGCGCCTGCATCCGGGAAAGTGCAGCAGGATTTTCAGGACAATGGGGAAGGGATTAAAGTTGAAACAAGCAGCGATACAATTGATAGCATAAAAGAAGGCTATGTAGTTGAAGTCAGCAAAGACAGCCAGACGGGACTGACAGTTAAGGTGCAGCATGCTGACAACACCTATAGTATTTATGGCAAGCTCAAAGATGTCGAAGTTGCGTTATATGATTTTGTAGATAAAGGCAAAAAGCTCGGTTCGATTAAACTGGATGATCATAATAAAGGGGTCTATTATTTCGCCATGAAAGACGGCGATAAATTTATTGATCCGATTCAGGTGATTTCATTTGAATAAATGGCTCGACCTTATCTTGAAAATACATGTGCATCCTTTTCTTTGGATTATCGCTGCGCTGGGGCTAGTCACAGGCCATATGAAAGCATTGTTATGCCTGCTTCTGATTGTGCTGATCCATGAGCTGGGGCATGCTGCTCTGGCCGTGTTTTTTTCTTGGAGAATCAAGCGAGTTTTTTTGCTGCCGTTTGGCGGGACGGTTGAAGTGGAAGAGCACGGGAATCGGCCGTTAAAGGAAGAGTTTGCGGTGATTATTGCCGGTCCTCTTCAGCACATCTGGCTTCAGCTTGCAGCCTGGATGTTTGCAGAATTCTCATTGATTCATCAGCATACCTTTGAACTCTTCACCTTTTATAACCTTTCTATTTTATTTGTCAATCTGCTGCCGATCTGGCCTCTTGATGGCGGAAAGCTGTTATTTTTGTTGTTTTCCAAGCAGCTTCCTTTTCAAAGAGCTCACAGGCTGAATTTAAAAACATCGCTCTGCTTCTGCCTGCTGCTTGGGTGCTGGGTTTTATTTATGGTTCCTCTGCAAATCAGTGCATGGATTTTGTTTGTCTTTCTGGCTGTTTCTTTGTTTGAGGAATACAGGCAAAGGCACTATATCCATGTGAGATTTCTGCTTGAACGGTATTACGGAAAAAATCGTGAGCTCGAAAAACTGCTGCCGCTCAATGTAAAGGCAGAGGACAAAGTCTATCATGTGATGGCCGAGTTCAAGCGCGGCTGCAAACATCCGATTATTATAGAGAAATCAGGGCAGAAACTCAGTCAGCTTGACGAGAATGAAGTGCTGCATGCTTATTTTGCCGATAAGCGGACGAATTCCTCCATGGAAGAACTGCTGCTGCCTTACTAAAATGGATTGACAAACGTCTTGTGTTTTGGTATATTTTTTAATGTTATGGATGTAGCACCATTGCTACAACCGCTCAGTACAGGTGTTAAGAGCTTAAAGCCCCCTGGTATCTGGCGAGTCTTAGTCTAATAGGAGGTGCAGAGAATGTACGCAATCATTAAAACAGGCGGTAAACAAATCAAAGTTGAAGAAGGCCAAACTGTTTTCATCGAAAAACTTGCTGTTGAAGCAGGTGAAACAGTTACTTTTGAAGACGTTTTGTTTGTTGGCGGAGACAACGTGAAAGTCGGCAACCCTACAGTTGAAGGCGCGACAGTAACGGCTAAAGTTGAAAAACAAGGCCGCGCGAAAAAAATCACTGTTTTCAGATACAAAGCAAAGAAAAACGTTCATAAAAAACAAGGTCATCGTCAGCCTTACACTAAAGTGACGATCGAAAAAATCAACGCGTAAGCATGATTCAGGCAACAATCAGAAGGTCTCATGATAAAGGCATATTGTCTTTTGAAATGACAGGCCACGCGAATTTTGCTGAACATGGACAAGATCTTGTTTGTGCCGGAGTAACAGCCGTTGTGTTTGGAGCTGTTAACGCAGTCATTGTGCTCGCGGGCTTCGAGCCGCTTCTTGATATAGGGGAGGACGGGGGTTATTTTTACTTTGAATTCCCTGAATCACTTGATCCGGAGGCGCGCCAAAAAGCTCAGCTGCTGATTGAAGGCATGATTGTTTCGTTGGAGACAATTGAACGGGATTACAAAGATAACTTGCGTGTGACCACAAACATAATATAGGAGGTGAGCTACATGCTTAGATTAGATCTTCAGTTTTTCGCTTCTAAAAAAGGAGTAGGTTCTACAAAGAACGGACGTGACTCTGAGTCTAAACGTTTAGGTGCTAAACGTGCTGACGGTCAATTCGTAACAGGCGGTTCTATCCTTTACCGTCAACGCGGAACAAAAATTTACCCAGGTGAAAACGTGGGCCGCGGCGGAGATGACACTCTATTTGCGAAAATCGACGGAACTGTTAAATTCGAACGTTTCGGCCGTGACCGCAAAAAAGTGAGCGTATATCCTGTAGCTCAATAATGATTCAAAAACTCCGGTCGATGACTGGAGTTTTTTTTGCAATAATGCGGAGTAAACACCAAGAATGAAATGCAGAGTATGTGCGAGCAGACCCCGCCAAGAATGAGAATAAACGTCTCAAACCCACTGGATATGTTCCCCAAGCAGTAATACATAAAATGTTCTGCCTGGCTGCAAATCAACCTTAGCCAGAAAAAAAGGAACATGATATTTCTGGGAAAAACAATTGTTTTTCTAATAAAGCCTTCTCTGTTATAATTCATAATACACACTTATACAGACTCCTAAATAAGAAATTAAATGATTGGGAGTGCGAAAATGAAGGATGTTTCAAAAAAACAAGAAGAAAATATAAGCGACACGGCATTAAAAAATGAACTGATTCATCTGCTTGCCCATTCCCGGCATGATTGGATGAATAAGCTGCAGCTGATTAAAGGAAACTTAAGCTTGCAGAAGTATGACCGCGTCTTTGAAATGATTGAAGAAATGGTTATAGACGCAAAGCACGAATCAAAGCTCTCAAACCTGAAAACACCGCACTTGGCGTTTGATTTTCTTACGTTTAATTGGAAAACCCATTATATGACGCTTGAATATGAAGTTCTTGGAGAAATTAAGGATTTATCGGCTTATGATCAAAAGCTGACGAAACTGATGAGAAAGCTGTTCTATCTGTTTGATCAAGCAGTCAGCAGAGAGAGCGAAAATCATTTAACGGTTTCACTGCAAACGGATCATCCTGACAGACAGCTCATTCTGTATCTTGATTTTCACGGCGCTTTTGCCGATTCATCTGCTTTTGACGATATTCGGCAAAATGAATATGTGGACATTGATATCATACGTTTTGAGATCACAAGTCACGAATGTATGGTTGAAATTGGGTTGGACTAGCGGAGTTTTTAACGGTTTAGAACGGAGGACATTATGTTTATAGATCAGGTGAAAGTTTATGTAAAAGGCGGCGACGGCGGCAACGGAATGGTTGCGTTTCGCCGTGAAAAATATGTGCCGAAGGGCGGCCCTGCCGGCGGTGATGGAGGAAATGGAGGAGACGTTGTTTTTGAAGTGGACGAAGGTCTCCGCACCCTGATGGACTTTAGGTACAAAAAACACTTTAAAGCGATTCGCGGCGAGCATGGCATGTCCAAAAACCAGCATGGGCGAAATGCCGATGATATGGTTATTAAAGTTCCGCCAGGCACCGTTGTGACAGACGATGATACAAAGCAGGTCATTGCTGACTTAACAGAGCACGGCCAGCAGGCTGTCATCGCAAGAGGCGGAAGAGGCGGAAGAGGGAATTCCCGCTTTGCTACACCGGCTAATCCCGCGCCTCAGCTTTCAGAAAACGGCGAGCCAGGAAAAGAGCGTTATATTGTTCTTGAATTAAAAGTGCTAGCGGATGTCGGCCTTGTCGGGTTCCCGAGTGTTGGAAAATCCACTTTGCTGTCTGTTGTCTCATCTGCAAAACCGAAAATTGCGGACTATCACTTTACAACGCTTGTCCCGAATCTCGGCATGGTTGAAACGGATGACGGACGCAGCTTTGTTATGGCCGATTTGCCTGGACTGATTGAAGGTGCACACCAAGGCGTCGGACTTGGTCACCAGTTTTTGCGCCATATTGAACGGACGCGGGTTATTGTTCACGTTATTGACATGTCCGGATTGGAAGGACGCGATCCGTATGAGGATTATGTCACGATTAACCAGGAACTGAGCGAGTACAATCTGCGTCTCACTGAACGTCCGCAAATTATCGTTGCAAATAAAATGGACATGCCACAGGCTGCGGAAAATCTGGAAGCCTTTAAAGAAAAGCTGACGGATGATTATCCGGTATTCCCGATCAGTGCGGTGACAAGAGAAGGTCTTCGTGAGCTGCTGTTTGAAGTCGCCAATCAGCTGGAGAACACGCCGGAATTCCCACTGTATGACGAGGAAGAGCTTACGCAAAACCGTGTCATGTACACGATGGAGAATGAAGAAGTGCCATTTAACATCACACGCGATCCAGACGGTGTATTCGTGCTTTCAGGAGACAGTCTTGAGCGGTTATTCAAGATGACTGATTTCTCCCGTGATGAATCGGTTAAACGGTTTGCAAGACAGATGCGCGGAATGGGTGTTGATGAAGCGCTCAGAGAACGCGGAGCCAAGGATGGAGATATTATCAGGCTTCTGGAATTCGAATTTGAATTTATTGATTAATGAGGACTGAGAGGAGAGCCTGGATGTCAGGCTCTCTATTTTAAAGGGGGGATGCAAATGAAAGAGGAGACATTTTATCTTGTCCGTGAAGATGTATTGCCCGATGCGATGAGAAAAACATTGGAAGTCAAAAAGCTGCTTGATCGAAAAAAAGCAGATTCAGTGGCAGATGCCGTTCAAAAGGTGGATTTAAGCAGAAGCGCGTTTTATAAATACAGAGATGCTGTTTTTCCGTTCTACACTATGGTTAAAGAACAAATTATCACACTTTTCTTTCATTTGGAGGATAGGTCAGGCGCGTTATCTCAGCTCCTGCAGGCGGTAGCTGATTCTGGAAGCAACGTTCTTTCCATTCACCAGACCATACCGCTTCAAGGCAGGGCGAATGTGACACTGTCTATCAGTACGTCTGCAATGGAAGAGGACATTCATACGTTAATGAATAAACTCAAGAAGTTTGATTTTGTAGAAAAGGTTGAGATATTAGGTTCAGGTGCATAAGGGAGAGAATATCGTCATGAAAGTCGGTTATTTAGGTCCAGCAGCAACATTCACACATCTAGCAGTTAGCTCTTGTTTTCAAAACGGCGCCGAACATGTTGCCTACCGCACCATACCGGAGTGTATAGATGCGGCAGTTGCAGGCGAAGTTGATTTCGCTTTTGTTCCTTTAGAGAATGCATTAGAAGGATCGGTCAATTTAACGATAGACTATTTAATACATGAACAGCCCTTGCCAATCGTGGGTGAAATGACGTTGCCGATTCATCAGCACTTGCTCGTCCATCCTTCAAGAGAGAATGCATGGAAAGAGCTCGACAAAATTTACTCGCACTCACACGCGATCGCGCAATGCCATAAATTTCTCCATCGTCAATTTCCTTCCGTACCTTATGAATACGCCAATTCAACCGGGGCGGCAGCGAAATTTGTCAGTGACCATCCCGAGCTCAATATCGGGGTAATTGCCAACGACATGGCCGCTTCTACATACGAATTAAAAATCGTGAAACGAGATATACAGGATTACAGGGACAATCATACGAGATTTGTTATCCTGTCTCCTGATGAAAACATATCATTTGAAGTGAATTCAAAATTGAGTTCAAGGCCCAAAACGACACTGATGGTAATGCTTCCGCAGGATGATCAATCTGGGGCGCTGCACAGAGTGCTGTCTGCATTTTCTTGGAGAAACTTAAACTTGTCGAAGATTGAGTCACGTCCGACGAAAACCGGATTAGGCCATTATTTCTTTATTGTTGATATTGAGAAAGCGTTTGATGAGGTATTGATTCCAGGTGCCATGCAGGAGCTCGAAGCGCTCGGCTGTAAAGTGAGGCTTCTTGGTGCATATCAGTCTTACCAATTATAAAAAAAGCCCAATAAAGGGCTTTTTTTAATCTTTAATTAAAATGCCGGCCTCCTCGAGTGCTTGGCAGGCTTGGTCGATACGATATTCATCGGGTGCTGTCAGTGTATGAAGATGCACGCCGTCAGTCAGCTGTGATAAATAGGAGGCATTCGTAGAATTGATTTTTTTAATGAAATGGCTAACTTCCTTCCGAGTGCCTACTTGGATGGCTGCAGTTAAATCTCCGTATACTGGATGTTCGATTTTTACGTCTTTTACGGCAACACCTTCGTCCACGATGATCTGCAGTTCCTCTTCTGTCCGTTCAGGACCGTGCAGACAAGCTATGATTCTTTCTGCCTGCTGGTGCTGCTGAGCGGCTGCATCCATGTACACATATCCCTGGCTTGTGGCGATAATTGGTTCATTTTTCGCTTTCAAGAGCGATATATCCTGAACAATTACCTGTCTTGAAACGTTCGCTTTTTTTGCGAGTTCTCCTCCTGTCAGCGGTGATACGGATTCCTTCAGCCACAGAAGAAGCTGGTCACGCCTGTTGGCGCCCATGAGCTTTAATTCTTCGGTCAATATCAAATTCTCCTTTCTTTTGTTCCCAAAGCGCTGTAAACGTATGTAATAACTTATCCAGCTGTTCAGCCGTTGTATGCCTTCCAAAAGAGATGCGGATAAATTGCAGGGCTTCTTGTTCTGTTTTTCTTAATGCTTTCATCGCTTCAGACGGCCCGTGATAACCGGCAGAACAAGCGCTGCCCGTTGAAATGCAAATATTACTCCGATTACATTCTAACATAACATATTGTCCTTCAAATGAGTGAAAAAAACACCCGACAATATGGGGAAGACATTCCGTTTGTGAAGTGTCAGCCGCAAGGGTTACAGGGAGAGACCGAATGCTGATTTGGTCTAAAAAGTATGTTCTTAATGTCTCATTGCGGGATATCTGTTTATCCATTTCGCTTATAATCAGCTCTGCAGCGGCAGTGAAGGCTCCGATCCCTGGAACATTCACCGTGCCGGCTCTGAATCCTTGTTCGTGAGCGGTAAGAGGGTAAACGGGTTTCCAAGGCACACCTGGCCGAATATAGACCGCACCCACTCCTTTAGGTCCGTGGACTTTATGGCTGGACACTGAGAGTGCAGCCACCCCCAGTTGTTCTGTATGAATCGGGATTTTTCCAAACGTTTGCACAGCGTCGCAATGGAGAAGAATGTCCTGTTCGTGCAGATAGGAAGACAGTCGTTGAATAGGCTGAATGATCCCGGTTTCAGAATTGGCATGCTGAATAGATATCAGGCCTGTTTCCGGGCGGATATGAGCTGCTAATATTTCCTCGGTAATAAGACCGTATTCATTCGGTTCAATGATTGTTACATCGAATCCATGCTGTTCCAGAAAAGCGGCACAGTTATGAATGGACTGATGTTCCATGGCAGTTGTAATAAAATGTCTTTTTGTTTTTGGCAGGCCGTTTAGCAATGATTGAATGGCCAGAAAATTGGATTCCGTGCCGCCGCTGGTAAAATAGATGCCACTTGCATCTCCGCCAATGATGTCAGCGATTTTTTCACGGCAGTACTCCAGGATGTGCTTTGCATTTCCTCCTGCGTCATGCAGGCTGCTGGCATTTCCGTACATATCCATACTGAGCTTCTGATATACGTTAAGGGCTTCCTTGCAAATAGGCGTTGTCGCTGCATAATCTAAATAAATCATCCGGTCGTCCTCCATCCGTTCTCCATAAAAAACTCTTGAGTTTATTTTATCCTTGTGTAAATATAGGTGTCAAGACAGGTGTAAACAACAGGAGGGTGGCATATGTCTAAAAAGACGGTTGTAGTCATCGGTTCAGGGGCGGCGGCACTTTCCTTAGCGTCAGCGTTCCCGCCCTCATATGAAGTGACTGTCATCACAAAGAAAAGGGCCAAAAACAGCAATTCAGTCTATGCGCAAGGCGGGATTGCTGCGGCTTATGCAAAGAGTGACTCGATTGAAGCCCATCTAGAGGATACGTTATATGCAGGTTGCGGACATAACGATCTAGCTATTGCAGCAGACGTTTTACACGATGGGAAAATCATGATTCAAAACTTATTGGAGAATGAATTTCCATTCGATCGAAATGAGCAAGGCGATGTTTGTCTTGGCAGAGAAGGAGCTCACTCGTACAACCGCATTTTTCATGCAGGCGGAGACGCAACAGGAAGGCTGCTTGTCGAGTATTTGCTGAAACAGATCAACAGCAAAATCGAGTTAATCGAGCATGAAACAGCGGCAGATTTGCTTATGGAGAATGGACGCTGTATCGGAGTCATGACAAAAAACAGCCAGGGGCGGATCAAGGTAAGGCATGCGGATGAAGTGGTGCTGGCAGCCGGCGGATGCGGAAGCCTGTTTCTTCACCATACAAACGATCCATCCGTCACAGGTGACGGCCTTTCTTTAGCTTACCGGGCCGGAGCGGAGTTAACTGATTTAGAGTTTACTCAATTTCATCCGACACTGCTTGTGAAAAACGGTGTTTCCTATGGGCTTGTTTCAGAAGCTGTAAGAGGGGAAGGCGGATGTTTAGTTGATGAACACGGCCGCCGTGTTATGGCTGGACGGCATCCTTTGGGTGACCTGGCTCCAAGAGACATCGTCTCACGGATTATTCACGAAGAAATGACAAAAGGAAACCGTGTTTTTATCGACTGCAGTGCGATTTCTAATTTCGAAGCGCGCTTCCCTACCATCACCGCTATATGTGAAAAAGCAGGGGTTGATATTCAAAGTGGGAAAATACCTGTTGCCCCGGGAATGCACTTCTTGATGGGAGGTGTTTGTGTTAATCGATGGGGGGAAACAACAGTGCCGGGGCTTTATGCAATTGGCGAGACCTCATGCACCGGTTTGCACGGAGCCAATCGGCTTGCGAGCAATTCCTTACTTGAGGCGTTGGTATTTGGAAAAAGAACAGCAGAGCATATTATGCAAAAACCGGTTTATAACAGCCAATATCAATCATCTCCAGAAACCGTCGTCTACGAGGTGCCGAATACAGAGGTGTATGAATTGAAAAGCAGAATGACAAGCCACATGTCTATCTTACGAGAAAAAGGCAGTCTGATTGAGCTGAGCATCTGGCTTCATACGCTGACTTTTCAAAAAGTGAATGTGAAGGATATCACAATACCGCAGCTGGAACTTTCTCATTTATGGCAAACTGCAAAGCTGATGACGTTTTCTGCGCTTTTGCGGGAGGAAAGCAGAGGGGCGCACTTTCGCACCGATTTTCCTCAAGCTGATGAGCGCTGGCAAGGAAGACAAATTGTCCATACAAAAAAAGGAACGAAGATTAGAAAAAACGGGGGGATTTGGAGAAATGAATCATTTACACCTGAAAAAATTGCTGAATCACTTTTTTCTTGAGGATATAGGTACGGGGGATTTAACATCGCAGGCTATCTTTGGAGAACAGAGCTGTGAAGCGGAGATTGTTGCAAAGTCAGACGGCATCTTTGCCGGAGCTGCGGTGATAAAAGAAGGCTTTGCTTTATTAGACGAAAATGTTCAAATCCATTTACATAAATCAGATGGGGACATGTTGCGAAAAGGGGAAGTGATTGCCGTTTTACGCGGTCCGGCGGCTGCGCTTCTTTCAGGAGAGCGGGTTGTATTAAATCTTATTCAGAGGCTGTCTGGAATTGCGACGATGACAAGCGAGGCTGTGCGACGGCTGGATGATGAACAGATAAAAGTCTGTGACACGAGAAAAACAACACCGGGGCTGAGAATGCTGGAAAAACACGCTGTCAGAGCCGGGGGCGGATATAATCATCGATTCGGATTGTATGACGGCATCATGATTAAAGATAATCATATTGCAGCATGCGGCTCTATTGCAGAGGCGTGCCAAAAAGCGCGTCAAGCCGCCGCGCATATGGTAAATATCGAGGTGGAAATTGAAACGGAGGAACAGCTGCGAGAAGCAATTGAAGCAGGAGCGGATGTTATTATGTTTGACAACTGTGCGCCTGATACGGTCCGCCATTTTGCAAACCTCACACCGGACCATATAAAAACTGAAGCTTCAGGCGGAATTACGTTAGAATCTTTAGCTGCTTTTAAAGGGACGGGTGTGGATTATATTTCATTAGGATTCCTGACGCATTCCGTCAAAAGTTTAGATATCAGCATGGATGTTACATTATCAAATGAATCTATGGAGGAATGCCATTATGTCAATTCTTGATGTGATCAAACAATCGAATGATATGATGCCTGAAGGTTATAAAGGAATATCAAGAAAGGATATGGAAACGCGGGTTGCAGCCATTAAGAAAAAATTTGGGAGCAGGCTCTTTATACCAGGCCATCATTATCAAAAAGACGAAGTGGTGCAATTTGCTGACCAAACAGGCGATTCCCTTCAGCTGGCCCAAATAGCGGAAAAAAACAAAGAAGCGGATTATATTGTTTTTTGCGGTGTGCACTTTATGGCAGAGACCGCTGATATGCTGACAGGCGAGGAACAAACGGTCATCCTGCCTGATATGAGAGCGGGGTGTTCTATGGCTGACATGGCTGACATGCAGCAGACCAATAGGGCGTGGGAGAAACTTCAGCATACATTCGGAGATACGATCATACCTTTAACTTATGTAAACTCCACTGCGGAGATCAAGGCTTTCGTCGGTAAGCATGGCGGAGCGACTGTGACTTCTTCGAATGCGAAAAAGGTGCTTGAATGGGCGTTTACACAGAAAAAACGAATTTTATTTTTGCCTGATCAGCATTTAGGGAGAAATACGGCTTATGATCTGGGCATCGCGCTTGAGGATATGGCTGTGTGGGATCCGATAAAAGATGAATTAGCGGCTGAATCTGAGCATAAGAATGTGAAAGTGATTTTGTGGAAAGGGCATTGTTCTGTTCACGAAAAATTCACCGTAAAAAATATCCGTGATGTGAAAGAACGTGACCCTGACATTCGGATCATTGTGCATCCGGAATGCTCACATGAAGTCGTGACGCTAAGTGATGACAGCGGATCAACGAAATATATTATCGATACGATCAATCAGGCTCCGGCGGGAAGCAAGTGGGCAATCGGCACAGAAATGAATCTTGTTCAGCGGATCATTCACGAGCACCCTGATAAACAAGTCGAATCACTCAATCCGAACATGTGCCCGTGCTTGACAATGAACCGAATCGATTTGCCGCATTTGCTATGGTCTTTAGAACAAATAGAAAAAGGAGTACCTTCAGGCGTGATTAAGGTGCCAAAAGCTATTCAGCAAGATGCCCTCCTTGCCCTGAATCGTATGCTTTTGATTACGTAAATCAGAAATATTTCTCCTCCTGACTCATAACTTCTTTTGTTCGGGCATATGTTGTGAAGAAACATATTGTAATCTCAGCTGAACTGTTCACGTTTTGCATAGGAGGGGAAAACGTTGAAAATCCATATCGTTCAAAAAGGCGATTCGCTCTGGAAAATAGCTGAAAAGTACGGAGTTGATATTGAGGAAGTGAAGAAACTCAATACGCAGCTTAGCAATCCAGACTTAATCATGCCTGGAATGAAAATAAAAGTGCCGTCTGAAGCTGTCCCGGTCAGAAAAGAGCCAAAAGCAGGCAAAAGTCCGGCTTCGGCCGGGAGTATGAAGCAAGAGCATCCATATGCGAAAGAAAAACCTAAATCCGTTGTTGATGTAGAAGACACAAAGCCGAAAGAAAAGAAGTCTGTGCCGTATGTCCCGCCGATGCCTAATTTGCAGGAAGATGTGTATCCTGAAGCTGATGTGAACGATTATTATGATATGAAACAGCTTTTCCAGCCTTGGTCGCCTCCTAAACCGGAGGAGCCGAAAAAACATCATGACGGAAATATGGATCATATGCATCACATGCAAGATCAATTTCCACAACAGGAGGCTATGAGTAATATGGAAAATGCAAATTATCCGAATATGCCTAATATGCCAAAGGCGCCAGAGGTAGGCGGTATGGAAGAAGAAAATATTCATCACACAGTTCCGAATATGCCGGCTGTTCAGCCTTATTATCATTATCCAGCTCATTTCGTACCGTGTCCGGTCCCTATTTCACCGGTCCTTCCAGGATCAGGATTATGCTACCCGTACTATCCGGCTCAAGCTTACCCAATGGTTCAGCCTTATGGATACCAGCCAAGCTTTGTATCGCCTCAGTATGATCCGGGTCAATATGAAAACCAGCATCATGAAAACAGCCACCACGGACATTACGGTTCATACGGAGCGCCTCAATACGCATCTCCGGCTTATGGATCTCCGTATGGACAAATGCCGTATGGCCCTCATTATGGCACTCCTCAAGTGATGGGAGCATACCAGCCGGCTGCGGCCTCTGGCTACATGCCGTACAAAGATCCTGACGACTGCGGCTGTGACGATGATCATCAGCCATATTTCTCTGCACCTGACTATTCGGGAGTTGGAGCTTATGGAAGCCCTTATATGCCTTACGGCGCAGCTAACCCAAACCCAAATCCAAACCCAAATCCATATGCGGCCGGAGCTTCTATGCCAATGTCGAATCAGCCTTCTGTCAACCAAATGTTTGGCCGGCCGGAAGAAGAAAATGAGTGATGATTCGGAACGATGCAAATCGTTCCTTTTTTTGTTTTGCGCAGATCTCCGCCAAATGGACAGAACTGACAAGCTTAACATGTCCCTCGAACGCACATGATAAAACAGAGCAAACATGCTCAATTCGTCCACGGGGGGTTTTTCCATTGGGTAAAAAAATGACGATCGCGAGCTTGATTCTAATGACAGCCGGCTTAACTGCATGCGGAGCAAACGATAATGCTCAGAATGATACGCGTAATAACGGCAATACCCGTCCAATTGGATATTATACAAATGAAAATGATGCTGACAGACAGGGAGAAGGAATCGACAACGATGGTCCTGTTACTGAATTAATGGAGGACCAGAACGACGGTAACCGAAACACTGCTAATGTGAATAACCGTAACGGTGTTACTGCTGATGATCGCGTTCCTTTGGCAACTGATGGAACATATAATAACACGAATAACAGAAACATGAATCGGAACGTGACAAACAACGGATATGACAACCAAGAAAACAGAAGACTAGCTGCGAAGATTGCCAACCGTGTGAAACAAGTAAAAAACGTCAATGACACACAAGTAATGGTAACGGATGAAAAAGTAGTTGTCGCAGTCAGAAGCCACAGAGACTTCACAAAGTCCGACAAGGATAACGTTACAAAAGCCGCACGCAACTATGCGAATGACCGTGACGTTCAAGTGTCCACAGATAAAGGGCTGTTCAGAAGACTGCATAAAATGAACACCCGCTAGGAGTGACAGGCTGCCGGAAAATATTCGGCAGCCTTTTTCTTTGCATCAGCGAAAAATACCTATTAAAGTGTACATAGAAAATGTCAAAAGAAGGTGAAAGCATGGCAGGCCATTCCAAATGGAAAAACATACAAAAAAGGAAAAATGCGCAGGATGCAAAGCGCGGGAAAATATTTATGAAGCTTGCAAAAGAAATTTATGTGGCAGCCAAAGAAGGCGGAGCTGATCCTGAAGCGAATTCAGCATTGCGTCTTGTCATCGAAAAAGCTAAAGGCGCCAATATGCCGAATGAAAATATTGACCGCGCCATTAAAAAAGCCGCGGGGAACCAAGACGGAAGCAGCTATGAGGAAATCACCTATGAAGGCTACGGCCCATCAGGGATTGCTGTTATGGTTGAATGTGTAACAGATAACAAAAATCGTACGGCATCAAATGTGCGGACCGCATTTAATAAAAATGGCGGGAGTCTGGGGGAAAGTGGATGTGTGTCCTTTTTATTTGAACGACAGGGATTTATGACAATTGACCGTACAGAACATCAAATAGATGAAGATGAGCTCATGCTTGATGTGCTGGAAGCAGGGGGAGAAGAGATGCAGACAGAAGAAGATCAATATGTGGTATTAACGGAGCCTGAGCGTTTTGAAGACGTAAAAACAGCTCTTGAATCGACATATCCAATTTCTTCGGCAGAGGTGACCATGCTTCCGAAAACCTATGCGGATGCCGATGATCAGGCTGTTGAGAAGCTGGGAAAATTGATCGACATTCTTGAAGATGACGATGATGTTCAAGAAGTATATACAAATTACCGCTCATGAAAAACGGGACCGATGTCATATCGGTCCCGTTTTGGTGTATTCAAGAGACACGCTCATTTTCCTGTGTGTATTCTTTCTCCCAGAAATCAGCGTTTTTGATGCCCAGCGCTTTCGGATCAAAGACGGGGTCTAAGCCCTGCTTCTTTTGGCGCTCATAATCCTTTAAAGCGAGAAGCGCCGGTCTGGCAAGCAGCACAATCGCAATGACGTTCAGCCATACCATAATGCCAAGCCCTGCATCACCTAATGCCCAAGCAAGTGAAGCGGTTTTTACAGTTCCGTAGAACGTCGCGGCTAAAATAATCAGTTTTAAACCAAACATTGCCCATTTGCTTTTTCTGCCTCGGGCTAAATAGGCGATATTTGTTTCTGCGATGTAGTAATATGCCATAATCGTTGTAAATGCGAAGAAGAATAAAGCGATGGCAACAAAACCAGCGCCAAATCCGGGAAGGACATTGTCAATGGCCGCTTGAGTGAAACCAGGTCCAGCCTCTACGCCTTTAAGGTGATGTACGATAAAAGAACCATCTGCAGTCTGGGTATTGTACATGCCGGTAAATAAGATCATGAAAGCTGTAGCCGAGCATACAAATAAGGTGTCAATATAAACCGAAAATGCCTGAACCAGCCCCTGCTTGACCGGATGGGAAACTTCTGCGGCGGCCGCCGGATGCGGGCCTGTTCCCTGGCCGGCTTCGTTTGAGTAAATGCCTCGTTTGACACCCCAAGAAATCGCCATGCCGATCAGGCCGCCAAAAGCGGAATCCAATGCAAAAGCGCTTTTGAAAATTAATAAGATCACAGCAGGCAATTCAGAAACATTCATGACAATAATGATCAAAGACAGCAGGATATAGCCAATGGCCATAAACGGAACAATCATTTGCGCGGCATTGGCAATACGTTTGACACCGCCAAAAATGATAAATCCTAACAATAAAACGAGAACACCGCCTGTAATAGCAGGAGAGATGCCGAATGCATTTTTGACGCCGGCCGCAATGGAGTTGGACTGGACGCCCGGCATCAGAAGGGCCATTGCGATAAGGGCAGCAGCGGCAAATAAGACGGCAAACCACTTAATGCCTAATCCTTTTTCTATATAATAAGCGGGGCCTCCTCGATATTGGCCGTCTTGTTTCACTTTGTAAATTTGGGCAAGAGTTGATTCAACAAAGGCGCTCGCCGCACCGATAAAGGCAATCGTCCACATCCAGAACACCGCACCGGGTCCGCCGAAGGCGATTGCTGTCGCCACACCCGCGATGTTTCCTGTTCCCACTCGGCCGGACAGCGCAATCGATAATGCTTGAAAAGAAGAAACGCCGGCTTCAGAGCTCTTACCTTTGAACATCAGAACAATCATTTCTTTCAAATGCCTGACTTGTAAAAAACGAGTCATAATAGAAAAGATCAATCCAATTCCCAATAAAATATAAATAACGGGTGTACTCCATAAGACAGCAGTTAAACTCGTAACAAAATCTTCCATCAAGCTTCCTCCTCACTTCATTTCGAATACATGTATAAAAAGGATTTTGGGCTAATCGAACTATTTCTACAATTGGTTTGTCACATTATATGACACGTATTTATCAATAAGAAGAGGAAGGAAAAAAAAGAAAACGCCGCGTTTTTCTTATAGAGGCAAACTGAGGGAAATTGTCATAAGATCCTTTAGCAACAAATGGCAAGTTCTGTCAGTTGTTGGTTCGTTTTTCACTAGTTCCGTTCATATCATTCATATTTCATCATCTCAATGGCGCCTGCGGCGGTTCTTCACGTAACCAATGATCATCCTTTCGCCAATCATACGTTTCATGAATAGCAGGGTGTAAAGTCTGATTGTCGATTTTCATTGTATTGGATTGATCTATGTGACTTGGGCTGCTGTCCGGATCATTCCAGTAAGTTGTTTCCTTGACAAGTGTTTTTTCATTCACAAGTTCGCCTCGGGCCGCATCTAAGCTAAAGGTATTGCGGGATACATAAGTGTGAAACGTATACTGCCATCCGGCGATTCAACCGATTGTTCGAAATGGCCTTTCGGAACGCTCTTCAGTGAACATAACATCCAATAGACGGCGGCGCCGAAGAATATCAGAAGTGCAAATAGGATAAGCGGATTTTACTGCGTGTAACATGTAATGCTCCCCTTTTTTACTCTCATGTTCATACGATCTTTACATTTCCTTAAAATTCACTCAATAAAGCGGTGGTATGATGGACTAATCAAATAAAGGGTGGGGGAGACAGAAATGGAGAAAATATTTTGTCATTCCTGGGAGAAAGACTCAGAAGCGGTTTACTTAACTGTGAGAGGCTATCGAATTAAGCTGTCACCTGAACAAATGAAACTGATTTCTGCTGTCAGAAAGTAAATATAAACCGACAAAGGCAGCCGCTTGTGCGGCTGCCTTTTCATTTTAAGAATATTTTCTTTTCCGTTGTGCGAAATGCTTTTGGAACCAATCTTTCTTATATAAAAATGCGATGACCTCCAGCCAAAAACCCGGAATCTTTTTGGGGAATATCGGTTTTTTGTAGAGTGCATGATACGCTGATTTTAAATCGTCCCACTGGGTGCACGTTTTGGTCTGTTCGAATCTTGCAACATCAATCACTCGCACTGCCCCGGTTTCTGTCAAAATCAGATTCCGCAAATGAATGTCTGACGGGTTCAGAGCGGCGGCCCGGGCGTCAGAAAGTGCTTCCTCAACCTGCTGAATCATGTCATCACTGATCGCGATGCCTTTCTTCAGACAGTTATAAAAGGTTTCACCTTTAATATATTCCATGAGAATAAATGAATCACCAGTTTCGTAGATGTCAGGGTAGAACGCGGACCCGGCTAATTTTTCATAGATCGCAGCTTCTTTGACGGCTGTCGCTTGATACTCCGGGAAAAATACTTTCAGCGCCAATTTTCGATCGCCCTCTGTTAAGGCAAACACATAGGCGCTTCTTCCCTTGCCGATGAGTGTCAATTCCCCGGGCTTTTCTTTGACTTTATCAAATCTGCTGTTTTTGTGGTATATGACTGAATGGGCCAGTGCCTCTGCTTTTGTCAGCATTTCATTCACCTTCTTTGCTCTATTTTATGCAGCTGTTTATAGGAAAATCATAAACTGTTCAGGAAAAAGAGCCTATATCTAGTGTATCTGGTCTTGAAGAAGAAGGCTACCTATAAACCTCGATTGTGATAAAAGAGACATAAAGCGATCATTTCCATTCTTGAAAAGCGCTTACAAATGGGATAGTATTAATTTAAAATAAAGCGCTTTCGTAAATGTTCAAGGGGGAACAAGCTATGACAAAACAGATTGTAACAGGGATTATCGGTGCAGGTCGCATCGGCAAACTTCATGTTCAAAATATACGCCGGATTCCTCATATGAAAATAAAGGCGGTCTCTGATATTCAGGTAAGCCGTATAAAAAGCTGGGCTGACAGTCATCAAATTGAAAACATAACCTCTGACTATCGTGATTTATTGCATGACTCTGATATTGACGCTGTTTTTATTTGCTCACCGACAAACGCACATGCACAGATGATCAGAGAAGTGGCTGAGGCGAAAAAGCATATTTTTTGTGAGAAGCCCATCAGTTTTTCTTTAGATGAAACAAAAGAAGCGCTTGCTGCCGTACGGAAACACGGGGTTGCACTTCAAGTCGGTTTTAACCGCCGTTTTGATCCTCATTTTAAAAGAATCAAAACCATTGTTGAAAAAGGTGAAATCGGAACGCCCCACTTATTAAAAATCACATCGCGGGACCCAGAACCCCCGAATATAGATTATGTCCGCACTTCTGGCGGTTTGTTTATGGATATGTCGATCCATGATTTTGATATGGCCAGATATATTATGGGAAGCGAAGTGACGGAAGTGTATGCAAAAGGGGCGGCTTTGGCGAATCCTTCCTTTTCAGAGCTGGGAGATATTGATACGGCTGTCATTACGCTGACTTTTGAAAACGGTGCCATGGCTGTGATTGACAACAGCCGCCAAGCTGTTTACGGATATGACCAGCGAATCGAGGTTTTCGGGACGAAAGGCTCGGCAGCGGCGGACAACAGCAGGCCGACGACAGTCGAAGTGTCAACTGCTGATTTTGTGATGAAAGATAAACCGCATTTCTTTTTCCTTGAACGCTATAAGGATGCGTATGAGGAGGAGATGATTCGGTTTGCAGAAGCGATCTGCACAAACCGGGAAACTGCGTGTACCGGAAACGACGGTTTTCAGGCGGAACGGATCGCCAGAGCGGCTCAGCAGTCGCTCGCTATCGGCATGCCTGTCAGTGTCGAGCACAATGAAAAAATCGCTTTTTGATCAAGCAGGATTACAATTCAGAAAGCTTGGGTATATAACCTCCATTGATACTTTAAGTAGGCGGTGGAGAAATGGATCCAGCACAAGATAAAGGAAATTTTTTGAACAAAATCGGAATTCCTTCTCACATGATTTGGGGTTATATTGGCGTTGTTATCTTTATGGTTGGAGACGGACTCGAACAAGGCTGGCTGTCTCCTTTTCTCGTTGAACATGGTCTCAGCATGCAGCAATCCGCATTGTTATTTACCATGTACGGCATTGCTGTCACCATCTCGGCTTGGCTTTCAGGCACGTTTGTCCAAACTTGGGGGCCGAGAAAAACGATGATTGTCGGCTTGCTTGCATTTATCCTCGGTTCGGCCGCTTTTATCGGCTGGGCAATTCCTCATATGCATTATCCGGCTCTCCTGGGCAGCTATGCACTTAGAGGCTTGGGATATCCGCTGTTTGCATACTCTTTTCTCGTGTGGGTGTCATACAGCACTTCTCATCATATTCTCGGAAAAGCCGTCGGCTGGTTTTGGTTTATGTTTACGTGCGGCTTAAATGTGCTCGGTCCGTTCTATTCCAGTTATGCGGTTCCGGCCTTTGGAGAAATCAATACGCTTTGGAGCGCTTTGCTGTTTGTCGCGGCAGGGGGATTCCTCGCCCTATTTTTAAACAAAGATCAATTCACACCGGTACAACAACAAGATCAGCCGAAATGGAAAGAACTATCGAAGGCATTTACAATTATGTTTGAAAACCCTAAAGTCGGCATCGGCGGTGTGGTCAAGACAATTAATGCCATAGGACAATTTGGATTTGCGATTTTTCTCCCAACTTATTTAGCGCGTTACGGGTATTCCGTTTCAGAATGGCTGCAAATATGGGGAACGCTGTTTTTCGTGAATATTGTGTTTAATATCATTTTCGGTGCAGTCGGAGATAAACTTGGCTGGCGCAATACCGTGATGTGGTTTGGCGGTGTCGGGTGCGGTGTTTTTACGCTGGCGCTTTATTACACGCCTCAGTTGATCGGGCATCAGTATTGGGTGCTGCTGATTATCGCCTGCTGCTACGGTGCAGCATTGGCCGGCTACGTGCCATTGAGCGCGCTTTTGCCGACACTTGCACCTGATAATAAAGGCGCTGCCATGTCAGTCTTGAACTTAGGGTCCGGTTTATGTGCGTTTATCGCGCCGGGCATCGTCAGTCTTTTCATTGGACCGCTCGGTGCAGGCGGTGTCATTTGGATCTTTGCGGCATTGTATTTTTTCAGCGCTTTTCTGACACAATTTTTAACGATTTCTGAGCAAAACGCTGATATGTATACGGAGGAAAGGCTTGTCACGGAAAACATGCAAACAAATTTCGAGAAAACGGTTAAGCAGTAGCCTCTTTGGTCAAACTAGCCATAAACGTGTGCAAAGAGGTGTAGAGGGTGAAACGATTCAGCACGGCGTATCTTTTGCTGGGCATTCTTTGCTCAGCCGCAGCATTTCTATTAGGTGCTCCTCCCCACGCGCTAGGGGCGGAAGTGGAGCACTATGAACCGCTGCAGGTGCATGTGCAGCTTGAAAAAGTGTATTTGGACGGAGATGTCAGCATTGAGCATAAGCGTGAAAAAGTGCTTTCTATGGATGAGTTTTGGGCAGCTTATACCGGCTGGACGCTTGTCGAACAAAGTAAGGGATATGTGCTCTTCCGAAAGCAAATGGACGATATTTCTCCGCTCAGCAAGGTCAACGGATATATCGGTGTATCGGATAATGGCGTGATATCCACTTTTCATGGGCGGCCTGAGTCAGCTTCCGAACCGATTCAGTCTTTTTTTCAAATTGATTTAGAAAGGCTGGAAAGCCATATGCAAAAAAATCTGCTGAAAGGCATTCCATTTCGGACAAAAGCGGAGTTTGAGGACGTCATAGAACATATGAAGACATACAGCGGGTGACGTCCGCTGATTGAAGACATGTATTCATGTCTTTTTTTTCGTGGGAGAATGAGAGAGAAGCGAACGTATGTTAACTTTTCTATAAGACTTTGGCTGTTTTTATGGTACAATGAAGAACAGTCAAAGAGGTGAATTTGCGTGATTGAATTTGTTAAAGGGACGATTGATTATGTATCTCCCCAATATATTGTGATAGAGAACGGCGGCATTGGCTATCAGATTTTCACGCCGAATCCGTTTATATATAAGGAGAGAAACCAAGAAACGATTTTTACGTACCACCATATCAGAGAGGATGCTTTTTCGCTCTACGGTTTTTCAACAAGGGAGGAGAAGGCGCTCTTTACAAAGCTGTTAAACGTGACCGGAATCGGTCCAAAAGGGGCTCTCGCTATTTTAGGCTCAGGTGATCCGGGAGCGGTTATCCAAGCAATTGAAAATGAGGATGAAGCCTTTTTGGTCAAGTTTCCTGGTGTAGGAAAGAAAACTGCGCGCCAGATTATTCTTGATTTAAAAGGAAAGCTCGCTGATGTTGTGCCTGAAATGATTGGAAATCTGTTTAATCATGAAGAAAGGCTTGAAAAGCAAACAGCAGAAACCGCTCTCGAAGAAGCGCTTGAGGCTCTCAGGGTTCTAGGATATGCTGAAAAAGAAATCAAAAAGGTGCTTCCTCACTTAAAAGAAGAAATAGGGCTGACAACAGACCAATATGTGAAAAAAGCATTACAAAAACTATTGAAGTAAGGTGATGTTCATGGATGAACGGCTCGTCTCAAGTGAAGCAGACAACCATGAATCAGTGATAGAGCAAAGTTTGAGGCCGCAAAATCTGGCGCAGTATATCGGACAGCATAAGGTGAAAGAAAATTTGCGTGTGTTTATAGATGCGGCGAAAATGAGACAGGAGACGCTGGATCATGTTCTTCTGTACGGGCCGCCCGGACTCGGGAAAACCACGCTTGCTTCCATCGTTGCCAATGAAATGGGAGTGGAATTGCGGACGACATCAGGGCCCGCGATTGAAAGACCTGGTGATTTGGCTGCCATATTAACGGCGCTGGAACCGGGTGATGTATTATTTATTGATGAAATACATAGACTGCACAGATCGATAGAAGAGGTGCTGTATCCGGCGATGGAGGACTTTTGTCTGGATATTGTGATTGGAAAAGGCCCCTCTGCCCGCTCGGTTCGGCTCGACTTGCCGCCTTTTACGCTGGTAGGCGCAACGACGAGGGTAGGGCTTTTGACGGCGCCGTTAAGAGATCGGTTCGGCGTGATGTCGCGCCTTGAGTACTATACGCAAGAAGAGCTGGCCGATATCGTCACAAGAACCGCTGATGTATTCGAGGTTGAAATTGATAATCCGTCAGCTCTTGAAATTGCGAGGAGATCGAGAGGTACGCCCCGCGTAGCGAACCGCCTGCTGAGGAGGGTCCGCGATTTCGCCCAGGTGCTGGGTGACAGCCGGATCACGGAAGAGATTTCGCAGGATGCGCTGGAGCGGCTCCAGGTTGACCGCCTCGGTTTGGATCATATTGATCACAAGCTGCTGATGGGTATGATCGAAAAGTTTAATGGCGGCCCGGTGGGTCTTGACACCATTTCAGCCACTATCGGTGAAGAACCTCATACGATTGAAGACGTATACGAACCGTATCTGCTGCAAATCGGTTTTATCCAAAGAACGCCGCGTGGAAGGATCGTGACACCGGCCGTGTATCATCATTTCCAAATGGAGGCTCCACGATATGATTGAATTCCCTAAGATCATTATGATTCTTGGTGCTGTTTTGCTTATCATCGGAGCAGTATTGCATTTTGTCGGCAAGATGCCGGGAGATATTTTTGTGAAAAAGGGAAATGTCACGTTTTTCTTCCCGGTTGTCACTTGTATTATCATAAGTGTGGTATTATCAATTTTGCTTAATCTTTTCGGCAGAATGAAATAACAAAAGACTAGAATAAAGGTGAAATCATCATGAAAGTCGATTTATTTGATTTTGAACTACCGGAACGTTTAATTGCACAAGTGCCGTTGGAGCAGCGTGATGCTTCAAGGCTGATGGTGCTTGATAAACATACAGGAGAGCTGACTGACAGCTCGTTTAAACACATTATCAGCTTCTTTAAAGAAGGAGATTGTCTTGTGCTGAACAATACCCGTGTGCTGCCTGCGCGGTTATTCGGAACAAAAGAGGATACCGGCGCGAAAGTGGAACTGCTTTTGCTGAAACAAGAAGCTGGTGACAAGTGGGAAACGCTTGTCAAACCGGCGAAACGGGTGAAAAAAGGAACCGTAGTGACGTTTGGAGACGGAAGGTTAAAGGCAGTCTGCACGGAAGAGCTTGAGCATGGCGGCAGAAAAGTGGAATTTCACTATGAAGGCATTTTCTACGAGGTGCTGGAATCTCTTGGAGAGATGCCGCTCCCGCCATATATCAAAGAACAGCTTGATGACAGAGAGCGCTACCAAACAGTGTTTTCAAAAGAAATCGGCTCTGCCGCGGCGCCTACAGCAGGCCTTCACTTCACCGAAGAAATCTTACAGCAATTGAAAGACAAAGGCGTGCAAATTGAGTTCATCACACTGCACGTAGGCCTTGGAACGTTTCGCCCTGTGAGTGCCGATGACGTTGAAGAGCATAATATGCATGCGGAGTTTTATCAAATGTCAGAAGACACGGCTGCGGTCTTAAACAAAATAAGGGGAAATGGCGGCCGGATCATTTCTGTCGGTACGACTTCGACCCGCACGCTTGAAACGATTGCCGGGGAGCATGACGGGCAATTTAGAGCATCAAGCGGCTGGACATCTATTTTTATTTATCCGGGCTATGAATTTAAAGCCATTGACGGAATGATTACAAACTTCCATTTGCCGAAATCGTCATTGATTATGCTGGTCAGCGCGCTTGCGGGAAGAGAAAACGTTCTGCGCGCCTATAACCATGCGGTGGAAGAGGAATACCGTTTCTTCAGCTTCGGAGACGCGATGCTGATCCTATAATTCGAGAACAGGAGGCCTCATCAAAAGTGGCTGAACAACCAATACGCTATGAATTTATAAAAGAATGCAAACAAACAGGGGCGCGGCTGGGCAAAGTGCATACGCCTCATGGCTCCTTTGAAACGCCTGTTTTTATGCCGGTCGGCACACTGGCGACAGTCAAAACGATGTCGCCTGAAGAGCTTAAAGCAATGGATGCGGGCATCATTTTAAGCAACACGTATCACCTATGGCTCCGCCCGGGTCAAGATATTGTCAAAGAAGCGGGCGGGCTCCATAAATTTATGAACTGGGACCGCGCGATTTTAACAGATTCAGGCGGTTTTCAGGTCTTTTCTTTAAGCAAGTTTCGTAATATAGAGGAAGAGGGCGTCCATTTCCGCAATCACTTAAATGGAGACAAGCTGTTTTTATCTCCGGAAAAAGCGATGGAGATCCAAAACGCACTTGGTTCTGATATTATGATGGCGTTTGACGAATGCCCGCCATATCCGGCAGAGTACGATTATATGAAGCGCTCAGTTGAGCGGACAAGCCGCTGGGCGGAACGCTGCCTCAATGCCCATACCCGTCAGGATGAACAGGGGCTGTTTGGCATTGTGCAAGGCGGAGAATATGAAGATTTGCGCACGCAAAGCGCGAAGGACTTGATTTCTCTTGATTTCCCGGGATATGCTATAGGCGGATTATCTGTCGGTGAACCGAAGGATGTCATGAATCGTGTGCTCGAGTTTACAACACCGCTCTTGCCGAAGGATAAACCGAGATATCTGATGGGAGTCGGTTCTCCGGACGCGCTGATCGACGGAGCGATCCGCGGGGTCGACATGTTTGACTGTGTGCTGCCTACGCGGATTGCTAGAAACGGTACGGTGTTTACAGCTGAAGGCCGTCTCAATATGAAAAATGCGAAATTCGAAAGAGATTTCCGTCCGATTGATGAAGAGTGTGATTGTTATACATGTAAAAACTACACTCGCGCGTATATCAGACATTTGATCCGCTGCAACGAAACATTTGGCCTTCGATTAACAACTTACCATAACCTTCATTTTCTGTTACACTTAATGGTGCAGGTAAGACAGGCTATTCGTGAGGATCGTCTGGGTGATTTCAGAGAAGAGTTCTTTGAGCGTTACGGCTATAACAAGCCAAATGCGAAAAGCTTCTAAATAAAAATAAATCACAGGCTTACAGAAAGGGGTGAAAATCATGACAGGCACTTTAGGCACATTGGTTCCTATTATTTTAATGTTTGCGGTCCTTTACTTCTTGCTGATTCGTCCTCAGCAAAAACAGCAAAAGGCAGTACGCCGAATGCAGGAGGAACTGAAAAAAGGCGATTCAGTAGTGACAATCGGGGGATTGCACGGTACTGTTGACTCTATCGACGAAAGCAAAGTCGTCGTTAAGACTGGTGAAAACACACGTCTTACGTTCGACCGCCGCGCGATCAGAGAAGTTTCTGCTGCTGAATAACAGCAGGAGCTGTACATAGCAAACAAGAAAAGAGCGGATGATCCCGCTCTTTTTTTGTCATCTTTTTTATGTGGAAGACCTGTTTCCCCTCATGTTCACGCCGAAAATCCCGCCCAGCATGCATACCCCTAAAAATCCCAGATGGTAGAGCAGCTGCTCCGCTGTAAATGTTTTTCCGAATCCTAAATACTGAAACAATAAAATAATTATAGAAAAGCTCAAGGCAGTCAATGCCCCGATCATCCAGCCTCTTTCCTTCCCTTTTCCTCCTGAAATAAACCCGCCGATGAATAAAGAAAGAAATGAGATGGCAGTGATCAGCCAGTTGAATGATGACTCTTCCAGCGAGGTTGCCGTCAGTAAAAGTGAAACGGCTAAGCTCGTCAGGAGCATAGCTGAAAAAATGGCGATTAAGCCGTAAAGAATGCCTTTTCCAACTTGTTTCGTTTCCTCCATGAATGTCTCCTCTCTGCCTGTATTAAAAGGCTTCTGTTCTTTTTGAACAAAGCCGTCAGACATGCTGATGGCTCGTCTTTGTAAAAATGTATTCCCTTGCCCCATGAATTAGACGTAAAAGCTTTATGAAATACGATCCATTCATCTTACATAAATTGTTCGTTTTGTTGCATCCTATGATGAGTTGGAGGTGTATGATGGAAGAGCTTCTCACTATTACGTTTCGCACAATCATATTGTATTTTGTGATATTGGTCATTTTTCGTTTCATGGGCAAACGGGAGATCGGGGAGCTTAGCATTTTAGACCTCGTTGTCTTTATTATGATGGCTGAAATTGCCGTTTTAGCTATAGAAAACGTAGAAGATCATCTATTTCACACCATTTTGCCAATGCTTGTTTTAATGATCATTCAAGTGACATTCGCCTACTTTTCTTTAAAAAACCGAAAAATCCGCCAGCTTCTGGACGGCAAGCCGACCATTATTATTAAATATGGAAAAATTGACGAAAACGCCATGAAATCACAGCGTTATAATTTTGATGATTTAATGGTTCAGCTCAGAGAAAATAATATCGACAGAGTAGCTGATGTATCATTTGCCATTTTAGAACCGTCAGGTAAACTGACTGTTGTAAAGAAAGAAAACAGCGGGGAGCATCGGCAGCTCGAAATACCGCTCATTATAGACGGTTCTATTCAAACAGAAAACCTATCCAGAATAGGTAAGGATAAACAATGGCTGGTTGAAAAATTAAGAAAACACGGATATACAAATCCTTCAAACATTTCATTTTGCTCGTTTACTGACGGAGAATTATTTATTGATGAAAAAGATGGGCCCCGCACGTGACCTTTATCGGACAATCAGACGTCCGATAATAGGAATACGGCGAAGCTCATCTTTTTTAATTAAACGGAAAACAAGCAGGAGGATGATATAGACAGCAGCACTCGTCGCAATCCATCCGGCGACATTCACAACCTCGGACGCTCCAAAGGTAACATATTGCTTGATGGCGGAGCTGATGAATCCGCATATCGCAATCACAGCGAAACTGAGTGCGTACTCCTTGATTTTGATACTGATCGGCAGCACCTTGCTGACTGTTGCCGCGTGCAAAAGCGTAACAAGCACCATGCCTGTTACGATCGCTAATGCCGCGCCCATGATGCCGAGAGACGGTCTGGTGGCCAGAACGAAAATTAGGCCTGTTTTGACAAGTGCTCCGATTAAGCTGTTCATCATCGCAGCACCCGCTAAATTAAGCGCCTGCAGCACAGCTTGAAGAGGGCCCTGGAAATAATAAAGCAGAAAAAACGGGGCCATGACTTTTATAAATACAGCTGCGCCTGAGGAACCATACATCACCCTCATCAGCTCATCCGCAAAAACATATAAAATGACAACCGCAATGCCTCCGCTGAGCAGGCATAGACGCATAGCCTGTTCCAGCCGGTATTCCACCACCTGCAGTTTTTTCTGCTCCATTCCTTCACTGATCGCAGGAACAAGTGCAGTCGACAAAGAATATGTAATAAAGCTGGGCAGGGTCAGCAGCGTCATGGCAAAGCCGGTAAGTTCCCCGTATTGCTTCGTGGCGGCAACTGTTGCCACACCGGCGATGGCAAGACTTTGAGCGACGACAATCGGCTCGAAGAACCAAGAGAGGTTGCCGATAAACCGGCTTCCGGTCGTTGGAAGGGACACGCTCATTAATTGGGTAAAGGTTTGTTTTCCGTTTTTAATTGACTGGAAAAAATGCTTTCTGATTTTAATCGTCTTTTTATACTTAAAGCAAATGAACAAATAAAGAAGTGACGCCAGTTCACCTGCGACCGAGGATATCATTGCTCCCGCTGCGGCATATTCAATTCCGTAAGGGAGAAAAATCGTCGTGCATACAGCGACAAGTGAAATGCGGACGACCTGTTCAAGAACTTGTGACACGGCAAGCGGGTTCATATTCTGTTTTCCTTGAAAGTATCCCCTCAGCACACTCGATATGGCAATAATCGGCACAACCGGCGTAATGGCCAGGAGCGGATACAGTGTTCTCTTATCTGTCAGCATCGTTTCCGCCATAACCGGGGCGAAAAACAGAAACAGCGGTGTAAAGATCAGGCTGAGCACTCCTGTGATGGTCAGAGACATGACTAAAATATTTTTTGTTTTTTGATGATCCCCGCGCGCGCTGGCTTCAGCGACAAGCTTGCTGATCGCGACCGGCAGACCGAATTGAGTTAATGTAGTGGCCAAGAAGAAGGTAGGCGCCGCCATCATGTAAAGCCCGACTCCTTCTTCACCGATAAAACGGGCGATAACCACCCGGTTGACAAACCCGAGCATTCTTGTAACCATTCCTGCTGCGATCAGGATAAGAGTGCCCCTTAAAAACGTCTGTTTCGCCATTTTTACCCCCTGCCTTCTCAAACTACCTGTAATCATATACAATAAAGATATGCGTATATATCGTCCAAGCATGACAAGTCTTCTTGAAAAACAATAAAAAAAGGAGCGTGGAATTCATGGAGAAGCATCCCGCCGATCTATATAAAGACCACGTCAGGCCGTTTCTTTACAGCAAACTGGAAGAGTTTAAGATTCTCGGGTATGATGATGTTGAACTCGAAAGTTTGTGGTCATACTTAACACATAAGAAGTGGAAAAAGAAAACGGAACTGCACATTTATGAACTGACGAGCGATATTTTATCAGTGAAAATTGGCGAATTTATGAACTATGCAACCGTTGAGTCATTTAAAACGTCTAATTGGCTGGGAAGTGAAGAAGGCCAGGAAGCATTGGAAGAACTGCTGAGATAGCAGGCTGATTCACATAGGTTTAAGGGAGGATATACATAATGAAAAAAGGACGCTTGATTGCGTTTTTCCTTCTCGTTTTATTGATCGGCACGGGCTTGGGCTACTTTACGAAGCCTGCCGCTAACAATATTACGTTAGGATTGGATTTGCAAGGCGGATTTGAGGTGCTGTATGATGTACAGCCCGTAAAAAAAGGTGACAAAATCACAAAAGACGTTCTGGTCAGCACAGTAGAGGCGTTGAACCGCAGGGCCAATGTACTCGGTGTCAGCGAACCGAACATTCAAATTGAAGGAAATAACCGGATTCGCGTTCAGCTAGCTGGGGTGACAAACCAAAACAGAGCACGTGAAATCTTGGCCACTGAAGCTCAGCTTTCTTTCAGAGATACAAATGACAAAGAATTGCTGAACGGCTCTGACCTCGTGGAAAACGGGGCTAAACAAACATATGACGCCAAAACAAATGAACCCATTGTCAGCATTAAATTGAAAGACGCTGATAAATTCGGTGAAGTGACCAAAAAAGTCATGAACATGGCGCCAAACAACCAGCTTGTCATTTGGATGGATTACGAAAAAGGAGACTCCTTTAAGAAAGAAGTTCAAAAAGAGCATCCTAAATATGTATCCGCTCCGAATGTAAGTCAAGAATTAAACACAAAAGATGTTACAATTGAAGGCCAATTTACAGTTCAAGAAGCGAAAGATTTAGCCAGCATTTTAAACGCCGGCGCGCTTCCTGTAAAACTGACTGAAAAATATTCAACATCAGTAGGCGCGCAATTTGGACAGCAGGCGCTGCAGGATACGGTGTTTGCAGGCATTATCGGAATCGCAATTATTTTCTTATTTATGCTTTTCTATTATCGCCTGCCTGGATTTATTGCGGTGATTACGCTGTCAGTCTACATCTATATTACACTCCAGGTCTTTGACTGGATGAACGCTGTACTCACACTTCCGGGAATTGCCGCGCTTATATTAGGTGTCGGGATGGCTGTTGATGCGAATATCATCACCTATGAACGGATTAAAGAGGAGCTTAAGCTAGGAAAGTCAGTCCGCTCTGCCTTCCGTTCAGGAAACAGACGGTCATTCGCGACGATTCTTGACGCGAATATTACAACAATTATTGCGGCCGTTGTGCTTTTCATCTTTGGGACAAGCTCTGTAAAAGGGTTTGCGACAATGCTGATTCTGTCGATTTTAACAAGCTTTATCACAGCGGTTTTCTTATCTAGATTTTTGCTGTCGCTTCTTGTGGAAAGCAGATGGTTTGATCGGAAAAAAGGCTGGTTCGGCGTCAAAAAGAAACATATCATGGATATTCAGCATACAGATGAAAATACCGAACCGTATACGCCGTTCCAAAAATGGGATTTCACAAGCAAACGTAAATTTTTCCTCATATTATCCAGTGCCATCACTGTTATAGGGATTGTGATTCTGCTTGTGTTTAAGCTGAATCTGGGCATTGATTTTGCAAGCGGCGCACGAATTGAAGTGCAAAGCGACCATAAGCTGACGACAGAGCAGGTGGAGAAAGATTTTGCATCACTTGGCATGGACCCTGATACGGTTGTTCTTTCTGGTGACAAGAGCAATATTGGGGTTGCGCGTTTTGTCGGGGTTCCAGATAAAGAAACGATTGCCAAAGTAAAAACGTATTTCAAAGACAAATACGGAACAGAGCCGAATGTCAGCACAGTTTCACCGACAGTCGGTAAAGAGCTGGCAAGAAGTGCTCTGTACGCAGTCGCGATCGCTTCTATCGGTATCATTATTTACGTTTCGATCCGGTTTGAATACAAAATGGCGATTGCTGCTATTGCTTCACTGTTATACGACGCTTTCTTCATCCTCACCATTTTCAGCATTACAAGGCTGGAAGTAGATGTGACGTTTATTGCCGCCGTCCTGACAATTATCGGTTATTCGATAAACGATACAATTGTTACATTTGACAGGATTCGCGAGCATATGAAAAAACGCAAGCCGAAAACGTTTGCTGACCTGAACCTTATCGTAAACCTAAGCCTGCAGCAAACCTTTACGCGTTCAGTTAATACTGTACTGACTGTAGTTATTGTTGTAGTGGCGCTGTTGATCTTTGGAGCGGCCTCTATTACAAACTTCTCAGTCGCACTGTTAATCGGGCTGTTAACAGGTGTATATTCATCCCTCTATATCGCCGCACAAATTTGGCTTGTATGGAAAGGGAAAGAACTGAAAAAAGATTCGGTGCAATAAAAAAATGTCAGGCTGTCCTTTGCAGGGCAGCTTGTTTTTTTAAAGTTTCATTGAACTTAAAATAGACATTTGCTATAATGACATGCGCTTACATTTAAACATATAAATGGTGTTAAGAGTATTTGTGGCTGGTTTTCAGATATGTGGGAGGGTTTATCTATGAGGGTTCGTGAATCAGTGCTGCCGGGCATAGGGCATAAAGTTGAAATCATCACTAGAAACTGCGATAAAATTTCAATTATCATTCATCATGACGGCCGGAGAGAGTTGTACTATTTTGACGAAAATGATCATGAAGAATGTGTGGCCTCCGTGCAATTTGATGATGCTGAAGCCAGGCAAATTTCTGCCATTCTCGGCGGAATGGCATATAAACCGAAAGCATTAGAAAGCGTCGAGGCAGCCCTTAATGATTTAATCATAGAGTGGTGTAAAGCAGAGGCGGGAGCGCCTGCCATTCATCATACAATTGGTGATTTGAATGCAGGACAGGAATATCATGTGACTGTTATTGCGATCATTAAGAAGAATCAGGAAAAACAATTGAATCCGGGATCGGAAATAGTTATTGATGAGGGAGATACCCTTGTGATTTCCGGTGAGGGAAACGGATTGAAGAGGTTGATCCGGGAAAAATTAACTGCAAATGAGGCTTGACCTAGTGTCAAGCCATGTTTAAAACAAGCCTTGACAGGGAAAGTTACCTCATATTCTGAAGTTTTGGGGGAAGAGAATGAATAAACAATGGACCATTATTTTCGCACTTATTTTTACCTTAATTGTCGCTATTTTTGCAGTGATTAATGTAAGATCGGTAGAAGTTGATTACCTGTTTGGCAGATCGGAGTGGCCGCTTATTTTAGTTATTTTGGGCTCAGTTTTAATGGGCGCGCTGATCGTATTTTCTGCCGGCGTTTTTCAGGTGATGAAACTAAAGCGGGAAATAAAAGCGCTGCGGAAAGAAAAGAAAACTGTACAAGGAACGATACATAAACAAGAGGATACGTTGCATGATGACCTGAATGACACACAGGATGCATCAGCCAGACTTGAGAAAAAAGACTAGTTTTCGAATAATATTTGAAACCCCTCAGCCTGCTCTAGTATAATAGGGTGGTTGAGGGGTGAATTTATGTTAGCGTCAAAAATGCGATGGGAAATCCAGCGACCAGATCAGGATAAGGTCAAATCACTCACAGAACAATTGCATATAACACCTCTTGTTGCGTCCCTGCTTGTAAAAAGAGGCTTTGATACAGCAGAAAGCGCAAGGCTGTTTTTACATACAAAGGATGCCGATTTTAATGATCCTTTTGAAATGAAGGGCATGAAAGAAGCGGCAGAGCGAATAAAACAGGCGATTGCACAACAAGAACAGATTATGATATATGGCGATTATGATGCCGATGGAGTTACCAGTACGTCAGTGATGCTGCACACACTGCAAAAGCTGTCGGCTCAAGTTGATTTTTATATACCTGACCGCTTTAAAGAAGGCTACGGCCCTAATGAACAGGCATTTCGTTCGATTAAGGAACGGGGTTTCTCTCTGATTATTACGGTTGATACAGGAATTGCCGCTGTACATGAAGCAAAGGTGGCAAAGGAACTCGGACTGGATGTCATCATTACAGATCACCATGAGCCGGGACCGGAACTTCCGGATGTTTACGCGATCGTCCACCCGAAGCAGCCGGGCTGCACCTATCCGTTTAAAGAACTGGCCGGAGTCGGAGTCGCGTTTAAGCTTGCCCACGCTTTATTGGGCGAACTCCCAGATGAATTGCTTGACCTGGCGGCAATCGGCACCATTGCCGATCTTGTCCCGTTGCATGACGAAAACAGATTAATTGCAACACTGGGACTTGAAAGGCTTCGTTGGACGAATCGGCTGGGCTTAAAAGAGCTGATCAAGCTGTCAGGCGGAGACATCGGAGAAGCGAACGAAGAAACAGTCGGGTTCCAGCTTGCACCAAGGCTGAATGCCGTCGGAAGAATTGAACAGGCGGATCCCGCTGTTCATTTGCTCATGACAGAGGATTCGTTTGAAGCGGGAGAGCTTGCCGCTGAAATTGACCAGCTGAACAAAGAGCGCCAAAAGATGGTCAGCAAAATGACGGATGAAGCGATTGAAATGGTTGAACAGCAAAGCCTCGATCAAACTGCAATCGTCGTGGCCAAAGCCGGATGGAATCCAGGAGTCGTCGGAATTGTGGCTTCAAAGCTTGTGGACCGTTTCTACCGCCCGGCCATTGTGCTTGGCATTGATGAAGAAAAAGGGATCGCTAAAGGTTCGGCCCGGAGCATCAGGGGCTTTAATTTATTCGAAAGCCTTTCTGAATGCAGAGATATTCTTCCTCATTTCGGCGGCCATCCAATGGCGGCGGGGATGACGCTGAATGCCGAAGATGTGCCGGATTTGCGAAACAGGCTGAATCAAATAGCGGACAATACGCTTACGGAAGAGGATTTTATTCCTGTACAGGAAGTCGATCTCGTCTGCGGTGTCGAGGACATTACGGTTGATAGCATTACAGAAATGAACCTGCTGTCCCCCTTTGGCATGCTGAATCCGAAACCGCACGTTCTCGTAGAAAACGCTGTGCTGGAAGATGTCCGGAAGATTGGAGCAAATAAAAATCATGTCAAAATGACGGTCAGAAACGAGTCATCTCAGCTTGATTGCGTCGGTTTTAATAAAGGTGAGCTTGAAGAAGGCATCGTCCGCGGCTCAAGAATTTCAATTGTCGGTGAGATGTCTATCAACGAATGGAACAATAGAAAAAAACCGCAGCTTATGATTAAGGATGCCGCTGTTTCTGAATGGCAGCTGTTTGATTTAAGGGGGAAACGGATGTGGGAAGACACAGTTTCTGCCCTTCCATCTGCTAAACGGGCCATTGTCTCTTTCAAAGAAGACTCAACAACACTTCTTCAGACTGAAGATCTTCGCGGCGAAGTGCACGTCATCAGTTCTGAAGATCAGGCGAAGGCGTTAGATCTCGATGGTGCTTATATTGTATTACTGGATCCGCCGCCTTCGTTGGACATGCTCGCACATTTGCTGGAAGGCAAGATGCCTGAGCGGATATATTTTATTTTTCTTAATCAAGAGGATCACTTTTTATCAGCTTTTCCAGCAAGAGACCACTTTAAATGGTATTATGGGTTTCTTCTGAAAAGAGGTTCTTTTGACGTGAAACAACACGGCTCAGAGCTTGCGAGACATAAGGGCTGGTCCGTTGAAACAATCAATTTCATGACAAAGGTGTTTTTTGATCTCGGTTTTGTTAAAATAGAGAATGGTGTGCTGTCTGTGATTAGCGGAGTCAAGAAACGCGACTTAACAGACTCACAAACCTATCAGGCGAAGAAGCAGCTGATGGAATTGGATCAAAAGCTGAATTATTCTTCTGCTGAAGAGCTGAAGGAATGGCTGAATAAGCTGATGAAACAAGATTCAGAGGCTTATGAAAGTACGAGGAGGACATAAAACAGATGGATTTAAAACAATACGTAACAATTGTACCGGATTACCCGAAAGAGGGCGTGCAATTTAAAGATATTACGACATTGATGGATAAAGGCGATGTATACCGCTATGCCACAGACCAAATTGTTGAATATGCGAAAGAAAAACAAATTGATTTGGTCGTCGGCCCTGAAGCGCGCGGCTTTATTATTGGCTGTCCCGTTGCTTACGTGCTTGGCGTAGGTTTTGCGCCGGTCCGCAAAGAAGGCAAGTTGCCTCGTGAAGTGGTTAAAGTGGATTACGGCTTGGAATACGGAAAAGACGTATTAACGATCCATAAAGATGCGATTAAACCGGGTCAGCGTGTGCTCATTACAGATGACCTGCTTGCGACAGGCGGCACAATTGAAGCCACAATTAAACTTGTTGAAGAACTTGGCGGCATTGTTGCTGGTATCGCTTTCTTAATCGAGCTTTCTTACCTTGACGGCAGAGAAAAGCTTAAAGATTATGACATGTTAACATTGATGAAATACTAAGGATAATCGCATAACGAAAAAGCACTCCATGTCAGGGTGCTTTTTTCCTATTGTTTTGCATTTATTTTATATAATATTTGGCGATTTGAACTTCTGCTCTTTACATCTTTCGTTTTTTTCTTGATAATAAACTACAATACAGTTTACATTCTAAAAAAGGTGATTCCATGGCGAACGAACAAGTATTGACTGCCGAGCAAGTTATTGATAAAGCGCGCAGCTATTTATCTGATGAGCATATCGCATTTGTCGAAAAAGCATATCTGTACGCTGAGGATGCTCATCGCGAGCAATACCGCAAATCGGGCGAGCCATATATTATTCATCCGATTCAGGTTGCGGGAATTCTCGTGGATCTTGAAATGGATCCTTCCACAATCGCGGGCGGATTTCTTCACGATGTCGTGGAAGATACAGATGTGACGCTTGATGACCTGAAAGAAGCATTTTCCGAAGAAGTGGCAATGCTTGTGGACGGCGTAACGAAGCTCGGCAAAATTAAATATAAATCTCAAGAGGAACAGCAGGCGGAAAATCATCGCAAAATGTTTGTCGCTATGGCTCAAGATATCCGGGTCATACTGATCAAGCTGGCGGATCGTCTTCACAATATGCGGACGCTGAAACATCTCCCTCAGGAAAAACAGCGGAGAATTTCCAATGAAACGCTGGAGATTTTTGCTCCTTTGGCGCATCGACTCGGGATTTCCAAAATTAAGTGGGAATTGGAAGACACGGCGCTCCGTTATTTGAATCCTCAGCAATATTACAGAATTGTCAACCTCATGAAGAAGAAACGCGCTGAACGTGAGCTTTATGTCGAAGAGGTAGTCGATGAAGTGAAGAAACGTGTCGAAGAAGTGCACATCAAAGCTGACTTCTCGGGACGTCCGAAACATATTTACAGCATTTATCGCAAAATGGTGCTGCAAAATAAGCAATTTAACGAAATTTACGATTTATTGGCTGTCCGCATTCTTGTGAATAGCATAAAGGACTGCTACGCGGTACTCGGCATCATTCACACATGCTGGAAACCGATGCCCGGCAGATTCAAAGATTATATCGCAATGCCAAAGCCGAATATGTATCAATCGCTTCATACAACGGTTATCGGGCCTAAAGGCGATCCGCTGGAAGTGCAGATCCGCACCTTTGAAATGCATGAAATTGCGGAATACGGAGTTGCGGCTCACTGGGCTTATAAAGAAGGGAAAGCGGCCACCGAAGGCGCAACCTTTGAGAAAAAGCTTTCTTGGTTCCGTGAAATTTTAGAATTTCAAAATGAATCAACAGATGCTGAAGAATTTATGGAATCGCTCAAAATCGATTTGTTTTCTGACATGGTGTATGTCTTTACACCGAAAGGAGATGTAATCGAGCTTCCGTCCGGTTCTGTTCCGATTGATTTTTCTTACCGGATTCACTCTGAAATCGGCAATAAAACAATCGGTGCCAAAGTAAACGGAAAAATGGTAACGCTGGATCATAAGCTTCGGACAGGTGATATCGTTGAAATTCTGACGTCTAAGCATTCCTATGGTCCGAGCCAGGATTGGGTGAAGCTTGCTCAAACCTCTCAGGCGAAGCATAAAATTCGTCAATTCTTTAAGAAACAGCGGCGCGAAGAAAATGTCGAAAAAGGCCGTGAGCTGGTAGAAAAAGAAATTAAAAATCTGGATTTTGAAGTGAAGGATGTCTTAACACCGGAGAATATCCAGAAGGTTGCTGACAAGTTTAATTTCTCAAATGAAGAGGATATGTACGCAGCGGTCGGCTATAACGGCATTACAGCCTTGCAGGTCGCAAACCGCCTGACGGAAAAAGAGAGAAAGCAGCGCGATCAGGAAGAACAGGAAAAGAGCGTTCAGGAAGTCACTGCGGAATCTAAGCCGTACCCACAAGGCAGGAAACGGGAAGCGGGCGTTCGCGTCAAGGGGATCGACAATCTTCTTGTCCGTTTATCAAAATGCTGCAATCCTGTACCGGGTGACGATATTGTCGGATTTATCACAAAAGGCAGAGGGGTTTCGGTCCATCGTGAAGATTGCCCGAATGTCAAAACGAATGAAGCCCTGGAGCGGCTGATTCCGGTAGAGTGGGAACATGAGTCGCAGGTTCAAAAGCGCAAGGAATATAATGTTGAGATAGAGATTCTTGGGTATGACCGCCGCGGATTGCTGAACGAGGTGCTTCAGGCAGTGAATGAAACGAAAACAAATATTTCATCTGTTTCTGGCAAATCGGATCGCAATAAAGTGGCAACTATTCATATGGCGATTTTTATTCAGAACATCAATCACTTGCACAAAGTCGTCGAGCGTATTAAACAGATAAGAGATATCTATTCTGTGCGCCGCGTCATGAACTAAAGGGGTTAGAAAATGAGATTAGTTGTTCAGCGAGTAACTGAAGCAAGCGTAACAGTGAATGAAGAGGTTGTCGGTCAAATTGGACAAGGCATCATGGTGCTGGTCGGCATCACTCACGATGATACAGAAGAGGATGCAGCTTATTTGGCCGATAAAATGGTTCATCTTCGTATATTCGACGACAGTGAAGGGAAAATGAATCTGTCTCTTTTAGATATAGGAGGAGAGATTTTATCCGTCTCACAGTTTACGCTTTACGGAGATACGAAAAAAGGGCGCCGGCCGAACTACATGAACGCCGCAAAACCTGATAAAGCTTTAGGTCTCTATGAAAAATGGAACGACCTGCTTCGTAAAAAAGGAATCAAAGTGGAGACCGGAATGTTTGGAGCGATGATGGATGTTCAGCTTACAAACTCAGGACCGGTCACGCTCATGATGGATTCAAAATAAAAAAGCTGCCAAAAGGCAGCTTTTTTTATTGGAAATATTTCTCCAATCCGCTCTCGATACTGTCTGTTACTTTTTCTTGGTAAGAGCTGCTATGTACGATGGCCTCTTCCTGCGGATGGCTTACATATCCAAGCTCATACAGCATAGCGGGCTGTCTGTTTTCCCGAAGCACATAATAATCTCCGAATAACACGCCGCGGTCAGGAATGGAAGAACGCTTCACCACTTCAGAATGTACATCTGACGCCAATCCCTGATCTTTGGCAGGGCTGTAGTAGTAAGCGGTGCTGCCTCTCGTGGAAGCATCCGCATAGCTGTCATAATGAATGCTGATAAAGGCGTCAGCGTTGCGATAGTGAGACGTAGAGACCCGTGACTGTAAGCTGACAAAGGTATCATCCTGGCGTGTCACATACACATCTGCTCCAGCCGATCTAAGTTTGCCGGCGAGCAGTTTTGCTGTTTTAATCGTCAGGTTTTTCTCGAATTTACCCGAGTAGCCGATCGTTCCGCTGTCTTTTCCTCCGTGTCCCGGATCAACAATAATCGTTTTATTGTTTAGAGAGCCGTTTCCGGACGGGGAATCAGCGACAGGCGGTTCTCCTGACTCTTCCGCACTTTTAGACGTTTGGACCACCCAGTTGGCGACATAAGCAGTCTGTCCGTTATCAAGCTTTATCTCATACCAGCTGCCCTTTGAACCGGTTATCGGATAGGAATCGCCTTTGGCAGCACGTTCTACGATCGAAGATGATGTTGACGCATCACTTCTTACGTTTGTTCCTCCGTATACGATATAGGCTTTTTTAGCGGAGGAGGAACTGCCGGCATTTGCTGAATCTTCAGCTGGATCAGAACTAGTCAAAAGGTAATGGCTTGCAACCCAGCCTTTCAACCCGTTCACTTCGATGTGAGCCCAGCCATTTTTCTCGTTGAGAATTGTCACTTTCGTTCCGCGATCCAGTTTCGTTATAATCGCCGTGTCATGTGAGGCGGAGGCTCTTACATTTAGTGAGGAGACACCGACCGTGCCGGTTGATGCACCGGGAGATTCAGTTTGATCATTCCCATCAGATACTGAACTGCTGCCGACTGACGTGACATATTCAGATGACACCCATCCGGTGGCATTTTGATAGGATATCTTGATCCAGCCCGAATCTTTATCAATGACAGACGCTTGGCTGCCTTGCGGGAATTTGCCGATGACGTCGTATGAAGTGCCCGGTCCGGTTCTCATTCGCAGATCGGGATCTGTTGATGTAACAGTATCACTGCTTTCCGAAGAGCTTGAGCTGCCCTGATCTTCTTTTGTAATAAGCCATGACACCACCCATCCTTTGTCTCCGGAACCAAGCTGTATCTGCACCCAGTCTCCTTCTTCTTTTAAAATCGGGTAATGCTCTCCCTTTTTTACTTTCGCTGTAATCCCGTAGCTAAGCCCCGGGCCGCTTCTGACGTTCATTTCATCTGTTGCGATGACCGCTTCTCCCTGAGCAGCTGTAACGGAAGAAAAAGGCGGGAAAAGCGCCCCCGCGACGATAATACATACAATAAGAACAAAGTATTTCTTGCTCATTGTGTCCTCCTTTCAGATGATCATAAAAAAAGCTTTCTTGCTTAATATCGTAAAGTCCTTTCTGATTTTTAAATAAAAATAAAATGATTTGTTTATACTAGGCGTAAATACAATCAAAAAGGTGTGCAAATCATGAAATATCATCCAAAAATGGGCCGCGCGTTTCACGACGGTGAAGCAAATCTGCATTACAGCGATCACGCTGAACCTGATACGACTGGTTATCTTACTGAAACGGCATCTGAATTTGGTCTTATGTCCAAAGAAGCAGCGATGAGGAAAAACAACCGGAATAAAGCTTGACAGAGAACCTCAATCCCATTATTATAATAGAAATTGAGTACATAGCAAAATGATGAAAGATTTGAACCAATAATGGAGAAGAGTAGGTCAGATTGCATGGATAGAGAGGAACCGCCCCAGGCTGAAAGCGGATCCCATTGCGTCTTTCTCGAAACAACACTCCGGAGGTTTCCTGCTGAACGCGTTAATCCCGTCATTAGGCAGTGAACGTGAACCTGCGTTAAAGGATCGAGCGGGAATATGAACATATTCCAACTAGGGTGGCACCACGGGTATAACTCTCGTCCCTACTATACATGTATAGTAGGGACGGGAGTTTTTTTATTTTCATCATGAATGATCATTGTATATTTTTTATAAGGAATACATAAGGAGGTCTACATATGGGATATAACATTCCAAGAGGAACACAGGATATTCTGCCCGGAGAATCAGATCGCTGGCAGTTTGTTGAACAAATTATGAGAGACACTTGCCGCACTTATCAATATAAAGAAATCCGCACACCGATTTTTGAGCATACAGAACTGTTTGCCAGAGGTGTCGGAGAGTCTACAGATATCGTACAAAAAGAAATGTATACCTTCCAGGACCGCAAAGGCAGAAGCCTGACGCTTCGACCAGAGGGAACAGCTGCGGCGGTTCGCGCTTTTAATGAAAATAAGCTATTTGCAAATCCTGTCCAGCCGACAAAGCTTTATTATGTCGGGCCGATGTTCCGTTATGAACGTCCGCAGACGGGCCGGTACCGCCAGTTCTATCAGTTTGGAATTGAAGCAATAGGCTCGAGTGACCCTGCGATTGATGCCGAAGTCATGGCACTTGCGATGAGTATTTATCAAAAAGCAGGTTTGCAAAACGTCAAGCTTGTCATAAACAGTCTCGGCGACCAGGAAAGCCGCAAAAGCTACAGAGAAGCGCTCGTGAAACATTTTGAGCCTCGCATCGAAGAGTTTTGTTCAGACTGCCAGTCACGTCTGCACACAAACCCGCTCAGAATCTTGGACTGCAAAAAAGACCGCGATCATGAACTGATGAAATCAGCACCTTCGATTTTGACATATTTAAATGAAGAATCAGCCGCTTATTTTGAGAAAGTAAAGCAATATTTAAACGATCTTAACATTGCGTATGAAATTGATCCTAACCTTGTGAGAGGGCTGGATTATTACAATCATACCGCATTTGAAATCATGAGCAATGCGGAGGGTTTTGGCGCGATTACGACACTTGCAGGCGGCGGACGCTACGATGGTTTGGTCGAACAGATCGGCGGGCCTGAAGCGCCGGGCATCGGGTTTGCGATGAGCATTGAACGCTTGCTTGCCGCAATTGATGCTGAAAAAAGAGAACTGCCTGTTGATCAGGGAATCGACTGTTATGTCGTCACGCTCGGAGAAAAAGCAAAGGATTATTCTGTTTCATTGGTGTACAAACTGAGGGAAGCAGGCATCTCCAGCGAAATCGATTATGAAAATAAGAAAATGAAAGGCCAGTTCAAAACAGCTGACCGCCTAAATGCCAGATTTATTGCGATTTTGGGTGAAGATGAGCTAGCCCAAAATAAAATCAATGTTAAGGATGCACAGACGGGCGAACAAATTGAAGTGGCACTTGATGAATTTATACATGTGATGAAGGCAAATCAAAAGGGATAAGGAGTGGAATGTATTGTTTGGAAGAACATATTATTGCGGCGAAATAACTGAAAAAGCAATTGGTGAATCTGTAACGCTGAAAGGCTGGGTCCAAAAAAGACGGGACCTCGGCGGACTGATTTTTATTGACTTGCGCGACCGTACGGGGATTGTTCAAGTCGTTTTTAACCCTGATGTGTCAAAAGAAGCGCTTGCTATTGCAGAAGGCATCAGAAACGAATACGTGCTCGACATTCAAGGAAAAGTGGTGGCGCGTGAAGAAGGAACAGTCAATCAGAATTTAAAAACAGGCGCGATCGAAATACACGCTGATGGAGTGGCCGTATTAAGTGCTGCAAAGACACCGCCGTTTGCGATTTCTGATCAAGCGGAAGACGTATCAGAGGATGTCCGTTTAAAACACCGTTACTTAGATTTACGCAGACCGGCTATGTTTCAAACGATGCAGATGCGTCATAACGTGACGAAAGCTGCCCGCAGCTTTTTAGATGAAAAAGGGTTTCTTGATATTGAAACGCCGATTTTAACAAAAAGCACACCTGAGGGCGCACGTGACTACTTGGTTCCGAGCCGAGTGCATGAAGGTGAGTTCTATGCGCTGCCTCAGTCCCCGCAGCTATTTAAACAGCTTCTGATGGTATCCGGCATTGAACGCTATTATCAAATTGCCCGCTGTTTCCGAGATGAAGACTTGCGTGCGGACCGCCAGCCTGAGTTTACGCAAATTGATATTGAAATGTCCTTTATGAGCCAGGAAGATATTATGTCATTGGCTGAGGATATGATGGCAAAGATTATGCGCGAAACAAAAGGTGTGGAGCTCAAGCTTCCTCTTCCTCGAATGACGTATGATGAGGCGATGAACAGTTATGGTTCTGATAAACCGGATACTCGATTTGATATGCTTTTGACAGATGTGTCTGACATTGTGAAGGATACAGAGTTTAAAGTATTCTCATCAGCTGTGGCAAACGGCGGCGTGGTAAAAGCAATCAACGTAAAAGGCGGAGCGGGCGATTACTCCAGAAAAGATATTGACGCTCTTGGCGCTTTTGCTGCAAACTACGGGGCAAAAGGACTTGCCTGGGTGAAAGTTGAGGCAGACGGAGTGAAAGGCCCGATCGCCAAATTCTTTGATGAAGACAAGCAGTCCAAGCTGATTGAGGCGCTTGATGCTGCTGAAGGTGATTTGCTGCTGTTCGGGGCGGATAAATTCGAAGTGGTTGCCGCATCGCTCGGCGCCCTGCGCTTAAAGCTTGGGAAAGAACGCGGACTGATTGACCAAAACCTGTTCAATTTCTTATGGGTTATCGACTGGCCGCTTTTAGAGCATGATCCGGAGGAAGGCCGTTTTTACGCAGCCCACCATCCGTTCACAATGCCTGTCCGTGAAGACCTTGAACTGATTGAAACAGCGCCTGAAGACATGAAAGCACAAGCCTATGACCTCGTCTTAAACGGCTATGAGCTTGGAGGCGGTTCGATTCGTATTTTCGAAAAGGACATTCAGGAAAAAATGTTTGCGCTTCTTGGCTTCTCACAAGAAGAAGCGGCTGAGCAGTTCGGGTTCTTACTTGAAGCATTTGATTACGGCGCTCCTCCGCACGGCGGAATCGCGCTTGGCTTAGACCGTCTCGTCATGCTTCTCGCAGGACGTACGAACCTAAGAGATACGATTGCATTCCCGAAAACGGCAAGTGCAAGCTGCCTGATGACAGAAGCGCCAGGCGAAGTAAGCGACGCCCAGCTGGACGAGCTTCACCTTTCTATCAAGAAAAAAGTAAAGAGCTGAATGAGCAGTTCGATTCTTGAAAATCAAAATCGTCTATGATATGATTTTGACAAGTTAAATAAAGTCCTGATGTGTTAGTTGTACACCTAGTTTTGACCGAACATTTTTTTGATTTGGGAGCCCGTATTTTTAAATGGCGTACATGCCTCTTTTCATTCGGTAAAGAGGACTTACAAGATTTGAAAGAGGGCACCCACCTGCTGAGAGCGGGTTCAAAACAAAGGAAAGCTGCAACGGCACTATTGGGACTTTATTTTTTGTGCGCAGAAAAAAACGGCTGTTCCTGGATCAGCCATTTTATAGATGAAACCAGAATACGAATGTGGAGTGAGGTTCTTGTTACACCAGTTTTCACGCAATGAATTAGCTATCGGAAAGGAAGGCCTTGAAACGCTGAAAAACAGCACGGTTGCTGTGCTTGGGGTCGGAGGAGTCGGATCGTTCGCGGCGGAAGCTCTCGCGAGGTCAGGCGTCGGCCGCATTTTGCTTGTCGACAAAGATGATGTGGACATTACAAACGTAAACCGTCAGCTTCACGCGCTTCTTTCAACAGTCGGACAGCCGAAAGTGGATTTAATGAAAGCGCGTATCGCAGATATTAACCCGGAGTGTGAAGTGATCGCATTAAAAATGTTCTATACGGAAGAAACGTATGAGCAATTTTTTGAATATAAGCTTGACTATGTCATTGATGCGTCAGACACCATTCATTATAAAATCCATTTAATGAAAGAATGTTTGAAACGGGATATTCCGCTCATCTCCAGCATGGGTGCCGCCAATAAAACGGATCCGACACGCTTCCAAATCGCTGATATTTCAAAAACGCACACAGATCCAATTGCGAAGGTTGTCCGTACGAGATTACGGAAAGAGGGCATCAAAAAGGGTGTTCAAGTGATTTTCTCTGACGAAAGCCCGATTGTTATTCGGGAAGATGTCAGAAAAGAAGTGGGAAATGACGAAGCGAACATCCGCAAAGCAAAAATGCCGCCTTCTTCTAATGCTTTTGTGCCGTCAGTTGCCGGTTTGATTATGGGCGGGCATGTTGTCATGGATCTTGTAAAAGACATTGAAATCAAACGCGTGAAGGATAAATAACGCATAGAAACAGCCTTGATGATATTCAAGGCTGTTTTTAATTTATTTTCTTTTCATTAATTTGTCGTATACCTGCTTTAATGCGAGCTCGAACTTGCCTGTCTGTTTCGGCTTGTAATATTGCTTGTTTTTTAAAGGATCAGGGAGATATTGCTGTTCAACCCATCCGTTGTCGTAATGATGCGGGTATTTATAGTCGATTCCTCTTCCTAATTCCTGAGCTCCTTTATAATGCGCGTCTTTTAAATGCTTAGGGACATCCCCGATTTTTCCGGATCTGATATCTGCAAGCGCCTCATCGATTGCCAGAATGGCTGAGTTTGATTTCGGCGAGAGACAAAGTTCAATGACTGCGTTGGCCAGCGGAATTCGTGCTTCGGGAAATCCGACTCGCTCAGCGGTCTGAATAGCGTGCAGCACCCTTGGGCCAGCTTGGGGGCTTGCTAAGCCGATATCTTCATAGGCGATGACAAGCAGTCTTCTTGCGATGCTTTCCAGATCACCAGCTTCAATTAATCTTGCCAAATAGTGAAGAGCAGCGTTGGCATCAGAGCCGCGGATCGATTTTTGAAAAGCGGATAAAACATCATAATGCGCGTCACCATCTTTATCGTGAGTAAAGCTCTTTTTCTGCAAACATTCTTCCGCGGTTTCTAATGTAATGTGAATCACACCGTCTGGTGACTCCTTTGTTGACAACACGGCCAGCTCAAGCGCATTTAAAGCGGAACGGACATCCCCTCCGCATCCGCGGGCAAAATGATCCATCGCCTGATCACCAATGGATACAGAATGTGTGCCAAGGCCACGATGCTCATCATGAAGCGCCCGTTCCAGAGCCTGTTTAATCAGTTCCGGTGTTAACGGCTCAAGCTCAAAGATTTGTGTCCGGCTTCTGATCGCCGGATTAATGGCATGATATGGGTTAGCCGTGGTTGCTCCGATCAAAATGATCATTCCGTTTTCTAAATAGGGCAACAGAAAATCTTGCTTGCCTTTATCCAGCCTGTGAACTTCATCCAGAATTAAAATCACTTGGCCTGACATTTTTGCTTCCTGAGCTACGATTTCCATATCTTTTTTATTGTTAATGACAGCATTCAGCGTTCGAAAAGCAATACTTGTTGAACCGGCGATTGCTGTTGCGATTGAAGTTTTTCCAATTCCGGGCGGCCCGTACAAAATCATGGATGACAAATGTTTTGCCTGAACCATTCTGCCGATCATTTTATCTTCAGCCACCAGATGCTGCTGGCCGATAATATCCTCAATTTTTGTCGGACGCATCCGATATGCCAATGGCTTCATCATCATCTCTCCTTACTTATTTACAGGGTAACGGAAAAACGGACATTAGGAAAGGGAGAAGGGCCGTTTCCCCCCTGCCTCAATGAAAATTCGCTCAAGGTATGTTATAATAACAGTTGGTCTATTCAGTCATAAACGGACGAATCATATAGAAATTACCATTATAAATGTGAAAAATCATGAAATAACAGAGGTGTTCATGTTGAAAATATCAACTAAGGGAAGATACGGGCTCACCATTATGATCGAGCTTGCAAAAAAGCATGGTGAAGGCCCGACTTCATTAAAAAGCATCGCACAGACGAATAATCTTTCCGAGCATTATTTGGAGCAGCTGGTATCGCCGCTCAGAAATGCCGGCTTAGTGAAAAGCATTAGAGGCGCATACGGCGGATATGTATTAGGCAGCGAGCCGGATGCGATCACGGCGGGAGATATTATCCGTGTACTTGAGGGGCCAATTAGTCCTGTTGAAGTGCTGGAAGACGAGGAGCCCGCCAAGCGTGAGCTCTGGATTCGTATACGTGATGCTGTGAAAGAGGTTTTAGACAGTACAACATTAGAAGATCTTGCCAGCTATACAGACGGAGAGCAAGAAGCTTATATGTTTTATATTTAGAACAGAGGTGCAGACATAATGGAACGGATTTATTTAGATCATGCCGCAACGTCTCCGATGGATGAGCGCGTGCTGGAAAAAATGATCCCTCATTTCTCCGGCAATTTCGGCAATCCATCCAGTATTCATTCATTTGGAAGGGAATCTCGAAAATGGGTGGACGAAGCAAGAGCGCAGATTGCAGCCGAAATCGGAGCGGCGGAGCAGGAGATCATTTTTACAAGCGGCGGGACAGAAGCTGATAACTTAGCCATTATGGGAACCGCGCTTGCAAGAAAAGATTTGGGCAGACACATCATTACGACAAAAATTGAGCATCACGCCGTGCTTCACGCTTGTGAAAAACTTGAGGAAGACGGATTTGAAGTTACGTATCTGGACGTTGGCCAAAATGGTAGAGTCAGTGCAAAACAGGTGAAAGAAGCACTGCGTGATGATACAATCCTTGTGACAGTGATGTATGGAAACAATGAAGTCGGAACAGTGCAGCCGATCGATGAAATCGGTGAGCTGCTGAAGGAACACCAGGCTTATTTTCATACCGATGCTGTTCAGGCATTCGGGTTGCTGCCAATTGATGTGAACAACAGCCATATCGACCTTCTGTCTGTTTCTGGGCACAAGCTCAACGGGCCAAAAGGGACAGGCTTTTTATATGCAAGTAAAGATGTGAAGCTTTCCCCGCTCTTATTCGGGGGAGAGCAAGAAAGAAAACGCCGTGCCGGAACAGAAAATGTTCCCGGCATTGTCGGGCTGAAAGATGCCATCAAGCTGTCAAGTGAAGAACGGGACGAAAAAAACGAGAAGTATCAATCGTTTAAAACAATCATCGCCGACACGCTTGAAAATGCCGGTGTGGCATTCGAGATCAACGGGGACAAAGAGCATTGTCTGCCGCATGTTCTGAACCTTTATTTCCCCGGTGTATCAGTGGAAGCGCTGCTGGTGAATCTGGATATGGCGGGAGTAGCCGTTTCAAGCGGATCAGCGTGCACGGCCGGTTCGGTCCTGCCGTCACATGTTCTGACTGCTATGTTCGGAGAAGAGAGTGACCGGCTGACGTCCTCAATTCGGATCAGCTTCGGCCTCGGCAATACCGCTGAGCAAGTGAAAACTGCTGCCAAACATGTGGCCGACGTTGTCAAACGGCTGACACAATAAGGCGGCTTAGTTATTGGAGTGAATGAAATTGGAAAAACGGCCGGAAGATACAAGAGTCGTCGTCGGTATGTCCGGCGGTGTAGACTCATCTGTGGCGGCCCTGCTGTTAAAAGAACAGGGCTATGATGTTATCGGAATCTTTATGAAAAACTGGGATGATACGGACGAAAACGGTTTTTGCACGGCGACAGAGGATTATGAAGATGTGATCCGCGTCTGCAACCAAATCGGAATTCCGTACTATGCCGTTAATTTTGAAAAGCAATATTATGAGAAGGTATTTCAATACTTCCTTGATGAATATAAAGCAGGCAGAACACCCAACCCGGATGTGCTGTGCAACAAAGAAATTAAATTCAAGGCGTTTTTAGAGCACGCTCTGTCACTTGGCGCAGACTTTCTAGCGACTGGCCACTATGCAAGGGTAGACAGAAGCGGCGGCAAAGTCAGAATGCTGCGAGGCATCGATGAAAACAAAGATCAAACGTACTTCTTGAATCAGCTGACAGAAGATACGCTAAGCAAAGTCATGTTCCCGATCGGCGAGCTTCAAAAAAGCCGTGTGCGTGAAATTGCCAAAGAAGCAGACCTTGCTACGGCGACGAAAAAAGACAGTACGGGCATCTGTTTTATCGGCGAGCGCAACTTCAAAACGTTTCTCAGCCAATATCTCCCTGCACAGCCGGGCGATATGATGACGATGGACGGCGAAGTAAAAGGACGCCACGACGGGTTGATGTACTATACGATCGGACAGCGTCACGGACTTGGCATCGGCGGAAGCGGCGAGCCGTGGTTTGCGGTCGGTAAAGATCTTGAAAAGAACATCCTCTACGTGGATCAAGGGTTCCATAACCCGCTTCTTTATTCCGACAAAATTACAGCAACGAATATTAGCTGGGTTCGTCCGGACATCATGAAGGGCGAAGAGATTTCCTGCACGGCTAAATTCCGTTACCGTCAAGAAGATCATAAAGTGACGGTGCGCATGACGGGTGAAGGCGAAGCGGAAGTCATCTTTGATGAACAAGTCCGCGCTGTTACCCCGGGACAAGCCGTTGTCTTCTATGATGGCGAAGAATGCCTTGGCGGCGGAACAATTGATGATGTGTACAAAGATGGAACAAAATTGTGGTACGTATAAAAGATGAAAAACCTCAACACTGAGTTGGGGTTTTTTAATGAAAGGAAGATGGTCGGTGGATTATAATCAACTCGGTATAGAAGCGATGCAGGAAGGCGATTACGAGAAAGCGGCAGAGGCATTTACAAAAGCGATTGAAGAAAATAAAGAAGACGCGATTCCGTATATCAACTTTGCAAACCTGCTTTCATCCGTAAACGAGCTGGAACGGGCGCTTGCGTTTTATGATAAAGCGCTTGAATTAGACAATAGCGCAGCCACTGCGTATTATGGGGCAGGAAATGTCTATGTGGTAAAAGAAATGTACAAAGAAGCGAAAGACATGTTTGAAAAGGCGCTTCGTGCCGGAATGGAAAACGGCGACCTGTTTTACATGCTCGGAACGGTTCTTATCAAGCTCGAGCAACCTAAGCTTGCACTGCCATATTTACAAAGAGCGGTTGAACTGAATGAGAATGATGCGGAAGCGCGCTTTCAATTTGGGATGTGCTTAGCAAACGAGGGCATGCTGGACGAAGCCCTCGGCCAATTCACAGCCGTAACTGAGCTAGATCCAAAGCATGCTGATGCATTTTACAATGCCGGTGTCGCTTATGCATATAAAGAAAATCGAGAAAAAGCGCTAGAAATGCTGGACAAGGCGATTGCCATCCAGCCGGATCATATGCTTGCGCTTCATGCTAAAAAACTGATCGATCCATCATAACAGCACAGGAGGAGGGACAGCTCGTGCAGCAGCATCCGGATCAGCTTAACATGGAGGAAGAGCCCTATTTAAAAGGGACAGTCAACACAGTCATCTATCATAATGACACCAATTTATATACGGTTCTGAAAGTGAAAGTCAGAGAGACCTCCGAAGCCATTGAAGATAAAGCCGTATCCGTGACGGGCTACTTCCCTGCGCTTCAAGAAGAAGAGACCTACACGTTTTACGGAAAGATCGTAACCCATCCAAAATTCGGGCTCCAATTTCAGGCGGAGCATTTCAAAAAGGAGATTCCGACGACTAAAGAAGGCATCGTTCACTATTTATCGAGTGATTTGTTCGAGGGAATCGGCAAAAAAACAGCTGAAGAAATTGTGAAAAAACTGGGTGACAGCGCGATTAATAAAATACTAGCTGACGCTTCAGTGCTTTACGATGTTCCAAGGCTGTCAAAAAAGAAAGCCGACACGCTAGCCGGCGCCCTGCAGCGGCATCAGGGACTGGAACAAATCATGATATCCCTTAATCAGTTTGGATTCGGCCCTCAGCTGTCTATGAAAATCTATCAAGCCTATGAATCGGAGACGCTGGAAAAGATTCAGGAAAATCCTTATCAGCTTGTGAAAGATGTAGAAGGCATCGGGTTTGGAAAAGCGGATGAACTGGGCAGCAGAATGGGGCTTTCGGGTAATCATCCTGAGCGGGTAAAAGCCGCCATTTTATACACGCTTGAAACAACTTGTCTGTCAGATGGGCATACGTACATAGAAACGGAACAGCTTATTATCGACACCCAATCACTGTTAAATCAAGCAAGAGAAGGGCAACGCATCACAGAAATGGATGCAGCTAACGCAATTATTGCTCTTGGAGAAAATAAAGACATTGTCATAGAAGATGGCCGCTGTTATTTTCCATCGCTGTTTTACGCGGAACAAAATGTTGCAAAGCGCGTGAAACATTTCGCAAGCCAAACCGAATATGACGACCAGTTTCCTGAATCAGAATTTCTGCTTGCTTTGGGAGAACTGGAGGAACGGATGAACGTTCAGTATGCCCCCAGCCAAAAGGAAGCGATTCAAAAAGCCCTTTCCTCACCGATGCTGCTTTTAACGGGAGGCCCGGGAACAGGGAAAACGACAGTAATCAGAGGAATTATCGAACTGTACGGAGAGCTTCACGGTGTGTCGCTAGACCCGTCAGCTTATAAAAAGGATGAAGTCTTTCCAATTGTATTGGCCGCACCGACAGGGAGAGCGGCGAAACGGATGAGTGAATCAACGGGCCTTCCGGCAGTCACGATTCACAGGCTCCTTGGCTGGAATGGCGCAGAGGGCTTTACCCATACAGAGGATCAGCCGATCGAAGGGAAGCTGTTAATCATCGATGAAGCGAGTATGCTTGATATATGGCTTGCAAACCATATGTTCAAGGCGATTCCTGATCATATTCAAATCATCATCGTCGGAGACGAAGATCAGCTGCCTTCTGTCGGTCCGGGCCAAGTGCTGAGAGACCTTTTGGCATCTCAGGTGATACCCACTGTGAGACTGACAGATATTTACCGCCAGGCGGAAGGATCATCAATCGTCGAGCTTGCCCATCAGATGAAAAATGGTTTGCTGCCAAACAATTTGACTGCCCCGACGAAGGACCGTTCCTTTATTCGCTGCGGAGGATCGCAAATTAAAGAGGTAGTTGAAAAGGTCGTCGCCAATGCATTGAAAAAAGGCTATACGGCAAAGGACATTCAGGTTCTCGCTCCGATGTACAGAGGAAAAGCCGGGATCAATGAACTAAATGTAATGCTGCAGGACATTTTAAATCCTCCTAAAGAAAAACGGAGGGAATTGAAGTTCGGAGATGTTGTCTACAGAACCGGAGATAAAATTTTGCAGCTCGTCAATCAGCCGGAAAACAATGTATTCAACGGGGATATTGGCGAAATTACGTCGATATTTTATGCGAAGGAAAATACAGAAAAAGAAGATATGGCTGTCGTTTCTTTTGACGGGAATGAAATGACGTTTACGAAAAAAGACTTTAACCAGTTTACACACGCGTATTGCTGCTCTATTCATAAATCGCAGGGAAGTGAATTTCCGATTGTGGTTTTGCCTGTGGTGAAAGGCTATTATAGAATGCTCAGAAGAAACCTTCTTTATACCGCGATTACAAGAGCGAAGAAGTTTCTCATTTTATGCGGAGAAGAGGAGGCGCTGGAATGGGGCGTGAAAAATAATGACGCAACGGTCAGGCAGACCGCCTTGAGAAACAGGCTCTCAATACAGATTGAGGAAATGGATGCTGAGCTTGAGGCTTTGCAAAAAGAGCTCCCGTTCAGCGTACACGATGCCAATATTGGTATGGAAGGCATTACACCATTCGATTTTATGAAAGAAGGACAGCTGTAAAAAAGCTCCCGCGCTGCGGGAGTTTTTTTATTTTGCGGTGGAAGTGATTTCATCGTATGAGTCTAAGGTGCAAAGCAAAACCTAAGCTTGTTCAACAAAAGGTGGTTGATCACACTTTGAGAACATGCCATGAGATAGAAGGATTCCCAGTATACTCAGAACGAACTTCTTGTTATCTTGGGACAATTTCCGATATTTGTTTTTCTCTTAAGGGAGATTGTCTCGGGTTTATTCTTGCACAAAAACGGTTTTTGCATCATCATCACGCGTTATTACGGGCGTGTGATATTTCTTGCATTCTTGATGACCGCATATTGGTCTCGATCAGTTCAGATCAGCTTCTGCCTCTTCCGAAATCATGCTTCACATACGAGCAGATGAAAATGAAGCTTGTAAAATCGCAAGAGGGGGATATATTGGGGATGCTGGAAGATGTATACTTTTGTTTGGACAGGGGCATAATCGTAGCATATGAACTCTCGGACGGTTTCTTTTCTGATCTGGCGGGAAGCAAGCATCAGATCCAAAGAGCGGATTCGCTTGTCGAGGTGCGGAAAGACGAGATCGTTCTGAACGGATAGAGGTGTGAGATATGCTTATATGCCCGAACTGCAAAAGTAAGGATATCGGGAAAATCGGCGTGAACCAATATTATTGCTGGAGCTGTTTTATTGAACTGACAGTAGCCAAAGGGAAGATTGCAACTCATCAGGTGGAAGAAGACGGAACGTTAAGCAGCTTAGATGATTTGTTTTCTGAGGATGAACGCAGCATCAATTTTTAATGATGAAGGGAGATGCGCAGGATGAATCGGACGATGACTTCTCTTTTGGCATTGGGAGCCGGGGCTCTCGTGTACCGAATGACGACTCAATCCGACATGCTGAATAATCGAAGCATGAAGCGGATGAGAAGAAGAATAACGAAAATGTTTTAAGTGAAAAAGGATACTCTCCGGAAGAGTATCCTCAGACTGTCGAGAAAATCTCGACAGTCTTTATTTTTTCCTTAAAATACCCATTCACGTGTAATAAAATAAAAGA
>NZ_JBUPVZ010000007.1:0-225614 GCF_055486375.1 Bacillus sp. 11C
AATTAGCTGAACAACTAAAGAAACAGCAGAAAACAAAAAAGCTTGTAGAAAAAACGTCGTTTTCTCTACAAGCTGAATATCCTTATACATTATCTTGTATAAGGATATCTTTTGTCATTTGGAATGCTTCGAAAGAAATATGCGTATTCCTTCCGCAGTTCAGAAATCGTCATTTTGTTCATGACTTCTTTATTATAAACTCCTATTTGAAAGAGTTTTTCAGAATAATGGCTTCGTTCTTTTTCTAAAGCCGATTTCAATAAATTACTCATGGCGTCCTCCTTTATTATGAGGTATCCTATACACAAGATACTCTATTTAAATGAACGTGGTATGAATCTAATGTAAAGAATTTATAATTACGAAGATTTTCGGTAATGTCCGTTTTGAACCGATCTTAATAATTGAAAAGCATGTTCTCCGGCGAGCTGCATAAACGTCTCCAGCATTTCATCACGCTTGATATCCAACTCTATAATTTCTTTTGCCAGTGAGACCGCTTTTTCTTCCTCCATGATTATCCTTCCTCCTCAGTTAATCGTTATATAAAGGATAAAACGCACTTGTGTGTTACGCATTATTCTTGTTAATTTTTCTTCCGTATTTTTTCAAAAATCTTCTATTTGATGTTAGGAAATATGACAAGCGTCAGGTTTTTTCTCTTTGTTTTTTGTATAATATTATCAAAAGACATCCAGGGGTGGAAAAATGGCCACAGAAGATCATTCTTATAAAGACAAAAAAGTGATTTCAATCGGGATTGTGAGTGAATTAACAGGATTGTCCGTAAGACAGATCAGGTATTATGAGGAACGAAAACTCATTTATCCGCAGCGTTCTTCAAGGGGAACAAGAAAATATTCTTTTGCCGATGTTGAACGGCTGATGGATATCGCCAATAAGCGTGAAGACGGCGTACAGACGGCAGAGATTTTAAAAGATATGCGGAAAAAAGAGCAAATGTTAAAAAACGATCCGCAAGTGCGGAAAAAAATGCTGGAGGGGCAGCTTAATGCGCACTTTCGGTACAAAAACCGTTAAATGATAAAAGTCCGACTCGCAATTGAGACGGACTTTTTACCTTTATAATGAGTGTATGAATGCAGTGGCAATGCCAAAGTAAATTAATAAAGACAAAATATCGTTTAATGTTGTGATCAGCGGCCCTGAAGCGATCGCCGGGTCTACTTTCAGCTTGTGCAAAATAATAGGGATAATTGTTCCTGACATTGTGCCGATAATTAAAGTGAAGAATAGTGAAGAAGCGACAACAAACCCCAGCAGTGCGTTTCCCTGCCATAAGATGGAGACAATCGCAATCAGCACAGAACAAACCGCTCCGATATAAATACTTGTTCTGAACTCCCGAAAGATCAGGCGTACAATCGTTTTTTTGTTCAATTCTTCTTTAGACAACCCTCTGATGACAACCGCGAGGGATTGTGTTCCCGTATTTCCTGTCATCCCTGACACCATCGGCATGAAAAATGCCAGCGCGACAACCTGCTGCAGCGCATCTTCAAAATAACTGATAATGCTTCCTGAAATCAGCCCGATAAACAAGAGCAAAATCAGCCATGGCAAGCGTCGGTATGCCGCCACATAAGACTTTGTGTCAAAGGTGATGTCTTTACCGGAAGCGGCAAATTTTTCGTAATCCTCATCAGCTTCCCGAATGACGACGTCGATAATATCATCGACTGTTACAATGCCGACAAGAACATTGTTTTCTTCCACAACCGGGATCGCCAAGAAATCGTAACGTTCAATCAGACGGGCAACTTCTTCCTGATCCTGAAGAGCGTCTGCTGATATGACGCGGGTAAACATTAAATCCTGCACCTTTTCTTCAGGTTCGCCCAAAATCAAATCACGGTAGGATAACACGCCCACCAGCTGTTTGCTTTCATTGATGACATATAAGTAGTTGATCGATTCAGCTATTTCAGCAAAGCTTTTTAATTTGACGACCGCGTCTTTTACCGTGTAATGCTGAGGAATCCACACAAACCGGTTTGTCATCATGCGTCCCGCTGAGTCGGCCGGATAGTTCATCAAAAGCTGTACAGCTTTTGACTCTGACGCTTCCATGCTGGACAAAAGCTGTTCCTTCAGTTCTTCATCCATTTCTTCAAGCAATTGCGCGAGGTCATCGTTGTCCATTTTGTTCATCGCAAGTGTTGCTTTTGTTTTTCCGACTTTATTTAAGACGGCAAGCTGAAATTCGCGCTCCAGCTCCCCGATCATATCCGTGATATCATCTACAGTTAAATAAGATAAATAGCGGGCGCGGTGTTTTTCCGGCATTTCTTTGAAAATAAATGCCATATCATAGGGCTGAAGCTCATCAATAACGCTTCTGAAATCCTTAATCTTCCCGTCTCGCAATAAAATAATGATGCGTAAAATGAGTTCGTCATAGGTCATGTTTTGAACCATAAGGACTCGTACCTCCTCTACGGAGACGTGCCGGCCTCGCCTGAAGGTGCGGCACGTCTCCTCACCGTGTAATCAATTGTCTTGCTGTCATAGTATATGGGTACTTCTTCAGATTGACTCGAATGGGGAGAATCCATACTCCGCACCTCCTTTGATAAGATTCGTTTTAAAGGCATAAAAAAAGCCTTCGGGATTGAAGGAGAAAGAAACACGGCAAAAAAAAGCGTGCGGGCGCCTTCAATCGTAGAGCTTTAGCACTGTATGGCATAGGAGCAATCATCCAGCTGCATTAAAAATCACCTTATGTCGATGATTTCTGTTGACCCATTGGCGTCTTTGGACATTTTTGGGCAGCAGCGTATCTCCATACAGGAGCCTCACCTAACGAAGTTCATAATTGAATTGACACACTGAGATTACAGAAAAAAACAAGCTGTGTCAACTCAAAAAAGTAATTAATGCGCTTTCATCACAATAACGGAACAAAACAAGGGCCTAAGCCCTTATTCTGTTGTTTGCGTTTCATCATCTTCCGAGAGCAAATGATATGTTTCATGAAGAAATAAAGCATATTCTCCTTCTTTTGTCGGATGAGGGACATATTCAGCCTGATTGATGTATTGCTCCTCTTTCTTTTCCATGTGTTTCGCCTCCTTTTCTATTTAGATTGTCCAAACGAAGGCTTCTTATCATGAAAAAACCCCCCGCTGCTGCGGGGGTTTTGATTAGTCGTCTATCTCCTGCTTGATGATACGGCCATCCTTTGCGGAGATGTCAAATTCCGCCTCAGTGCCTTGTTTCGTTTGGATCTCAATTTCGTAGATGTAAGCGCCGTCGTCTACATCAAGCTTGCTTTCTGTTACGGTTCCGTTGGTTTGCTTTAAGGCCATTTCTTCAGCTTCTTCTTTTGTTATAGCGACTTGTTCTGCTTTCTCCTTTAACGGGTCATTAAGCGCTTGTCTTGTCTTAATATCTACATAAACGTCGTAGTCTTCACCGTCTTTTTCGATCTCTACTTCATAGACTTCTTTACCGTTGTAAATATCTCTGTCGATGTCTTCCACTGTGCCGTCAACAACCGTTTTGGCAATTGATTGTGCTTCCTGTTCAGTGAGTGCACCAGTCTCGGAAGCGGCAGTCTGTGTGTTATCATTGTTTTCTTTCGCAAACGCGTTGTAGCTGAATCCGCCAGCCGCTAAACATCCTGCTAAAAGACCAACCATCCATCGTTTCTTAAGCATATGTGATTCCTCCTTTGTATGTGTATGAGTACAGTTTACATACTTAACATGAAAGGAAAACGAAAGAAAGATGAGAATTTGATGAGAAAACGTCAGTCTTCATACACAATGTTCGCAACTTTTCCGGTGTAGGCATTGATTTTCACTGTCGCTTCTTTATCATCCGGAAGATCAACATCCACTTCAAAGATGAGAGTGCCCCCACTTTCTTCGAGATCTGCGTCATCCGCCGTCCCGCCCGTTTCTCTCTCTGCAATGGTTTTCGCTTCGTTTTCCGTAATCGGTGTTTTGGGTTGGTCTTTACTGCTGATTTGGTCAGCAGACACAACTGCTTTTTCCTGCATGTCTACCTTCACTTCGTATGTTTTTCCGTCTTTTTTTTGAATGGTATATGTGGCAACACGATTCTGATGTGTTTGTTTTTTGACGGTTCCCGGGACCCGCTCAAGTGCGAGTTGCTCGGCTTCTTTTTCTGTCATGACAGATGGATTCATCTCTTTAACTCTGTTCATCGAAAGAATGTCTGCCGATTTTGCATCAGCTTTTATAAAATAAGTTCCCTTTGGATTTTCAAGGGTCATATCATATGTTTTTTTATCCTTTGATTGTGTTACATTCGTGATTTCGCCTTCATAAGAGGCTTCGACTTTTTTTACGACAGCCTTCTTTGACATTACATCTTCATGGGTTTGCCGAATGATAAGAACCGCACAGATGATGATGGCTAAAACCGCCGCTGCAGCAGAAATTGCTTTGATTGTTTTGTTCATCAGCCTCCCCCATTCTGTTCTCTGAATTCCATGGTGACAGCTGTTCCTTGTTCCGGCGTACTTTTTACAGACAGCTCAAGGCCGTGCTCATCGGCGATTTGCTTGGCAATGGAAAGGCCTAAACCCGTTCCGCCTGTTTTTCTGTTTCGTGCCTCATCCGCTCGGTAGAACCGTTCGAACAGGTGCGGGATATGCTCCTCAGGTATTCCGATGCCTTCATCCCTTACTGACAGAAACGGCAGCCCATTCCTCGTTTTGGCTGTCATCACAATGGCTTTTTCACTATATTTAATGGCATTATCGAGCAAAATGGTCAGCAGCTGCTTGATGCGTTCTTCATCAGCTATTACAAACAGGCTCTCCTTATCTGTTTCAAGAAAAATGTCACGCTGATAGACAGGCTGGAGCGTTTGCATGACAGTGCGCGACACTTCAACCAGATCGATTGTTTTCAGATCAAGCTCAATGCCTTCGTGGCTTTTGGCCAACGTCAGAAGCTGATTGGTCAGTTTTTTCATATGCAGCGCTTCTGAATAAATGGCTTCTATCGATTCCTCAAGCACTTCCGGCTTTTTTGCCCCCCATCGCTTCATCAGGCTGCTGTAGCTTTCTATAATCGTGAGCGGGGTTTTCAATTCGTGTGAAGCATCTTGAACGAATTGCTGCTGTTTATCGTAATGATCTTTCAGCATCATCGCCATCTCATTAAACGTCAGCCCCATCTGATATAACTCGTCGTGGGACTGTCCTTCCAAGGAAATCGTTTTGAATGCTTTCTCCCGCTGTATGTCTTTCATCGTCATCATTAATCGCCTGATTGGATTGATGATCCGGCGGGCGAGCAAGCTTCCCGCAAAAAAAGAAGCGATACAGACAGCAGCACTCGCAGCGATTAAGATGATTTTCAGCAGAAACAGACTCTCTTCTGTGTTCTCCAGCCTTTCAACCAGCTGAAGAGATACCACTTGCCCATCGGTCCAAATAACCGGAACAGCAGCTTCAGCAAACAGTTTGCCGTCATGTTTCCTTACATCTGCAGTTTCACCGCTATGAAAAGCGAGAGGGAAATCTTTATACGCTTTTTCTTTTGTCATCGTCATAACGGCTTTTTGATCTCCATTCACAACACGGACCATGCCGTTTGCCGGAAGATAGGCCTGCAGCATGTCCTGCAAAGCCACTCCTTCTGTTTCAGCAGCATGCAGTGCTTCGGCGATGTTACTGGTCTCATCTGCAAGCCGGGCCGCATCCTTTGATGTCAGGGCGGATGAAAAAATGAGATAGACCGCGGTATGGACCAGAATTAATAACAGTAACAGCGATAGTGATGTGTATAGATGAATCTTGGTCTTTAGCTTCATTTTTTACCCCTTAATGGCATAGCCAACCCCGCGAATCGTATGGATCAGCTGTTTTTCGTAAGGATAATCCAACTTTTTTCTGATGTATCTGATGTAGACGTCCACGACATTTGTATCACCAATATAATCAAATCCCCATACTGAGCTTAAAATCTGCTCCCGTGTCAGCACTTGCTGCGGATGCTTCAGCATATAGACGAGCAAATCAAATTCCCGCGGCGTTAATTCCACCTCTTTGTCTCCGCGTCTCACTTCACGTGTTTTTTCATTCACCCGTAAGTCGTCATAAGTAAGAAAGGTGTCAATATCTTTTGTTTTTGTCCCTTTTTGGCGCAGTGCCGCCCTGATTCTGGCAAGTAATTCTTCAATTTCAAACGGCTTTGTGACATAGTCATTGGCACCGATGTCCAGTCCAGTTACCTTATCAGGCACACTGTCGCGCGCCGTTAATAAAATGACCGGTGTTTGCGAATCCGTTTTTCTCAAGCGGCGCAGCACCTCCAGGCCGCTAAGTCCCGGAAGCATAACATCAAGAAGCACCAAGGTATACCCGCCTTCCGCTGCCGCATTCAGCCCTTCCGTACCATTGTGTTTCATGGTAACGCTGTAACCTTCATACTCCAATTCAAGCTGAAGCACTCTGGCGATTTTTTCTTCATCTTCCACAATTAATATGTGTCCTTTTTCCAAATCCGATCATCCCTCTCCTGACTCGATATGAAAAAAATGATTTCTTGGTTTACAAAATGATTCTTATCATCTATTATGATGTCAACATAAAAAATTGTATACGGAAAGCACTAGGGGTGCTGTTTTGGCTGAGATAAAGCGCGAGAGTAACGCGCTTTGATCCCTTATGACCCGATCTGGATAATACCAGCGTGGGGAAGTGCAGGTTGACCGAATGGTGTATTTTTTGTGCGCTTAATCGATCTCTTACTGCATATTCCCTTAGAATATGCAGTTTTTTATTTTACCAAAAAACAAGAGGTGAAAGAAATGCAGCAAATATGCGGTACAAGCAGAATCGCCGGTTTTCGGTTCTCTTTATATCCGATGACAGATGATTTTATCAATGTGATCAAGTCTGCACTGAAAAAAACCGACACATCTAAGGTTTGGACGAAAACCGACCATATCAGCACAATCTTACGAGGATCGGCTGATCATGTATTCGATGCAGCCAAAGCCATTTATCTTAACGCGGCAAACAGCGAAAAACACATCGTCATGAACGGCACGTTTTCCATCGGATGCCCGGGCGACACACAAGGAGATACATATCTTTCCGCAGACGATAATCGTGTCAATGAAGATGCTGTCCGGAGCCTGAACGCGGAAGCGCCGTGCCAATTTGCCCTTTATCCGATGAATGAGCCCGATTATATGGGCTTGATCATGGAAGCTGTCGACATTGCGAAAGCAGAAGGCACCTTCGTACAAGGTGTCCATTACGCGAGTGAGCTTGACGGGGATGCGCATGACGTATTCAGGACATTGGAAGCCGTTTTCCGTATGGCTGGAAAGCAAACAAAGCACGTAACCATGACTGTGAATGTTTAGGCTAACAGTCCATCTAGAAAAAACAGAAAGCAGGGATAAAATGAAAAGCTGGAAAGTAAAAGAAATTGTCATTATGTCCGTTATCAGTATTGTTTTTGCCGTGGTTTATTTATTATTTACGCATTTTGGAAACGTACTTGCAGGTATGTTCGGTCCAATCGCTTATGAACCTATTTTCGGTATTTGGTTTATCGTTTCCATCATCGCCGCGTACATTATTCGAAAACCCGGAGCAGCGCTAGTTTCTGAAGTCATAGCCGCTCTCGTTGAATGCCTGCTGGGAAATCCATCTGGCCCGATGGTCATCGTCGTCGGCATCGTTCAAGGTCTCGGGGCTGAAGCTGTATTTCTCGCGACGCGCTGGAAAGCATATTCTCTGCCTGTACTTATGCTGGCAGGAATGGGATCTTCAGTAGCCAGCTTTATCTATAATCTATTTGTTTCTGGCTATATTGCCTATTCACCAGGTTATCTTCTCATTTTGTTTATAATCCGTCTTGCTTCCGGCGCACTTCTTGCGGGACTTCTCGGGAAGGCTGTCAGCGACTCTCTCGCTTATACGGGCGTGCTAAACGGAATGGCACTCGGAAAGGAACTGAAAAAGAAACGGAAACGGGTATCAGAACATGCAAGCCTTTGATAAGCTTCTCACGGTTGACAGGCTCAGCTTCTCTTATGAAGAAGACGCGAACCCGGTTTTTCAAAATATTTCGTTTGAGCTTCAAAAAGGAGAATGCGCTTTATTGCTAGGACCGAGCGGATGCGGAAAAAGCTCGCTCGCCCTTTGTTTAAACGGTCTCTACCCGGAGGCTTGTGACGGCACACAGTCGGGGCATGTATTTTTACTTGAAAAGCCGGTCACAGACCCTGGAGCCTCCGAAACGGTAGCCCAGTATGCCGGGGTCGTCTTTCAGGACCCCGATCAGCAGTTTTGCATGCTGACGGTGGAGGACGAAATCGCTTTCGGGCTGGAAAATCTGCAGATTCCGAAAGAAGAGATGACGGAGAAGATCGATGCCGTTTTAGAAAAATTACGTATTGCTCATTTAAAAGAAAAAACAATATCCACTTTGTCAGGGGGACAAAAACAGAAAGTTGCTCTTGCCTGTATACTGGCCATGGAACCCGAGCTCATTATGTTAGACGAGCCGACTTCTCTTCTAGATCCTTATTCAGCGCGGGAGTTCGTTCACATGATGAAAGATCTTCAGCGTGATAAAGGCTTCAGCCTCCTTGTCATTGAGCATCAGCTTGATGACTGGACGCCTTGGGTTGAAAGAACGATCGTGCTGGACAAAGCAGGAAAAAAAGCGCTGGATGGCCGAACGCAAGATCTATTTCAGTACGAAGCGGCAACCCTAAAGCAAATGGGCATCGCGATTCCAAAAGTATCTGATCTGCAGAAAAAATGCAGTATGCCGTTTACTTTATCAAAGGAAACGCTGTTCAAAAAGCCTTTTCCTGCCGAGTATGCAGAAAAGAAAGAAACTCCTTCTGGGAAGAGTGTGCTGGAAGTCAGCGGCCTTTCATTCGCAAGAGGACATCAGACGATTTTCAAAGACCTTAGCTTTTCATTGCACGAAGGCTCTTTGACGGCGCTTGTCGGCCCTAACGGCACTGGTAAATCGACGCTTTTATCTGTTCTCGCACGTCTTATGAAGCCGCAAAGCGGCAAGATTCTTCTATATGATCAGCCGCTGCATTCATATAAAGAAAAAGAACTGCGAAAACGTTTGGGATTTGTTTTTCAAAACCCGGAGCATCAGTTCGTCACCAATACGGTGTATGACGAGCTGATGTTCGGTCAAAAAGTAAATGCTGAAACTAAGGAAAAAGCGCACCATCTGCTGGATCGTTTCAGTCTTGCGCATTTGGCTGATCATCATCCGTTTGCGATCAGCCAAGGACAAAAACGGCGCCTGAGTGTCGCTACTATGCTCATGCATGATGTAAAGGTTTTATTATTAGACGAACCAACCTTTGGCCAGGACGCCCATACGGCGGCTGAATGCATGGATATGATTCGGCGTATTAAGGAAGAAGGAACCGCTGTCCTTATGATTACGCACGATATGGAGCTTGTCTCTTCGTATGCCGACAGCGTGCTTGTTCTCCATGATACGAATCTAGCTTTTGACGGATCTCCAGCGCAGTTATTTTCTCAGGAAAAAGGGCTTGTCCAAAAAGCAAAGCTCACCCTCCCCCTTCTATATGAATGGATGGCCTACCAAGAGGAGGTGCGTGATGAAGCAGCCGTTACATCTCATTAATCCGACAGTGAAAGCCGCGGCGGTTTTTTTGTGTGTCGTCATGCTGTCGTTTATTTACAATCCTTACACTCCTGTGTGTTTTTATATCATCATCGTTGCCGGTGTCCTATTGGCGGCCAGAATCCCTTTAAAAAAATGGTTTTTGTTTACGATTCCGTTTTTGATTTTGGCATTCGGATGCGTATGGACAGCCGCTGTTTTTGGCAAGGTCCCGACAACTCCGGATAATTTCTTGTTTCAAGCAGGCCCTATCTCAATCAACAGCGATAATGTCTCTGTCGGCATTTCTCTCGGGTTTCGTATTTTGTGCTTTTCCGCGTTATCGATGATGTTTGTCTTTACGACCGATCCCATTTTATTTATGCTGAGCCTTGTCCAGCAATGCAAGCTCTCACCAAAGCTCGCATACGGGGTCATTGCAGGCTTTCGTTTTCTTCCGCTGTTAAAGGATGAAATCCAGCTGATCCAGCAGGCTCATAAAATCAGAGGAGGAGCGGCAGAGAGCGGCTTCATTGAGAAAATCAGCGCGCTAAAGCGGTATACCATCCCGCTGTTGGCCAGCGCCATCAGAAAAGCGGAACGGACAGCGCTTGCGATGGAATCAAAAGGTTTTACAGGAAGCAGAAACCGGACATATTACCGGACACTGACCGTAAACCGCCGCGATTGGCTGTTCTTTTGCCTCGTTCTCTTGTTATTCGCAGGATCTTTACTCGTATCCCTATGTTTTGCCTCATAAAAATCCGCTATCGGTTGATAGCGGATTTTTTTCTTATTGATGATAGTTTAATGCCTGGGCAAGATTGGTTTTAATTGTAATATTCGAAAAATCAATCCCCAGCTGTACAGCGGTTTGCGCGATTTCAGGCCTGATTCCTGACAGGGTTGACCTGACACCGATTAAAGTGAGCGCCTCAATCAATTTAAAGATTTGGTGCGCCACCATCGTATCAACCACCACCACACCTGATAGATCGATTAACAGATGCTCCACGCGTCTTTTTGCACAAGCATGAAGCGTGTTTTCCAGAATAAACTTTGCACGTTCAGTGTCAATGTCACCGACAAGCGGCAGCAGAGCTGTTGATTTGCTCAGGGTAATGATAGGCGAGCTTAATTCCAATATCATTTCTCTCTGGGCGTTTAATTGCTGTTTGGCATTTGCTTCAGCGTGATCGACGAATGTATAAATGGTAAAATCAAAAACTTTTACAATCAAATCGGCCCATTTTTGTTTCTCTCCCGGTTCAAACGCCGACTCATTTTCTTCTGCGAACTTCTCAAAATACTTCGTATATAATCTCCGGTTTCTCATAAACTCCCGAATCACATACTGAACCGGAGTGTCGAGATGCTTTTGATCGTTCGTCAGCTCAATGACCCACACTCGAAATTCTTCGAGAAATTGTTTTTCCGGTAAAACATACATGTCATTCAGATGCCGGTAAAATTCTCTGTCCTGTTCTTTCAATTCTTCCGTTACAGATGCATTATGTAAGGCATAAATCGAATTCGGATCGCTTTCTTCCATCGTTTCAATCCATTCATCAGCCATTTGTTCCACATACTCTGAAAAAAATGCATATAATTTTTCATTCAGTTTCATCACACTACTCCTTTCCCCAAACACTATTATAACTTGACTGACCGCTGAATCCCAGTCATACAAGCTGAAGCCATCCAATATTTTGAAAATTACTAATTCTTTGGGTTGTATCCTATTTTTTCAAAATGCTTCAAATGGCTCTGTCCGAGCGGTTGCTTTTTTCATATAATGTGAAGCAACATCCTTGTATCCACTTGCAAGCATAAAAAAGGAGGGCTTTTTTATGAATGGTGAAATCCGCTTGATCCCGTATGTGACGAATGAGCAGATCATGGATGTAAACGAGCTTCCTGAAGGCATTAAAGTGATTAAGGCGCCAGAAATATGGGCAAAAGGGGTAAAAGGAAAAAATGTGAAAATTGCTGTATTGGACACGGGCTGCGACATAAGCCACCCTGATTTAAAAAATCAAGTCATCGGCGGAAAGAACTTCACGGATGATGACGGCGGCAAGGAAGATGCGATTTCCGATTACAACGGACACGGCACACACGTCGCCGGAACGATTGCAGCTAACGATTCAAACGGCGGCATTGCCGGGGTCGCGCCTGAGGCAAGCCTATTGATTGTGAAAGTTCTTGGCGGTGCAAACGGCAGCGGCCAATATGAATGGATTATTAACGGCATTAACTACGCTGTGGAACAGAAAGCCGATATCATCTCGATGTCCCTTGGCGGACCGAACGATGTGCCGGAGCTTGAAGAAGCGGTGAAAAACGCCGTCAAAAACGGAGTGCTTGTCGTTTGCGCAGCGGGAAATGAAGGTGACGGAAACGAACGAACAGAAGAGCTTTCCTACCCTGCGGCTTATAATGAAGTGATCGCGGTTGGATCTGTTTCCGTAGCGCGTGAATTATCAGAATTTTCTAACGCCAATAAAGAGATTGATCTTGTGGCACCGGGAGAAAATATAGTGTCCACCCTTCCTAACAAGAAGTACGGTAAGCTTACCGGCACTTCAATGGCTGCCCCTCATGTCAGCGGAGCGCTTGCTTTAATCAAAAGCTATGAAGAAGAATCATTTCAACGAAAGCTTTCTGAAACTGAAGTTTATGCACAGCTGGTCCGCAGAACACTCCCTCTCGATATTGCAAAAACGCTGGCAGGTAATGGATTCCTGTATTTAACCGCTCCTGATGAGCTGGCAGAAAGAGCAGCGCAATCACATTTGATGACCCTATAAAATTATTTTTCTTATATAACATAAACCACATAGAGTAAATAAAATTTCAAATTCTATGTTGACAACAAATTTGAATTACTGTTAAGATTACCAACAAATGATTTAACTTTTCAAAAAATTAATAACATTTTCTCTTATCGAGAGTTGGGCGAGGGATTGGCCTTTTGACCCCAACAGCAACCGACCGTAATTCCATTGTGAAATGGGGCGCACTGCTTTTCGCGCCGAGACTGCTGTCTCATAAGGCACGGTGCTAATTCCATCAGATTGTGTCTGAGAGATGAGAGAGGCAGTGTTTTACGCAGAAAAGCCTCTTTCTCTCATGGGAAAGAGGCTTTTTGTTGTGAGAAAACCTCTTAGCAGCCTGTATCCGCGGGTTAACGAGAGTGTTTTACATATAAAGGAGGAGAAACAATGACAACCATCAAAACATCGAATTTAGGATTTCCAAGAATCGGACTGAACAGAGAATGGAAAAAAGCGCTTGAAGCGTATTGGAAAGGCAGCACTGATAAAGATACGTTTTTAAAGCAAATCGACGACCTCTTTTTATCCGCAGTAAAAACACAAATCGACCAGCAGATTGATGTTGTGCCTGTTTCTGATTTCACACAGTATGACCATGTACTCGACACAGCAATCAGCTTCAACTGGATTCCGAAACGATTCAGACATTTGACTGACGCTACCGATACATACTTCGCTATCGCCCGCGGAATAAAAGACGCCGTATCTAGTGAAATGACAAAATGGTTTAATACAAATTACCATTACATCGTTCCTGAATATGACGAAAGCATTGAATTCCGCCTGACAAGAAACAAACAGCTCACAGACTACCGCCGGATCAAACAGGAATACGGCGTTGAAACAAAACCTGTGATTGTCGGCCCTTATACGTTCGTTACGCTTGCTAAAGGCTATGAACCGTCTGAAGCAAAAGCGATCCAAAAACGTCTTGTGCCGTTATATGTACAGCTTTTGAAAGAACTTGAAGAAGAAGGCGTACAATGGGTTCAAATCGATGAGCCGGCGCTTGTTACAGCCTCTAGCGAAGATGTCCGCGGTGCAAAAGAATTATTCGAAAACATCACAAGTGAACTTTCATCCTTGAATGTGCTGTTGCAAACGTATTTTGATTCTGTTGATGCTTACGAAGAGCTGATCTCTTACCCAGTACAGGGAATTGGCCTTGATTTCGTTCACGATAAAGGCAGAAACCTGGAACAGCTGAAAACACACGGCTTTCCAGCAGACAAAGTGCTGGCAGCTGGCGTTATCGACGGACGCAACATTTGGAAAGCGGATCTCGAAGAACGTCTCGATGCCGTTCTTGATATTCTCAGCATTGCAAAAGTGGATGAACTGTGGATTCAGCCTTCCAGCAGCCTGCTGCACGTTCCGGTAGCGAAGCACCCTGACGAGCATTTGGAAAAGGATCTGCTGAACGGATTATCATACGCAAAAGAAAAACTAGCTGAGCTGACAGCTTTGAAAGAAGGCTTAGTATCAGGAAAAGCGGCGATCAGCGAACACATTCAGCAGGCTAAAACGGATATTCAGGCGCTCAAACAGTTTGCAACAGGCGCGAATTCCGAACAGAAGAAAGAGCTTGAGCAATTAACCGATAAAGACTTCAAACGCCCGATTCCGTTTGAAGAACGTTTAGCCCTGCAAAATGAATCTCTTGGCCTTCCGCTTTTGCCGACGACTACGATCGGAAGCTTCCCGCAGTCTGCTGAAGTGCGGAGCGCACGCCAAAAATGGCGGAAAAATGAGTGGTCTGATGAACAGTATCAAAACTTTATCAATGCAGAAACAAAACGATGGATTGATATTCAGGAAGAATTGGAACTTGATGTCCTTGTTCACGGTGAATTTGAACGGACAGACATGGTCGAATACTTCGGTGAGAAGCTGGCCGGCTTTGCCTTCACAAAATACGCATGGGTTCAATCATACGGCTCACGCTGTGTCCGCCCGCCAGTCATTTACGGAGATGTTGAATTTATTGAACCGATGACAGTGAAAGACACGTTATATGCACAGTCATTGACATCCAAGCATGTGAAAGGAATGCTGACCGGCCCAGTTACAATCTTGAACTGGTCTTTCCCTCGAAACGACATTTCGAGAAAAGATATCGCCTTCCAAATCGGGCTCGCCCTTCGCAAAGAAGTAAAAGCGCTTGAGGACGCAGGCATTCAAATCATTCAAGTCGATGAGCCATCGCTGCGAGAAGGCCTTCCATTGAAAACCCGCGATTGGGATGAGTATTTGACTTGGGCGGCTGAAGCATTCAGATTAACCACTTCTTCCGTGAAAAACGAGACGCAAATTCATACACATATGTGCTACAGCAACTTCGAAGACATCGTCGATACGATCAATGATCTTGATGCCGATGTGATTACAATCGAACACAGCAGAAGCCACGGAGGATTTTTAGATTACTTAAAAAACCATCCGTATTTGAAAGGGCTCGGCCTTGGTGTATATGACATTCACAGCCCTCGGGTGCCGTCAATTGAAGAAATGTACGACATTATCGTGGATGCGCTTGCCGTCTGTCCGACTGACCGCTTCTGGGTAAATCCAGACTGCGGATTGAAAACAAGACAACAGGAAGAAACGGTCGCAGCCTTGAAAAATATGGTTGAGGCAGCGAAGCAGGCAAGAGCTAAACAAACACAGCTTGTATAAGTAAGATAGAAACCATCTGCCTTTGGCAGATGGTTTTTTCTATTAGAAAGCGGAAATCGGTTTCCGATGCTTCCCATCCCCTTCTACTACTATTTTGGCTGCTCCATTTTTATCAAATTCCACAAGACTCAATGATGTATCATGTATGTAAGCAGAATTCCATATGTCATTAATGCGTCTTCTCTTAATGATATTTAACAGCATTAATATAAAAACAGAATGGGTAACCAAAAGAACATTACCGGCAGAATGACTGTCTAAAATCGTTTGGAGAGCAAGCCTTACCCGGCTTTCAAGATCAAAGAATGTTTCACATCCCGGCTGGCGATAAGCTTCGGGATGATGTAAATAAGCATGAAAAAGATCAGGTTCGCTTCTTTCAATATCCTCTTGTTTTTTTCCTTCCCATGAGCCTAGTGACATTTCTCTGAACATATGATCTTTAACCAACGGGGGCCGACGCGATCCCAGTATAGTTTTTGCCGTCTCTTCTGTCCGTTTGCTCGGGCTGATGTATACCTGATTCAATTCAATATCCTTCAGACGCTCCCCAAGAGCACGGGCGTTGTAGAGACCAAGTTCTGTTAAATCAGAATCCAGCCAGCCCTGCATCCGTTTTTCCACATTCCATTGAGTCTGTCCGTGCCTGGCAATATATAAATGCAGCATGATCACCCCTCCACTTTTCTCCTCTTATCTTAGCAAATCCCCCAAATATTTTGTTTATTTTGCACATTTTTGAGAATGTTCTTTTGACTTCTTTTCGGCTATACTGATAACACTCAATTGACAGGAGGGTTTAGGATGAATCATGAAACGTTCTTAAAACGGGCTGTCGACCTTGCTCGCGAAGGAGTGAACGCAGGAATTGGCGGGCCTTTCGGTGCTGTTATTGTGAAAGACGGAGCCATTATTGCCAAGGGGCAGAACAACGTCACAACAAGCAATGATCCGACTGCCCACGCGGAAGTGACGGCTATTCGAAACGCCTGCAAGGCGCTTGGAACATACCAGCTTGATGACTGCATTTTGTATACGAGCTGCGAGCCATGCCCCATGTGCTTGGGCGCCATCTACTGGGCCCGGCCGAAAGCCGTTTTCTATGCAGCGGAGCATACAGACGCCGCCGAAGCTGGATTTGATGATTCATTCATTTATAAAGAAATTCATAAACCTGCTGAAGAAAGAACAATCCCCTGTTATCAAGTGACTCTGACGGAGCATTTATCCCCGTTTCAGGCATGGCTTGCTTTTGACAATAAAAAAGAATATTAAAGGATCAGGCATGTGCGGCCTGATCCTTGGTTAATTCGCTGAGAAGCCGCTGCGCCCGTGCGCACTTCGGGTTTGCTTTCAGCGCTTTTTGCAAATACAAAACAGCAGTCATATGCTGACGCAATTCAGCATGGCAGACACCGAGCCAGCAGCTTGATCTAAAATCGGCTGCTCCCCTCACCTGTACGTACAGATGATGTTCACTACCGGTTTGCAGGCAAGCCTCAAACGCTGTGATCGCTTCTCTGACTTTTTTAAGCTGGTACATAATGATTCCTTTATAATAGTGAAGGGTGCAGTAATCCGGATAATGCCCCAGCGCTTCATGGATATCCTGTTCCGCTTCTTCGTACCGTTCTGCTTCAATTAATAATTTAACCTTTACATAATAGCTAGCTGGCGGCGGAATTTGTTTTTTTCTTTTACATTCATTGATACAATCCATTGCCTGCCGGAAGGCTTTATCAGTTTTGTTTCCTCTGTCATACTCAGCTGCTTTCTGACAAATGAGAGACGGCTCAGCAGAGGATGTCAGCAATTCTGCATTTAATAAACTTATGTTGCGTTGATGCTTTTGCTGTGCCTCCTGCTCTAAATAGCCGTAATGGTGAATGATACATGGCAGCGAGAAAGTGCTGCTTGCTTCTTCTCCCTCAGGTCTCTCGCCGATACTTCCCGTAAATGTTATGTTTCGCTGATTCCGGATCAGCCTGATCTGCCTTTGTTCAAACGCTTCATTTTCAACCCATTGCTTTCCTGTATAATTCACGACCTTCACGCAACCGAGAGACGGCAGGCTGTCAGTCAGCAGCGAAGGCAATAGGCTGCCCGTTTCCGGGTCTAGTTCTTCGTCGGCATCCAAGATCAATATCCACTCTCCCTTGGCATGCTGTAAACTAATATTTCTCGCTTGTGAAAAGTTCTGTTCCCATATATGATGATACACTTGGGCATGAAAGCTTTTGCAAATGTCTTCCGTCCGATCGCTTGATCCCGTATCAACCACAATGATTTCATCAGCCATATACTGCACACTCTCTAAACAGCGGGCGATATGGCGTTCTTCATTTTTCACAATCATACAGACGGACAGCTTTGGTCTTTTCATGTACTCACCTTTTCTCTAGTCTGAATTCACCTATACTACATGTATTCACACTTCAAAAAGTTCATGCCCGCCTCGCATGCTTCCGCATAAAAAAAACATCCTGAGAATCCTCAGGATGCCGGTCATTATTTTAATTCTAACGTTACCTCAATATTTCCTCTCGTAGCCTTTGAATAAGGACAGAATTCATGAGCAGCATTAACAAGCTCCTCTGCCTTGTCCCGATCCAAATCTTTCGTGTTCACCACAAGTGTGACGCCGATTTTAAACCCGTCGTCGCTCTCATCCTTCATAAGGCTGACCTGACCTTCAATTTCGGAATCAATGGTAATATTTTGCTCTTTGGCCACGTGTTCGAGCGCGCCGCCGAAGCACGCAGCATATCCTGCCGCAAAGAGCTGTTCCGGGTTTGTGCCGGTTTGTCCTTCTTTTTTTGCATTAGGCATGACAATATCAAAATCAAGAACACCGTCATCTGATGTAATATGTCCTGCCCGTCCGCCGCGAGCGGTTGCTTTTGCTGTAAATAGTGCCATCATTCTCATCCTCCTTATTTCGATCTAGTTGTTATATTTCCCATTCTGAACTTTTTAAACATGCTAGGTTTGCCGAGAATAGGAAAAGTAGCATTTTTCAGATACAATAGAATGGAATGACGGAAAGAGTTGGTGAACAAGATGGAAAATGAATTTGACCATATGAAATTGGAGAATCAGCTTTGTTTTTTGCTATATGCAAGTTCGCGGGAAATGACAAAGCAATACAAGCCGCTGCTTGACAAGCTGAATGTGACGTACCCTCAATATTTGGCCTTGCTATTGTTATGGGAACACGAAACGCTTACTGTCAAAAAAATGGGTGAGCTGCTATATTTAGATTCGGGGACGCTCACTCCGATGCTAAAGCGAATGGAACAGCAGGATTTGATTACAAGAAAAAGGTCTGAAGAGGATGAGCGGTCCGTGCTGATCAGCCTGACAGAAGACGGAGCGTTATTAAAAGAAAAAGCGGCTGACATTCCGGGAACGATCCTGGGGCTCTCAAAGCAGTCCGGGGAGGAACTGAAACTGTTAAAATCCGCTCTATATACATTGCTGGAAACACTTCATCAAAAAAATTGAGGATGCCTTTTATGAGGCATCCTCTTTTTCGTTTATTCAGCTACTTCAAGCGTAACATCGATATTTCCGGAAGTTGCTTTTGAATACGGGCAGACGCCGTGCGCTTTTTGCACAAGTGCCTGTAATTCTGATGCACTGATTCCTTTTCCTTTCACCTGAAGCGTCACACCCAGCTTGTAGCCTTGATCCGCTTCATCCTTTAACAGGCTGACATGCGCTGTAACCTCTGTTTCCACTTTCACTCGTTCTGTTCTTGCTACCAGCTGCAGCGCGCTGTCAAAGCAAGCTGCGTAACCTGCTGCAAACAGCTGCTCCGGATTTGTCGCTTTTTCTAATTTATTTGCTCTCGGTGTCCCCGGCATTGCGACATCAAGCTCAAGAACGCGGTCTGATGAAATTACCTTTCCTTCTCTTCCTCCTACCGCTGAAACAGTAGCTGTAAATAATGGCTGGCTCATTTTCCATTCCCCCAAGTATATATTTTATACAATTTAATTGTAGACAATCTAATTTACAGTGTCAATTTTTCAGCGCACAAAAAAAGCTTATCCCGGTGTGAGATAAGCTTTATCATTGAACTTTGCTCCCGCTATTCGCGGATTTGCCCTGTTCCTTTAATAACGTATTTAGTAGAAGTCAGTGCAGGAAGCCCCATCGGCCCTCTTGCATGTAGCTTTTGCGTACTGATGCCGATTTCAGCTCCGTAGCCAAATTCAAAGCCGTCGGTAAAACGGGTTGACGCATTATGATAGACCGCAGCAGCGTCGACAGCCGTTTGAAAATAAACCGCATTCTTATCATCTTCAGTTAAAATCGCTTCTGAATGATTGGTGCCGTATTGTTGGATATGCTTCACAGCTTCTTGGACATTGTCAATCGTCTTTATGCTGAGGACAGGCGCTAAAAATTCTGTCTCCCAATCTTCTTCCGACGCTTGTTTGCTTGAAGGATGAAGTTCACACACAAATTCATCACCGCGAATGTCAACTCCCGCTTTTTCCAGTTGGGCAAGCAATTCTTTCCCGTGCTTCTCCGCCCACGCCTTGTGAATCAGCAATGATTCAATTGCATTACACACAGAAGGGCGCTGCGTTTTGGCATTTACAACAACCTTTTCCGCCATTTGCGGTTTGGCTGTCTCGTCAATGAAAATGTGGCAGTTTCCTGCTCCGGTTTCTAACACAGGCACTGTTGATTCTCTCACAACGAGATCGATCAGCTTTTTGCCTCCGCGCGGGATTAATACGTCTAAGCCATCATTTAACGTAAAGAGTTCTTTTGCCGTTTCTCTGCTCGTATCCTCAATCAGCTGTACGGCGTCAATTGGAAGCGGAGACTGCTCAAGCGCTCTGTGAATGACACTGACGAGGGCTTTGTTGCTGTGTATGGCTGAGGAGCTTCCCCGCAGGACAACCGCGTTTCCCGTTTTTAAGCAGAGGGTTGCCGCGTCGACTGTAACGTTCGGTCTCGCTTCATAGATCATTCCGACCACACCAAGCGGAACACGGATTTTTTCGATAAGCAGGCCGTTCTCCTTTTCAATCGTTTCAAGTGATTCACCGACCGGATCTGCCAAATCAATTAAAAGCTCTACTGCATCCGCTATATCACGAATGCGTTTCTCATCCAGTGTCAGGCGATCAATGATATCAGATGTTAAGCCATTGTTCTTTCCGTTCTCAATGTCTTTCGCATTTTCGGCTAAGAGAAAGTCCTTTTCATGTCGGAGCCCGTTTGCAATGAGGCTGAGCGCCTCATTTTTTTCAGCCGTTGTTTTCATGATCAGTTCCGCTGCTGCTTCGTTTGCCAGCTTCGCTTTTACAGAAACTTCACTCATTTTTCCGCCTCCTAGTCTTTTAAATTGACCCAGTCATTCCTGTGGATCACCTCAAACGTTTTCTCAAAATCAAGTTCATCACTGCGTTTGCCTTTGGCCGCCACAATCTCCTCGGAGGAGTAATGCGTTTGGCCTTTTCCGATCACGCCGCCCGGCCCCCGGACTTCTACGACCGCCCCTTTTGGAAAACTTCCATTTACGCCCACTACGCCAGCCGGCAACAGACTGCTTCCGTTATGGATCATCGCCTCCTCGGCACCCGCATCAATCACGATTTCTCCTGCTATTGGCGAGTGGAACTGAATCCACTGTCTCGTGTTGTTAACTGAGGACAGTTCTTTGTCTCCGATATAAGTGCCATCTCCCCTGCCGTCCAAAATGTCCGCAAGCTTTTGCTCTCCGCTGCCTGTTCCAATGAACACTTTCACGCCAAGAGACAGCGCGGTTTGTGCGGCTAACAGCTTTGATTTCATACCGCCGGTGCCGACCTTTGATCCGGCTGAACCGGCATACCCCAGCAATTCGGGCGTGATCTCAGGCAAATCATCAAATCGTTTCGCCTCAGGATTTTCATTCGGATTGGCATCATACAGACCGTTGATATCAGTGAGAATCATGAGCTGGTCCGCATGAATCAATCCGCTGACTAACGCAGAAAGCATGTCATTATCCCCGAATGTCAATTCTTCAACAGATGTAGAGTCGTTTTCATTGATAATCGGAATGACGCCGCGCTCCAGTAATTCCATAATCGTTGCATACGCGTTTCGATACCGTTCTCTTTTCGAAAAATCATTTCTCGTTAAAAGGATCTGTCCCGGAGTCAGTGAGTATTGTTTGAATTGATTCATATATTGCTGCATTAACAGTGTTTGTCCGACCGCGGCCGCCGCCTGTTTTCCTTTAATGGTAACGGGGCGGGACGGATAACCGAGGCTGAAAAACCCCGCCGCTACGGCTCCCGAGGTAATCAGAATCATTTCATGTCCCGCTTTCTTCAACAGGGAAATAGCCTGAACATGCTCTCTGATTTTCGCCTCATCAATGCTTCCGTTGCTATTCGTGAGCGAACTGCTTCCTATTTTCACTACTATTCTTTGTTTTTTCATTTATTCTCCTCCGAGGCTCTTCGCCAGCCAACTTACAATAAAAAAACCCATTCGATCCTGATTCATAAGGACGAAATGGGTTTCCGTGGTGCCACCTTGATTGAACGTGCTTATGCACGCTCCGCTCTCCTGTAACGCCAGGTTATGCGCCTAGGTTTTCCCCCTAAGACTCCAAGGCAGGTTCGGCAGGTTTCATGCGGCAAAATGTTTCAGCGATTCATTTTGCTCTCTGTCACAGAAAGGTCTGCTTACTAATCCTCTTCAACGCTCAATGATTTTTTTATATTATGCAAAGAAAAAAGTCTCTTGTCAAGTTTTCGCCACCAAAAAATGCCCGCATAGCGCGGGCATTTTTCAGTCTAGTTAAAGACGATTGTTTTATTTTCATGAACGATAACGCGGTCTTCCAAATGCCATTTCACAGCACGCGCAAGCACGCTGCGTTCAATTGTTCTGCCGATGTTTTTCAGCGCTTCCGCATTGTCCCGGTGGTCCACACGCTCAATATCCTGTTCAATGATCGGCCCTTCGTCAAGATCATTTGTGACATAGTGAGATGTCGCTCCGATCAGTTTCACGCCGCGCTCGTAAGCCCGTTTGTACGGATTCGCACCGATAAAAGCAGGCAGGAACGAATGGTGGATATTGATGATGCGATTCGGATGAGCCGAAACAAAGTCAGGTGTTAAGATCTGCATATAGCGAGCGAGAACAATTACGTCAATCTCGTATTGCTCAAGCAGCTCAAGCTGCTTCTTTTCGACTTCCGCTCTGATGTCCTTGTTCGCTTTCATATAGTGGAATGGAATGTTCAGCCGCTCTACCAGCTCTCTCGCATCCTCATGGTTGCTGATGACAACAGCAATTTCCGCCATCAGGTTGCCGGTTTGCCATTCCCAAATCAGCTCATGCAGACAGTGAAGTTCCTTTGAAACAAAAATGGCGACACGCTTCAGCTCGCTTGCCAATGTTAAGCTCCATGTCATGTCGAAGTTTTCCGCTGTAGAGGCAAACGCCTCCTGCAGTGTTTCTTTTTTCTCGCGAATGTCCGCGCAGTCGAATTCGATTCTCAGGAAGAACCGGCCACCTTCAGGGTCTGTCGTATATTGGTTGGATTCTATAATATTGGCGCCGTGTTCAAATAAAAACGCGGAAACCGCCGAGACGATACCCGGCTGATCGGGACAGCTCACCAAAAGACGCCCTTTATCCTCATTTCCGTCACGGTATTCGTTTAACCGCTGGGTCATATATGATTTCATGAATAATCCCTCTTATCTTTGTAAGTCTAAACTATTTATCCATTATACTGAAGATTTGATAAAAATCAATTTATGACAGAATTTTTAAACCAACCGCTGAACATAAAATCAAAGCGATAAAAAAGATCCGTTTGGCGTCTTTCGGCTCCTTGTAAAAAAGGATGCCGACAAGCGCTCCGCCGGCTGTGCCAATGCCTGTCCAGACAGCGTAAGCCGTGCCCATTGGAATAGTCTCCATTGCATACGACAGCAAGGAAAATGAAGCGGCAAAACCAACAATGATCAACAGCACCCACTTCACGCTTTTTTCTTTCGCATATTGATTCATAAGGGCCACGCCGGCCATCTCCAAACAGCCCGCGCACAATAAACTGATCCAGTGCAGCATTATGCCTCGCCTCCTTTTTCCTCTGTCTCATCCGGTGTCACAAGCTTCAATCCGATCACACCGACTAGGAGCACGCCAATTAACAAAAGCTTCGGCCAGCCAATCGGTTCATGAAACAGTATCATTTCACTCAGCACTGTTCCTGTCGTGCCGAGCCCGGTAAAGACAGCGTACACGGTTCCGACAGGCAGACTGTTTGTCGCTTTCATTAAAAGATAAAAGCTGACTATAATGCCGGCGGCAGTGCCGCTCCATGTTAAGGCTGAGTCAGCGTGCTTTAAGCCTACCACCCAAACCACCTCGAAAACAGCGGCAAGCACGACTAATCCCCATTTCATTTCAGTCATTCCTTTCTATCTATTAAGATTATCCGAAAACAAAAAAAACCCGGACAGTCGTCTCACATGAGATTGACTCTCCCGGGCTTTTTTCCCTCCGTGTGCATACGCGCTTCTATTTACGCGTATGTGTTTTCTCTCGGACCAGTCCATGTCCATTGACATGCGGAACCCTAGAAAACTTTACCTGACATCATGATACTAAACTCAGCTCTATCTTTCAATTGGAAGATTTTCTTTCATATACTGCGATCGGTTTATTCCATTTTCTGATCGTTCTATCGTGCAGCATGCCTATTTTCTCCGCTACCCGTACGGACGCTTTATTGTCAGGGTCAATCAAAGCCGTTATTTTGCCGAATTGCCGCTCGTTGAAGCCGTAATCCATGCAGGCTTTAGCCGCTTCTTGCGCATAGCCGTTCCCCCAGTGGCGGCGGGCAAACATATAGCCGATTTCCATTACGGTTTGATTTTCGATCTGCTGAGGAACAATGCCGCATTGCCCCAAAAAGTCCCCTGTCCGCTTATCTTCGGCGATCCACAGACTGACGCCGTACCCTTTTTCATTTCTCTTGTTCCAATTGATCCACTCGCGGGTTTGCCTTTTATCTTTTAAGCCGGAATAATATTTCATGACGTCAGGATCGTTAAATAGCTCAAACAAAGAGGCTTGATCCTGATCTTCCATACAGCGCAAACGCATTCGATCGGTCACAAGCTTCGTTTTAGCGCTCATATTTCACCATATCCTGCTTCCATTCTTTTTTGAGGGCTTCAATATGGGCTTGATGATAGCGGTTATGATCCGCCATATGCCAAATGCCCCACCGTATGGTCGCGGTGTCACCATCGTAAGAAAGCGGCTGATGCAAATCATTTTCAGTTAAGGTGTAACATACCGATTTCAGCTCGTTTACGACATGCCGATGTCTTTTCAGGAGTTCATCTAATCGGGGCTGATTCTCCGGTTCAGGCAGCCGTCCGTTTTCATCTGTCATCGGGCCGTATGTCTGTTCAATATGATCCGGTATTCGGTTCTCCTTGATACGCCAGACCCATCTGATATCAACAGTTGCGATATGGCACAAAAGCTGAGCTGTGCTGTTTTTTGTTTGGCAGCACCCCTTATAATATAGTTCACTGTATGTCATGTGCCTTACAATAGAAGCCAGACAGAGACTGTTTTCTTCCACTGCGGAATACAGCAGACTGACCGTCGGCGCCATGTCGTTTCTAATGGATAAGTCCTTCATGTCCAGTTCCCCCCTAACTAGGTACATTTGACACCAAACAAAAATTCCCTTTAAAAAAGAAAAAGCTCTCGTTAAAAACAGAGAGCAATCTCAATTGTTATTTCCCGGTTTATATAAATAAGGATCATGCTGCGATTCATTTGAGGAATTCAAATCAAGCGAGATATCGCCATGGGCATTCATCGTGCCTAGTGTGATCGAGGACAGCAGTTTGGGGCTGTACCCTTTTTCTTCAAGCTGCTCAAACAGCCAGGATCGGTTTTTTTGGAGGTACTTCAAATTATGGTCAAGAATTTCGCCATCCAGTATGAGTGGAATCGGGATAAAATTCCGTTCAGCTTCCATATTCAAATCCCGCACCTGCACCGCTCTCGCTTCCTCTTTTGGAATGACGCTTACTTCTCCCGTTTCTTCTATGATGGCAAGATCAATATCAGCTGGATTCGCATAGCCCTTTTCCCTCAGCTTTCCGAGCAGTTCATTAACAGTCAGCCTTTCTTTGCGCAATCCCTGTTCATCAATATCTCCGTTTCGGATTAAGACTGTCGGGCTTACGACAAGCAACCATCTCCATTTATTAGAAAGGGAGAGTTTGGTCATCAGGAGATAAAGCACCAAAAAAGCGCCCGCGTAATAAATCGACATTGGCAGCTTGGATGTAAGAATCGGTTCACTGATAATCGTACCAATCGCGAAGGTCAAAAGCAGATCAAAATTGTTCATTTGTGACACGGCTTTTTTACCGGCAAGCCGAAACAGAATATACGCAATCGAAAATACGATAACTGGCTTCAGTAAAAATGCCCATACCATCCATAACACTGATCTTTACCTCCATCCGCTCGTTATATTGAGCCTATTGTTCCCTGAAGCAGATCCTCTATGCATCATACCCTTTTATCCGGCCTTAAATAGGCTAGGCGAATATCTCTGGCGGCGGGGAGTCAGTATCGTCGGATGCAGAAACAGTCGCCTCTCTGCCACTACTACCATGATAAAAAAACTCTTCTCTTAGTGAGAAGAGTTTCGCGGGGTGCTCAAACGGATTGCGCCAAACTTAATTGCGGGCCAAACAGCTCGTAATGGATTGACTCCGGCGCTGATCCTAGTTTTGACACAAGCTGATGCATCGCCGTAATAAATGACGGTGAACCGCAAATATAATAATCCGCATCTGTATTGATAATCAGTTGTTTGAGGAACTGTTGATCAATCTGTCCTTCATGAAACAGAAGGTCACCTGCACGATCTTGCTCTGTCGCCTCGCGATACACAAATGCGGTTTTGACAGAAGCATGGTTTGCCGCTTCTTCCACCTCATGGCGCAATGCGTGGTATTCACTGTTTTTCGCGGCATGAATGAAAAGAATCTGCCGTTCAGGCTGCTTGGAAACAGACGTTTTCAGCATGCTGATCATTGGTGTTATGCCAACTCCGGCACTGATTAGAACAAGATCTTTTTGTGATGAAGGATCTAAAACAAAGTCCCCCGCCGGTGCGCTGATCTCTATTGAATCTCCCTCATGCAGTCCATCGTGTAAATACGAAGACACGGCACCGTCTTTCTTCACTGAGATTCGATAATAGTCTTTTCTCGGCATATCAGACAGGCTGTATTGACGGATTTGCGTATATTCAGCATCAGGAATCCGCACTTTGATGCTGATATACTGCCCCGCTTGAAATTCAGGTAACGGCTTGCCGTCTTCCGGCTTCAAATAGAAGGATGTAATTTCTTTGCTTTCGTGCTCTTTTTTTGCGATGACAAATGGCTTATACTCCTTCCAGCCGCCGGCTTGATCCTCTGCCCGCTCATACATTTCTTTTTCAATTCCGATGAACGCGTCAGCGATTACTCCGTACGCTTTCTCCCATGCCTGCATAATGTCAGGTGTCGCAGCGTCTCCCAGAACATCTTTAATCGCAATCAGCAAGTATTTGCCGACGATCGGATAATGTTCAGCCTTGATTCCGATACTGCGGTGTTTGTGGCCGATTTGTTTGACGACCGGAATGATATTTCCGAGCTGGTCAATATTTGCTGCAGCTGCAATAACGGCATTTGCAAGGGCAGTGCGCTGTGTTTTTTTCTTTTGGTTTGTTTGATTAAAAATGTTCAGAAGCTCTGGATGGCCTTGGAACATCAGATCGTAAAAACGGCCAGTGATGGCTTCTCCATGCTGTTGTAATACGGGTACAGTGCTTTTAATGATTTCGATTGTTTTATTATCTAACATTTCATAAACAATCCTTTCAAAAGATGTATTTAAAATATATCTTTAAGATACAAGATCTCGCAGATAAAAGATATATCTAAAATGAATCTTTAATAAAGTTGTCACAAGATTTTCAATTTATCGTGACAATTGTTGCTTTTTTATAGAATCCCCTAGCAAAAACGGACTAACCCTTGTAATGATCACCATAAGAAAGGTGCAAAGCACAAAAAACCCAAAACAACATATGTCTTGGGTTTAACATTTACCAAGGCCTTTCAGTTCCGAGCGCATTTGCAAGGGCCTGGCTGTGCTTTTTGCGGTTTTTTCGTTCATTGGCGCGCTGAACCGCCGTATTATGCAGCATGATTTCTTCTTCTGTTTCCGGTACAACTCTCGGTACAGGCACCGGCTTGCCATTTGAATCCAATGCGACAAATGTCAAAAAGGATGTCGCGGCGAGTTCCCGTTCGCCAGTCATCAGGTGCTCCTTAATGACTTTTACAAACACCTCCATGGACGATGTGCCGACCCATGTCACATATGACTCTAAGCAGACAGACTCCTTTTGGCCGATCGGCTTCAGAAAATCCACTGAGTCCATCGAAGCGGTTACTGTTTCACGTCTGCAATGGCGCGCCGCGGAAATTGAAGCAATGTCGTCAATGTAACTCATTAATTTTCCGCCAAACAGCGTGTTATGGTTGTTCGTATCAAGCGGGAACACCCTGCTGGTTTTTACAACCTTTGACTCTTTACAAAATCTTGTTTCCGGTGTTTCCATATCTTTCTCCCCTTTGATGTCTGATCGTTTAGCTACATACACTCATATTCTCCTATTAAACAATATTCTCTGCCATTTGTCTAAAATTTAAAATGGTCTGTCAGATTTACTTTCCAACACGTTTAATGATTTTCATGATGAGGGAATAATACATGTATTCTTCATACGGTCAGGAGGAGAACCAAATGGACGTATCCATCCCGAAACATCAGCGCAAAACGGTATGCCGAACGGAATACGGCGCACTTGAGAAAGTCATTTTATGCAGACCGGAGCATATGACGATAAAAGATGTCATAAACGAAACACAAAAACATTTTGAAGATGACAATATTCATGTGAAAACCGCTACAGATCAGCACAGCCGCTTTATTGAAGCACTCAGGTCACACAACATCGACGTCATCCTTTTACCTGTCCGCGACGGACTCCCCGAGCAGGTCTTTACCCGGGACATCGGATTTGTCATCGGAGAAAAAGCCTTCCTCTCGAGCATGACGGAACCGATTCGCCAAGGGGAAGAAGCTATTATAAAAGAGTTTTTTCACACTCAAGGCATTCCTTACACCCACATGCTTCATACAAGCATTGAAGGCGGTGATGTCATTGTCGATGGTGAGATCGTCTACGTCGGAATCAGCCAGCGCACGGATATGTCAGCCATCGGTCAGCTGGAAGAGGCGCTTCCTGACTATACAGTCGTTCCCGTTCACCTGCATGAAAAATATTTGCATTTGGACTGCGTATTTAACATCGTATCTGAAAGCGAAGCGTTAATTTATCCAAAAGCCCTTGAGCCAGAGGAAGTTGAAATGCTGGCAAAACGCTATGATCTCATTGAAGTGCCCGAGGATGAACAATTTACACTTGGTACCAACGTCCTTTCAATCGGGAGAAAAACGATTATTACCCTTCCTTGCAACCGCCATGTCAATCAGCAGTTATCGAATAGAGGCTATCACATCATTGAAATCGACCTTACAGAAATTATTAAATCAGGCGGTTCCTTCCGGTGCTGTACGATGCCGCTGATGCGCGGCGAATGATCAATATTCCCCTTTTTCAAGTTTTGAACAGCTTATTTTATCAAGATACGTTAATATAGAGGTGACATCATTTTTAAGGGGGCATTCGCATGACAAAGTACATAGGGTATGTCGGAACATATACAAAAGGCGGAAGCGAAGGGGTTTATTCATTTGAGCTTGATACTGAGAAAAAAACACTCAGCGAGCCAAAGCTTGCCGCTAAGCTGGGCAACCCCACATATGTGACGCCGAATAAAGACAACACCATTCTTTATTCCATTGAAAAAGCAGATGGCCAAGGCGGAGTTGCTGCTTATAAAATTGATCAAAACAGCGGCGAATTGACATTTCTGAATCATCAGTTAATTGACGGCCCATCGCCGTGCCACGTAAACGCCGATGAACATAATCAATTCGTATTGACAGCCAACTATCACAGCGGGAAAATCCACGCTTTTCCGATTCAGGAAGACGGGAGCTTACAATCACCTGCTTCAGAAGCCGCTCACACAGGAAAAGGGCCGCACGAAAGGCAAGAAAAACCGCATATACATTACGCGGGGTTCACACCTGAACACAATTATGTCGTAGCGGTTGACTTAGGAATCGATAAGCTGTACACCTATAAAATGGAAGACGGAGTATTGACTGAATCCGGAAGCCATGCCTTCGCTCCCGGCACAGGACCTCGCCATATCGCTTTTCATCCGAAAGAAAAATACGCTTACGTGATGACAGAATTAAGCAATGAAGTGATTGCGCTTGAATATAATCCGACAGCCGGCGAATTCAGAGAAACCCAGGTCGTCTCTGCCATTCCTGATGATTTTACGGATAACAGCCAAGGAAGCGCAATTCATGTCACACAGGACGGCCGTTTTGTTTACGTCGCAAACCGCGGCCATGACAGTATCGCTGTATTTGAAGTGAATCAATATTCAGGCGAGCTGGCATTCGTAGAAAGAGTCTCGACAGAAGGAAACTGGCCTCGCGACTTCGTCCTTGATCCAACGGAAGCGTTTCTTGTTGCTTCAAATGAAGAAACAGGCAATCTTGTCCTGTTTGAAAGAGACAAAGAAACCGGCCGATTGACAGTGCTTCCTTCAACTGTTTCCGTCCCTTACCCGGTTTGTGTGAAATTTTTACATCAAGCATAAAAACAAAGACTGGCTCCGCAAAGCGGGCCAGTCTTTTTGGTTTATCTCACCTTTTCTTTCGTATCAGCATTTCGATACAAATGGCAAGCGACAAATCGGCCGGCTTCGATTTCTTGAAGCTGGGGACGGGATTCCCCGCATTCTGGCATCGCCTCCGGACAGCGGGTCCGAAACACGCAGCCGCTCGGCGGATTGACCGGGCTCGGCAGCTCCCCTTTTAAGAGGATGCGCTCGCGCTTGTCCTCCAATTCAGGGTCTGGAATCGGAATCGAGGATAAAAGCGCCTTTGTATAGGGATGCAGCGGTTCACGATACAGGATACCGCTCTCTGTGATTTCCATCATGTGCCCTAAATACATGACACCAATCCTGTCACTGATATGCTTCACCATCGAAAGATCATGGGCGATAAATAAAAACGTGAGCCCTTTCTCTTTTTGAAGCCGCTTCAGCAGGTTGACGACCTGCGCCTGAACCGAAACATCAAGTGCAGAAATCGGTTCGTCCGCCACGATAAATTCAGGATTCAGCGACAGTGCTCTGGCAATGCCGATTCTTTGCCTTTGTCCGCCGCTGAATTCATGGGGATAACGGCTGCCAAAATCGGGGTGAAGCCCCACTGCCTCAAGCAGCTCGTCCACGATGAGAAGCCGAGCTTTATGCGTATTGTAAAGGTTGTGAATTTCCATAGGCTCCAAAATGATGTCTCGAACGGTCATGCGCGGGTTAAGCGAAGCATAAGGATCCTGAAAAATCATCTGCAGCTTGCGGTTGAAGGCAAACTGCTCTTTGACACTTAGTGCGTGAAGGTTCGTTCCGCGGTATTTCACACTTCCTTCTGTCGGCTGATACAGGCGCATCAGCACCCTCCCCAAGGTTGATTTCCCGCACCCTGACTCTCCGACAAGCCCGAACGTTTCTCCTTCACGAATCTGAAAGGTGACCCCGTCGACAGCTTTGACTGTCCGCTTTTTTCCTGCGTCAAAATGCATTTTCAGCTGGCTGACCTCCAACAAAGGCAGTGGCGTCATTTGTCTCCCTCCTTATTCTGAAAAACAGCGGCGCACCGCACATCGTTCTTTTTCATAAATTGTTTCTTTTAATGTAAGGATTTCGATTGATTTTCCTGTCTTTGGAGAATGAAGCATTTTCCCACCGCCTACGGACAGACCGACGTGATGAATCGCTCCTTTTCCTTCCTCATAAGCAAAAAACAGCAGATCACCGGCTTTCATATCATCAAGCGGAACATCTTCCCCCGCCTTTGCCTGATCTCCCGCATCACGGGGGATGTTGTATCCATTGGCCTTAAATATACTGTACATAAACCCGGAGCAATCAAACCCAAACCCGCTGATCCCTCCCCACAGGTATGGAAGCCCGAGAAAAAAAGCCCCCGTTTGAACGATGTCTTCAGCAGTCCCTTTCTGTTCGCGGACAGGCACTGCATCACTTTGCTTCACAAACCTTTCCCCAAAAACGGTCGCAACCTTAAAATATCCGTTTTCTTCTGCAATGAAGGGGAGAACCGTCAAAAAGCTCAATTCGATCTCCTTTTCTCCATTACTTTTGTACAAAAAGGCAGCCGGTTTACTAATCATGACATCGTTTTGTATATGGATAGGACTTGTTTTTTTCAGCTGGTTCTTTTTCATCCAGCCCGGATATCCGCGCGGATCTTTTCGGGATGGCTGGCTCGGCACAATGACAGAAACCCATTCGCCCTGTTCCGCCGTCACCAGTACCTTTTCACCAAAGAGAACCTGAGTTTGGATGATATTGTCTGCACATAATCCAAGCCGCTCATCATACGTCATGCGCTCCAGCCAGTCTCTGATCATTACGGTCGGACGAAGCATCACTTGGTCAGCAGGACGCGGCGAATCAGGCGCGGTCCAAATGTTGGCCACTGCTGAGATGACAGTATGCATCATGGTTTTATTTCCCCTTTCTATAGCGCAGCTCCGGTGACTCCGAGACCCGGTCTATCAGGCATCGCAATCGTGCTGCCGCTGTATGTGATGCCGCCTTTGATGACATCTGTTTTCAGCATCAGCGGCGCGTCAAAATCAAACCTTGTGATGTTTTTTTGGCTTGCGGCGAAATGTGCCGCGGCCGTAATGCCCAGCTTCGTTTCGATCATGCTGCCGACCATGCACTCCACTCCGCACGCCTCAGCCATGGCATTGATTTTCTCTGCTCCGCTGATGCCTCCCGCTTTCATCAGTTTAATATTGATTAAGTCTGCGCTCCGCGTTTGAAGAACTTCGAACGCCTGACGCGGCGTAAAAACACTTTCATCGGCCATAATCGGCGTGGCTGTCGCATCTGTCACCTTTTTAAGCCCAGCGAGATCATCTTTAAGGACAGGCTGTTCGACAAGCTCAATACCAAGACCTGCATCCTCCATTTTCCGAATGGCAGCTATCGCTTCCTTAGGTGTCCATCCCTGGTTGGCGTCTAAACGAAGTTTCACGGCTGGTCCGACACGTTTTCTTATTTCTTGGATACGGGCGATATCTGTTGCGATATCATCTTTGCCGACCTTTATTTTCAGTGTTTGAAAGCCTTGTTTGAGATAATGCTCGGCATCCGCTGCCATCTCTTCAGGTGAGTTGACACTGACGGTATAATCTGTTTCCAGCGTATCCCGGTATCCGCCGAGCATTTGATAAAGCGGAAGTCCGCACATCTGCGCCCAGCCGTCGTATACCGCCATTTCCACAGCCGCCTTCGCGCTCTGGTTTCCTGTAAGGAGATGCTGGATGTCATGCAAAATGGCCCCACAACCAGACAGGCTTTTTCCAAGCAGTGCCGGTTTCAAGACATTGTGAATCGCACTTTCAATGCTATCCATGCTGTCTCCTGTAATCACCATCGTTGGAGGTGCTTCCCCCCATCCGATGGCGCCGCTGTCATAAGTGATCCTTACAATGACCGATTCAGCCGTATATACAGTGCGAAGTGCGGTTTTAAACGGTTTTGTCAGCGGTACGGCGATTCGACTTGTGTCTATTTGAATGATTTTCATGTCTTCAGCGCCCCTTCTGAAACGCCTGCCTCAATGACGACTGTTTTTTCTGCTGTATTCATAGCAGCTTGCGCGCCTACCGGTACGGCGATACTCGGTGAACAGTGGCCGATTTTAAAACCTCTCAGTGCAGGCTTGCCCGCCGATACAATATAGTCTTCAAGCACTTGCTCAAGTGAGAGGGACTTCTCTCTTTTCACCGGGACACAGTTATGAAAATCACAAACAAGAATTCCGGCTGCGTCCGTCAGTTTCCCTGCCATTTTCAGCTGATTCAGCATCCGGTCGATTTGGTAAGGCTCCTCGTCAATATCTTCAATAAACAGAAGCTTCCCTCTCGTATCCATTTCAAACGGCGTGCCCAGCGTAGACGTCAGCAAAGAGAGATTTCCTCCGACAAGCTCCCCTTCCGCTTTTCCGGGAACAAGCACGGTCAGCGGAGAAAGCTCTTCTGTATAGGTGAATTCCGTCTCTCGGAAGAGCTGCTCATACGACGCTTTTGTCAGCGGGTGAACGTCGTCGAGGCCAATATCTGAACTGAGCATCGGGCCGTGGAAGGTGACAAGACCTGTGTTTTGATGGATGGCAGTATGTAAAAACGTAATATCGCTGTATCCCCAAAAGATTTTAGGATGTTTGCGGATTAAGCTGAAATCAATGCCGGCGGCGATACGTCCTGTCCCAAAACCCCCGCATGCGCACAGCACTGCTTTTACCTCCTCGTCTCTGAACATCTCATGGAGATCAGCCAGTCTCTCATCATCCTGTCCCGCTAAATAGCCGTGCTGGTTTTTCAGCGCCTTGCCCAATTTCACCTTTAAACCGAGCTCTTCTAAAAATAAAAGCGCAGTTTCAAGCTTTTTTGGATCCGGCGGGCTTGCGGGCGCGATCACTCCAACTGTATCACCCTTTTTAAGCGCTTTTGGCTTGTGATTCAACTGAACCACTCCTTTCATTTGCTCTGCACCCTACGTATACGTGCAAAAAAGAGAAAAAATACCGCTCCTTCGCTATAAAGAAGCAGTATTTTCCCAATCGCCGGCGTTACTTTTTGTCAGCCCATTTTAAATCGATATAACCGACAGGATGCCGGACGATTCCCTTCACATGTTCGTTTTGCAGGTTGACCTGGTTGTAAAAATAAACCGGAATGATCGGCGCTTCATTGACCAGCAGCTTTTCAGCTTGATGCATAAGCGAGAAACGTGTTTTTTCATCGGCTTCATGTTTCGCCTGCTTGATCAGCTGATCGTATTCTTTATTGGCCCAGCCTGTGCGGTTCATCGAATTTCCTGTTTGGAAGGCTTCCAGAAAACTGATAGGGTCCGCGTAGTCAGGCAAAAATGAGCTTTGAGAGAATTGGAATTTCAGCGCTTTTTGATCCTCTAAAAATACGTTCCATTCCATATTGGCCAGCTTCACATCGACTCCAAGAGTATTTTTCAATTTTTGCTGGATCGCCTCGGCAATCTTTTTATGCTCTGGCTTTGTGCTGTAAGTAAGGTTGATCGCAGGAAGCTTATCATAGTTTTCTTCCTTCATGCCCTTTTCCAGCAGCTGCTTCGCTTTGCTTTCATTTGGCGTGACCAGGTCTCCGCCCGCTTCACGGAAATCCTTGCCGTCAGGCTGCGTAAATCCGGGCGATACAAAGGCACGCGCCGGTTTTTCATTGTTTTTCGTGACGTACTTGACAATTTCCTTTTGATCCACAGCCATCGCAAAGGCTTTTCTGATGTTTTTATTTTGGAACGGCTCCATGTTCACATTAAACCGGTAGAAATATAGGCCCGCTTGGTCAACAATGCTGACGTTATCCTGATCAAGCAGCTGATCACTTAATTCAGCAGGGACATAAGCGGTATCCAGTTCCCCAGACTGAAACATCTGGTAATCTGTATTTCTGTCACTGACCATCGCCCATTTCACCTTATCAAGCTTCACGGTATCTTGATCCCAATACGTGTCGCTTTTCTCCATTGTGATGCTGTCATCATGCTTCCATTCCGCCAGCTTAAACGGACCGTTCCCAACAAATGTATCCGCCTCAGCAAACCACTTCGGATTTTCTTTATCGACCTTTTCGTTTACCGGAAAATACGCCGGATTGGACACGACGCTGAGAAAGTATTTTTGCGGTGCTTCAAGCGTTACTTCAAGGGTACGATCATCCTTTGCCGTCACCTTCACATCGTCTTTTTTCCCTTTTCCGCTGTTATACGCTTCGCCGCCTTCAATAAAATAACCGAGAAACGCAGATGAAGCGCCTTTTTTCGGATCAAGCATCCGTTTCCACGCGTATTCAAAGTCTCCGGCAGTTACCGGATCTCCGTTTGTCCATTTCGCATTTTCCCGAATCGTAAATGTGTAGGTTTTTTTATCTTTTGATACAGACCACTTTTCCGCCATTGCTGGTTCAGGCTCATTCTCTTTGCCAAGACGCGTCAGCCCCTCCATGATGTTATTTAACGGCTGCCACGACACATTATTAAAACCGATCGGCGGATCGAACGAAGTCGGTTCATTTTCGTTATTTAAATACAGCACCTTTTCTCCGCTTGTTTTTGCCTTATCATTTCCGCTTTCTTTTCCGGCCTTTTCGTTTGCTGTACATCCCATCAGCGCAAACGAAAGTCCTAATGCAAGACCCATCCCCCATAGCTTTTTCACTCGTTTCATCCTCTTCCCCCTTTTCATGATCAATCCTTCGCATCTCCGGACAGCACCGCATGCTCGGCCCGTTGATCCTGCAGCCAGCAGTTGACGGTGTGCGTGTCAGATCTGATGGTCTTTCCCGGGTATACCCTGTCACACACGATCATCCTGTTTGGACAGCGTGCGGCAAACGGGCAGCCTGGAGGAGGTGAAAATAAATCCGGCGGCGTTCCGTCGATCGGAATCAGCTCCGCGCCCTCCATATCCAGCCGCGGGACAGAGCTCAGCAGCCCTTTTGTATAAGGGTGCTGCGGCTGATAAAAAATATCTTTTCTCGTGCCGATCTCCGCCATTTTCCCGGCATACATAACTGCGACTCTGTCAGCAACCTGGGCAACGATCCCTAAATCGTGTGTAATCAGAATGACAGACACATTGGTTTTTCTCTGAATCTCTTTAAACAGCTCCAAAATCTGCGCCTGAATGGGCACATCAAGAGCGGTGGTTGGTTCATCTGCGATTAAGATGTCAGGCTCGCAAATCAGGGCCATCGCAATGACAATCCGCTGTCTCATGCCGCCGCTGAATTGGTGGGGATACTGCTTCAGACGCTCTTCGGGATCGGGAATGCCGACCAATGACAGCATGGAAAGCACCTCTTTCCTCACCGCCTTTTTGTTCATTTTTTTGTGGCGCAGGAGCGCTTCCCCAAGCTGGTCTCCGACAGTCAGTGTCGGGTTTAACGCCGTCATCGGGTCTTGAAAAATCATAGAAATGTCGGCTCCCCTTATGCCTCTCATGTCTTTGTCAGAAAGACGGCAAAGGTCTTTGTTTTTAAATAGAACGCTGCCGTTTGTCACCTTCGCCGAATAGGGCGGAAGCAGACCCATGATGCTTTGAGAGGTAACGCTTTTGCCGCAGCCGGATTCGCCGACGATTGCAAAGGTTTCACCTTGATACAAATCAAAGCTCACCCCTCTGACCGCCTGAACCGTCCCGCCGTAAGTCGTAAAAGAAACGTGCAGATTTTTGACTGACAGAACTTTTTCCATACAACTACCTCCTCAGCTTAGGGTCGAGCGCATCCTGCAATCCGTCTCCCAGCACATTAAACGCATACATCGTCAAGGAGATGAAAAAGGCCGGAAAAAACAGGCGCCACCAATGCCCGGATAAAATCGCAGGCAGACCGTCATTCGCCATCACACCCCAGCTGGCAAACGGTGCCTGTATGCCGAGGCCGAGAAAGCTTAAAAAGGATTCTGCGAATATGGCGGCAGGTACGGTTAATGTCATTTGTACGATAATCGCTCCCATTGTATTCGGCAGCAGATTCTTCCGGATGATGCGAAAGGTTTTCGCGCCAAAGGTTTTCGAGGCGAGTACATATTCATAATGTTTAATTTGAAGCACCTGGCCTCTAACAATTCTCGCCATGCCGACCCATCCGGTTACAGTCAGCGCGACAATAATGGTGCCCAGCCCCGGCCCCATCAGCACCATCAGCAAAATGACAACAAGCAGATACGGCAGGCCGTACAGCACTTCGATAACCCGCATCATGATACCGTCAGTTCTGCCGCCTTTATAGCCGGCAACGCCTCCGTAAATGACACCGATCACAAAATCAATCAGCGCTGCCATCACGCCGACAAATAGCGAAATCCTCGCTCCATACCATGTTCGGGTAAACACATCCCGGCCGAGCTCATCGGTGCCGAACCAATGCTCGGCTGAAGGCGGACGATTTTGTTCGGTCAGCGATTGGTGCGCGACACTATGAGGTGATAAAAAAGGTCCGATAACAGCCATGACAAATAGAAATAAAAGAATAAAGAGTCCCGCCATCGCTAATTTATTTTTCTTCAGCCTCCTCCAAGCATCCTGCGTGTATGACAAACTCGGCCGCTTGACCGAATCGGCTTCTCGATTTTTTTCTTGATTCGAGACAAACCACTCATCCGGCACCTGAATATGCTGCTCTGGCTGGCGTTCATCTGTTTGTACAGGGAGATTCACACGCTTCACCCTTTCTTATGCAGTTTAATGCGCGGGTCTAAGAGACCGTAGGCCAAGTCGACCAAAAACAGCATGATGATCAGAATGACACTGTAAAAAACGGTCGTTCCCATAATCACGGGATAGTCCCTCTGATTAATGCTTTCAACAAAATATTTTCCCATTCCGGGAATGGCAAAGATTTTTTCAATAACAAAGCTTCCAGTTAAAATACTGGCGACGAGTGTGCCCAGAACGGTAACGACGGGCATGAGTGCATTTCTGAGTGCGTGTTTTACGATAATTTTGAACGGAGAAAGCCCTTTTGCTTTTGCTGTGCGGATATAATCCTGTGTCAGGACTTCGACCATGCTTGACCGTGTCAGCCTGGCAATGATCGCCATTGGCCCTACGGCAAGCGCTGCGGTCGGAAGCACCATATGGATCGGGCTCGTCCATGTGGCAGCGGGAAATAGGTTGAGATTGACGGCAAACTGCTGAATAAGCAATGTTGCCAGAATAAAATTCGGGATGGAGATGCCGAGTACCGCAAGACTCATCGCGGCGTAGTCCAAAAAGCCATTGCGGCGGAGCGCAGCGATTACGCCCAGCACGAGCCCAGAGATCACAGCAATGACAATCGCTGTCAATCCAAGCTCAAAGGAAACGGGAAATCCGCGTTCCAGCATATCATTGACGCTGTCTGACGGTTTTTTAATTGAAGGTCCGAAATCGAATGTAATGATGGATTTTAGGTAGATGATGTATTGGAAAATGAGAGGATCGTCTAAGTGATAGTAGGCTTCGAGATTTCTTTGAACGACTTCATTTGTGCCTCTTTCCTCGTTAAAAGGAGATCCGGGAATGACCTTCATGAGAACAAAAGTCAAGGTGGTAATCACCAAAATTGTAGCTGCCATTGCCCAAAAACGCTTCATCATGTATCGCACCAAAGCCTAAAACACCCCTTTAGCAGAATGATGTCCGCATCGCAAGCTCAGTCATGACAAGCATCGCCTGATAGGCTTCAAGCATGTCCTTCGCCTGAAATTGAACGGTTGTGGTACCCGGCTTCATTTCAGTTCCCGGCATCAGATTTGCCCATTCTGCCTGCCCGTAATTGGCAAATTCAATGCTCAAAACGGGTCTGTCAGGCGGTGTGAGCGGTTTGACTTTGTCCTTGTTTTGCAGGGCAAATGCGGTTTTTTCTGTCAGCAGCCGGCCGGCTTTCGCGGGGGACAAGCACTTCACTGCTGATCTTGAAATGGTTTGTTTGACAGCGGCTGTCGTGACATTCGGTATGAGCTCTTCCGCTTCTTTTGCGGCACGGTCATCACCGGCTACCATTAACACCGGGACATCATAATAACCGGCAACATATGCATTTAACCCAAGCTCACCGACAGGCCGATCGTTTATGTAAAAATGCCGGACGCCAAAAATCATGCTGTGTGACATCACACCGGGAGTCGAAGCTCTCGCATGGTAACCGAGAAACAAAGCGCCTGTAAACGTATCATCCAGCCCCTCTACCATCGAAAATGGTTTGACGTCACCGGAAATCAAGTCGGCTTCAGGGTGAAGCTTTTCAACCATCAGATTATTCATCTTCGAATGGCTGTCATTGACCAGCACCTCTGTACACCCGCTGTTAAACGCTTCGGCAATACAGTAGTTTGCTTCTTCGGTCATGATGAGCCGCCCGCGTTCATAATTGCGCTTGCCGGAATCCACAAAGGTATCGTCCGGAAGACCCGAAATACCTTCCATATCTACTGACATGTACAGTTTCATAACGTTCCTCCTTTTTACTAAATTATGAATATTCTAACAAATTATATTAAAAAAAGAGGAAAAATGCAATATAACTGGGGAAAATCACAACTTTTCATTGATAAAAAAAGAACCCTCTTTCAAGGATTCATGTCTGTTTCTCCGCCTGTTCTGCAAGCAGCTCATATTTTTTCAAGGTTTTATCAAACATCCGATCAAAAACGTCTGGCAAAGAGGCGCGGATCACCTCAGCCCCCTCTCCAGTAATTCCGCCTTTGGTTGCGACACGTTCCAGCGTTTCCCCGAAAGACATCTTCTTTTCGATCAGCAGTTTGCCAGTACCGTGTAACGAATGAATCAGAAAATCAAAGGCTTCTTCTTTGGACAGGCCGCTGTTTCTGACCGCAGACAGCGCCAGTTCTTCGAAAACTGCAGCTATGAATCCTGGTGCCGAGCTCGTCAAATTGCTGGCGGCATCCAAATTCGATTCTTTGATTTCCCGTACACTGCTGAAAGCCGATAACCGTTCATTCAGACGTTCTTTTTGATCGGCTGTCAGTGCTTCACTGTGAACGACAAGCGAGACGCCCGCTTCTGCTTCGGACGTTATGGCAGGAATGAAACGTGATAGACCAGCCTCCGTTTCAGCCTCCAAAAGACGCAGCGGCACACCGGCGGCAATGGAAACGATATGCGTATTCCTGTTTACATACGGGTGCAGACGGCGCAGTGTTTCAATGACATGGAGCGGCGGGACACATATCAAAATCAAACCGCACGTTTCAGCCCAGTTCTCAAGCGAATCCGCCGATACATTTGGATAATCTGACATCAGCGCCTGAAGCCGCTCCCCTTTCGTTCTTGTTTCAATAAAGAGCTCATTCTCCTTGATTTGGCCATGCTTCAACAGCTGCCTGGCGATCATATCGGCCATGCTGCCATATCCAATCAATCCAATCTGTTCCATCGACTCAGTCCTTTCATATACAATAAAGAGTGTACCGTTTTCAGCCCTTTTTCACAATTTCCCATAATCCTTTCATTTTTATCCCACAGTTTTTGTTTATGATAAACTCAAGTCATAAACCTATCATAATTAAATAGATTTAGTGAAAATAGAGAAACGGAGTGAACATGATGAATAACTATCGTGACGAAAACAGAACGGAAGGAAATGAGAATGAGGTCTTTCTAGCGAAAGAAAACGATCAGAGCCCCTCCTACTCAGCCCGCAATGTGATTCATGACCAGGAGAAGAAAAAACGAGGGTTCGGATGGTTCAGACCGCTGCTTGGCGGAGTGATCGGCGGCAGTCTTGCTCTCGGCATTTACACGTTTACACCGCTAGGCGACCATGATTCTCAGGACACTGGAAAACAATCATCCAGCCAGCAGCAAACGCAATCGGTTACAGCTAAAAGCACGTCCTCTGAATCTGGCAAAAGCTCGTCAAACTCAAGCAGCTCTTCTGCATTCAAGAGCGAGGATTCTTCTAAAATCTCAAATATGGTGGAAGACATTTCACCGGCGATTGTCGGTATTACAAATCTTCAGGCCCAGTCCAACAGCTCTTTGTTCGGCTCTGACTCATCCGGTTCCAGCGAAGGTACAGAAAGCGGATCGGGATCGGGTGTCATTTTCAAAAAAGAGAACGGCAAGGCTTATATCATTACGAATAACCACGTCGTAGAAGGTGCGTCTTCACTGAAGGTATCTTTATATGACGGCACTGAGGCGACAGCAAAGCTGGTAGGCAGTGACTCGTTAACAGATTTAGCGGTCCTTCAAATCAGTGATGACCACGTAACAAAAGTGGCAAGCTTCGGTGATTCATCTGATCTCAGAACAGGCGAGACCGTCATTGCGATTGGAGATCCGCTCGGAAAAGACCTGTCCCGCACAGTAACGCAAGGAATTGTAAGCGGTGTGGACCGAACGGTTTCAATGTCAACATCTGCTGGCCAAACCAGCATTAACGTGATTCAAACTGACGCAGCGATTAACCCAGGTAACAGCGGCGGTCCATTGTTAAGCACTTCCGGCAAAATTGTCGGCATTAACAGTATGAAAATCAGTGAAGATGATGTTGAGGGCATTGGATTTGCAATCCCAAGCAACGACGTAAAACCTATTGCTGAAGAATTGCTGTCTAAGGGGCAAATTGAACGTCCGTATATCGGTGTCAGTATGCTTGATTTAGAACAAGTGCCGCAAAACTACCAAGAAGGCACACTCGGCCTATTCGGAAGCCAGCTGAATAAGGGCGTATACATCCGTGAGGTCGCTTCAGGCTCTCCTGCTGAAAAGGCCGGTTTGAAAGCGGAGGATATTATCATCAGCCTGAAGGGCAAAGAAATCAATACAGGCAGTGAACTGCGAAATATCTTATATAAAGACGCAAACATCGGTGATACCGTTGAAGTGAAAATCCTCAGAAACGGCAAAGAAATGACGAAAAAAATCAAACTCGACCAAAAAGAAGAAACAACTTCTTAAGAAATAGCGCCTCAGGCCGCAAAAGCGGTCTGAGGCTTTTTATTGAACAAAAGACCTATCGCTCTATGAAACACTCTGCCTCAACATCTGACATTATACTAATCAGATGTTGAGGCATCATTTGAGAAAGCGGTATGAACATGAAAACCGTGGGATTGAGCATGATCTGGGCAGGGTCAAACTTTTCTGTGATAAGCTTTCTCCTTTCTGAATCGACTGTCGTGGGGAATTACACTGGGTGCCAGTAGTCTATTACACATAACCGATACGGCTATCATCATGCGTTTCTGTAAAGCCCTCCAATATATCAGCTGACATTCAGCATAGCCGAGGACGACTGCTTTTAGGCTTTGCCGTTTTTATTGCAGCATGCTAAAACCGCAGTCCAAGTTCACAATCCCTTAGTCTCATAAAATGATCAGCGTCTGTTGCTTTGATCATCTCACAGAATATAAAAAACCCCTGTCCGTAAAGGATAGGGGGTTCAGGTTATGACATATGCTGGTCTCTATAGAGTCTTTTATTTTCAATTCCATATGATTTCTGCACGATGTAAAGCGGCCTGTCTTTGGCTTCATCGTAGATTCTGCCGATATATTCGCCGATCATCCCTAGAATCAGAAGGACGATGCCGCTGAACAGGAGCTGGATCACAATAAGGGATGACCAGCCCGTAATCGTGCTGTCTGTGAATAGCTTCAGGTACAGCACGATAAACATATACAGAAATCCCGCACCTGACATGAACATCCCCGCATAGCTTGCCAGCTTCAGCGGTTTATGTGAAAATGTCGTGATGCCATCCATTGACAGCTTGAGCATTTTCTTCAGCGGGTACTTTGTTTCTCCGGCGAGCCTTTCATCACGTACGTACTCGACCGCTGTCTGTTTGAATCCCACCCAGCTGACGAGCCCTCTGACAAAAGGATTTTTTTCTTTTAATCTCTTCATTTCATCACAGACTTTTCTGTCCATAAGGCGGAAGTCCCCTGTATCAATCGGGATATCAATATCTGTCATGCTGCTGAGAAGACGGTAAAACATAGCCGCTGTTTGTTTTTTGAAAAAGGTTTCCCCTTTTCGTTTTGTCCGCACGGCGTACACAACCTCATAGCCTTCCTTCCACTTTTCAATCATATCTAAAATCAACTCAGGAGGGTCCTGCAAATCGGCGTCAATGACGGCAATTGCATTCCCCTGTGCATAATCCATACCCGCTGTAATGGCGATCTGGTGCCCAAAGTTCCTTGAAAAATCAATGATTTTCACTCTCGGATCGATCAGGCTGTGCTCTCTTAAAATCTCAATACTGCGATCTTTGCTTCCATCATTGACAAAAAGAAGCTCGTAGTTTTCCTTCGTTTGATCCATGACCTCTTTTAAGCGCTGATAGGTTTCATGAATGACAAGCTCTTCGTTATACACAGGTACAACAACTGAATATTGAATATGTCTGCTCATGTTTTTTCCTCCTATTCATCAGCATTTAGTTCGTATAATGCAGCTGACTGATTCATTCCGCCAGATCTGCCGCCCATTTGGCTGTTTTCGCCTGAAGACTCGCTATTGCTTGATGTATCAGCTGAATCATTATTTTCTGTTTTCTGATCAGATGATGATTGTTGATCAGAACTTGATTGCCATTTAGATGAAGACACTTCTTTCCCGTTTTTCTCAACCCATTCAACAATGTCATTGTTTCCGCCTCTTCCCATTCCAGAAGCCAAGAAGTATTTCACTTTTCCTTCTTTTACTAGTTTTTTAAATTGAGTCAGTGTGATAGCCGGGTCAGAACCGCTGAATCCGCCAATAGCCATGACAGCTTTTTTCGTTTTAATAATATATGGCGCTGCTGTGTTCGAGTCTGTTGTGGCGAATAGATATTCAGCTTCGGAGTTATTCTCCTCTAGATATTTGATCAGTTTTTCATTTACAGTCGCATCTGACATACCCATGCCTTTTCCGCTGGCTGAAGCGAGCTGAGGCCCTGTTTCAGGCTGTGAGCTGTTGCCTCCGTACAGAAGCGGTGTGCTTGCCCAATAAATCGGCATCACCAGCAATGCGAGAAGAGCTGCAAGTGATACATAATAACTGATCGGTTTTTGGCGCTGTTTGAACAGCAGCAGAGCAATCGCTGACAACGCCCCGATAATCCCTACGCCAATGCTCCAGCCTGCGCCGATTTGATCGTTGTAATTCCTGAGAATAAACAATTCAAACCCAGTTGTCGCAAGAATCGCTGCCGGCAGAAGCCATGATGTCCAGCCTGTCTGATTGCGGTACAGGTGAACAAGGGCAACCCACCCCGCCCCGACAAGAGCCGCAATCGGCGGTGCCAGCATAATGAGATAATAATGATGGAAAAATTCTGCGACACTGAAGAATCCGGCAATCGGTACAAGCCATGCGACCCAGAACACCGTTTCCTTCTGCTCTGCAGATAATCTTCTTTCTCTCGCACCCGCGATCAGTAAACCTGCGATTCCAAAAATCGCAAATGGCAGAAGCCAGCTGATTTGATCAGACAATTCTTGTTGGAAAAGCCGCAGCGGACCAGGTGTTCCCGTTCCGAACATTCCTGAACCTGATTGCATTTTCGAGCCGGTTCCTGCACCGCCTTCCCCTCCGTCTCCGCCAGGTCCGCCCTGATCGCCGTCTCCGCCGCTTGGAGGGCCTTCTTGACCGCCGCTCGGCATTTCTCCGCCGTTTGGCATTTGACCGTTGGATGGAGGTGCCGCCATATTGCCATTTGATGATTTGTCATCACTTGATGAGCTGTTGCTTGCTGACTGGTTAGGCGGCGTTTGAGTTTGTGATAAATTGTTATCAGAAGACGGCATTTCTTTTGAGGCGTCTCCGGTTGATCCGCTCTGTCCGCCGCCGGAATTTTGGCCTGTCAGCCGCTGAATCCCGTTATATCCGAAAGCCAATTCCAAAACAGAGTTGGTCTGGCTGCTTCCGATATAAGGCCGCTTGCTTGCAGGGATATTGTCAACAATGAGCGGCCATGATAACGAAACAGCTGCTAATACAGCTAACGCACTTACCAAAGAAATGATTTTTTTCTTGATTGTGGCGTTTGCCGCAATCAGATAGAACAATAAGAAGGCCGGTAAAATCATATAAGCTTGAAGCATTTTTGTATTGAAACCTATTCCAACGACGAAAAATGCTGCTAACAGCCAGATCAGCTTTCCTTTTCTGATCGCTTTAAAGAGGAGCCATGTGGCAAGCAATAAGAAAAATACCAGTAATGCATCGACATTGTTTGTTCGTGCTACAGCTACAGCAATCGGCGTACATGCCATAACAAATGAGGCAATGCGCGCCGCCGTTTTACCGAATGTCGGCTTAATCAGCAAGTACATCAGAAGGACTGAACCTACACCCGCCAATGCTTGAGGGAGAATGACGCTCCACCCGTGCATACCGAATATTAATGCGCTGATCGTTTGGATTTGGTATGTAACAGGCGGTTTATCAACTGTTATAAAGCCGGCAGCATCGAACGAAGCATAAAAGAAATGATGAAAGCTTTGCATCATACTTGTAACTGCCGCGGTGTAATAAGGATTCACCGTGTCGTCATTCCAAATGTTATAGATATTTAAAAATGCAGATGCGAGCAAAATGAGGATAAGGACGATATCCAGCTCGCGTTTTTTCTTTTCCACTTGTTCTTCACTCCTTTTTGTCTCACTTTGAAATAGTGTAACAAGCAAATATGAATAAACTATTAATAAACAAAGGCAATATTTTTGCCGAGGCCATTTCGTGCCAATCGTCCATATATACAACGGGTTTTAAGCCATTTCTCCCAACCGTCAACTGATATGTCCTGCCCAATGTTTATGCAGCCTTTATGATAATAAAAAAAGCCTCCCGGCAGCGCCGGAAGGCAAATCAATCTCAATTTAGTGTATCGGTTTTAGTTTTGCTTCTATTTCAGCTCTTCGATGCTCAAGATACGGAGGAAGAGCGATCGTTTGGCCGAGCTCATCAAGATTTTCATCAACCATAAATCCCGGTCCATCTGTTGATAACTCGAACAAAATGCCGTTCGGCTCTCTGAAATACAGCGCCTTGAAATAGTAGCGTTCAACGATGCCGGAATTACTATAGCCTTCCCGGCTGATGATCTGATGCCACCCGGCAAGCTCTTCTTCATCTCTTACCCGAAACGCGACATGGTGAACACTTCCTTTTCCTTGGCGTTCGCGCGGAAGATCGTTTCTTTCTATTAAATGGATTTCTGTTGCAGCACCGCCTTCTCCAGATTCCAAAATGACGGCGGCTCCTTGTCCTTCGACTGTTTCACGGCTGATTTCTGTAAATCCGAGAATATTCGTCAATACGTGTAAAGTTGGTTCAGCGTAAGGTACAGTCAGCTCAACCGGCCCTAACCCGCGAAACGAAAATTCTTCCGGAATACCGCTTTGTTTAACAGGCAGACCATATCCTTTTCCTTTCTCATCCGCAGTCAGCACAAGGCGCTGTCCTTCATGATCTCGGAATGCCAATATGTCACGTCCCGCTCTTTGGGTGACTCCGCTATGCGCCACCTGATGCTCTTCAAAACGTTCTTTCCAAAAATGCAGGGCTTTTGTGCTTGGAACACGCAAACCAATAGAAGAAATACTGTTTGTGCCCGCATGAAACGGCGCAATGCGGGGAATCTCGAAAAACGTCAGCTCAGTTCCCGGATTTGCCACTTCATCTCCGTAGAACAGATGGTACATTGTCGGTTCATCCTGGTTGACGGATTTTTTGACGAGCTTTAATCCTAATACTTTCTTATAGAAATCTAAGTTTTTTTGTGCGTCGGCCGTTAATGCCGACACGTGGTGAATGCCGTTGACTTTCATATGCTGTCCCTCCAGGTCATTTTATCTCGATTTCGAGATATTATATCATAGTTATATATTTAGTGTTCTAATAACAAGGTATTTTATTCCCATGGGAAAGTCAACATATCAGCTTCATCGGAGGTTCGTTATTTTGCTAGGTTCTTACAGCATCTTCTCTGACAGTTGAAACCCGACCGAAAAACACGAACTTTAGAACTTAAAAAACACATTTTTATTCGTTTATTAATTATTAAAGCAGGCGTTTCCATAGGTTTATCAGCCACACAGAAAGCAAATATCGAAAATCAGAAAATTTATTTTATTTCACTTTTCTAAAATAGGGTTTACAATATGAAAAATAGATTCTTCATCATGAAGCTTCAACATCATAGGAGGTTAAGGACATGCATACTGAAGACAACGGTTTGAAAAAAGAGATAGGCCTTTTGTTTGCCCTTACTCTTGTCATCGGAACCATTATCGGTTCAGGTGTGTTTATGAAGCCTGGCGCTGTGCTCGCTTATTCGGGTGATTCAAAGACAGCGCTATTCGCCTGGCTGTTAGGCGGTATTTTAACACTGGCGGGCGGTTTGACAATCGCGGAAATCGGAACACAGATTCCGAAAACCGGCGGGCTCTATACGTACCTTGAAGAAGTGTACGGAGAGTTTTGGGGGTTTTTGTGCGGCTGGGTGCAGATTATCATTTACGGTCCGGCGATTATCGGCGCGCTGGGTTTATATTTTGGATCTTTAATGGCGAATCTTTTCGGCTGGGGATCTGGACTATCAAAAGGAATCGGAATTATAGCCGTTCTCTTTTTATGCATCATTAATATTATCGGTACAAAATACGGCGGCTTTGTCCAAACGCTGACAACGATCGGCAAGCTGATTCCGATTGCATGCATCATCATCTTCGGTCTTTGGAAAGGCGATCAGCACATCTTTACAGCAGTAAACGAAAGCATTTCCGATATGAATTTCGGAGCAGCCATCTTGGCTACACTGTTTGCTTACGACGGATGGATTCTTCTGGCCGCTCTCGGCGGAGAAATGAAAAATCCCGAAAAGCTGCTGCCACGCGCAATGACTGGCGGATTATTAATTGTTACAGCCATCTATATTTTCATTAATTTTGCATTGCTTCACATCCTGTCTGCGAACGAAATTGTCACACTTGGTGAAAATGCGACAAGCACTGCTGCGACCATGCTGTTCGGTTCAGTTGGCGGAAAGCTGATCAGTGTCGGGATTATTGTCAGCATCTTCGGCTGCTTAAACGGAAAGATCCTTTCTTTCCCGCGAGTGTCCTACGCGATGGCGGAACGCAAACAGCTTCCATTTGCAGAAAAACTGTCACATGTGCATCCGACGTTCCGCACACCATGGATTGCGATTACCTTCCAGATTGCTGTGTCTTTGATTATGATGCTGATCAGCAACCCTGATAAACTTTCGGAAATCTCTATTTTCATGATCTACATTTTTTATGTAATGGCCTTTTTTGCGGTGTTTATCCTCCGCAAGCGAACAAAGGGAGAAAAGCGCGCCTACAGTGTTCCGCTTTACCCATTCATGCCGATTTTGGCAATCGCGGGCTCATTCTTTGTGTTAGGAAGCACACTGATTACAGATACACTGAGCTGTGGATTATCAATCCTCATCGGCCTTGCTGGACTGCCTGTTTATTACTGGATGAAAAAACGAAAAGCTAGCTGATAAAACGGTTCCCTTGTTTAGGGAACCGTTTTTTGGTGAAACAGAAGAAAAAAGTTGACAGGAAAAACACAACTTTTGATATACTTTTTACGTTAAGCAGCAGGGTTTTGCTAACTTGGGTCGTTTTTTTGTACCGAAGCAGGCCATGATAAGGAGACATGATTTACCGAAAAAGTCAAGCCGCGTTTTTTTCGACTTTTCCTGTTTTTTTTCGACAAAAGGCTATATAATAATTTGATGTGTGCATTGTCTCATTCAAACTATGGAGGGTTTTTAATGATAAGAAGAAAAAAAGATAAGTTCTCACTCCTTTTAACAGAAATCGCAAAGAATATAGACGAAACTGCCGAATATTTTGTGAACTTTAAGGTCACAAACCAAACGACGCTTAAAGAATTCGCAGATACGTTAAAGGAATATGAAACAAAAGGTGACAATCATGTTCATGTAATGATTAAAGAGCTTAACAAAGCGTTCATCACTCCTATTGAACGCGAAGATATCCTTCAGCTGACAAACAGCCTGGATGATGTGCTTGACGGAATCGAGCATTTCTCTGCCATGATGGAGATTTTTTCAATTACTTCATCAGACGAGCATATCGATAAATTCAGCGGATACATCAGAGAATGTGCAAAAGAAATTTTGATTACAATTGAGCTGCTGGCAGAAAACCGCTTAAAGGATATTCAGCCTCACGCGATCAAAATTAAAGAATATGAGCACAGCTGTGACAACCTGCACAGAAAATCATTAAAGAATCTTTTCGGAAATGAAACAGATCCGATCAAAGTGATTCAATACCGTGAAATTTACGAAACGCTTGAAGAAATTGCCGACTCTTGCCAAAGTGTTGCCAATAATCTTGAAACCATCATTATGAAAAACGCGTAACGAGGGGTAAAAATGGATATTCTATTCATATTAACGATACTAATAGTCATTTGTGCTCTGGTGTTTGATTTCATCAACGGGTTTCATGATACGGCGAACGCAATTGCCACTTCGGTATCCACAAAAGCGCTGAAACCGCGTCACGCCATTATAATGGCGGCTGTGATGAACTTTATCGGGGCAATGACATTTACAGGTGTTGCAAAAACCATTACGAAAGACATCGTGGACCCTTATACACTGGAAAATGGTTCAGTTGTCATTTTGGCTGCGCTACTCGCTGCGATTGCCTGGAACCTGATCACATGGTACTACGGCATTCCAAGCAGCTCATCTCATGCCATCATTGGAGCTATTGCCGGTGCAGCTATTGCCGCGGCCGGATTTGCTGCGTTAAATTATAAGGGCTTTATCAAAATTATTGAAGCACTGATCTTATCACCCATTATTGCCTTTGTTCTTGGTTTTATTCTTTACAGCATCGTTAAGCTGATTTTCAAAGACAGCAATTTGTCGAAAACGAACAAGCAGTTCCGCAGAGTGCAAATTGTAACAGCTGCCCTGCAATCGTATACACACGGAACAAACGATGCGCAAAAAGCAATGGGAATTATCACAATGGCTCTCATCACAGCGAATTTACATACTTCTGCTAATGTCATTCCAACCTGGGTGCAATTCGCCTGCGCGACAGCCATGGGTCTTGGAACTTCAATCGGCGGCTGGAAAATCATCAAAACCGTTGGCGGAAAGATCATGAAAATCCGTCCGGTAAACGGTGTTTCTGCTGACTTAACCGGGGCAGCCATTATTTTCGGCGCCACATTTATACATTTGCCGGTCAGCACAACCCACGTCATTTCTTCATCTATCCTTGGCGTCGGTGCGTCACACCGGGTAAAAGGCGTAAACTGGGGTACAGCTAAACGTATGCTCGTGACATGGGTCATCACGCTTCCGATTTCAGCGACACTCGGTGCCATCGCCTACTTTATTTTAAATATGATCTTTTAATGTTACACCGCTTCTGTCAAAGGAGCGGTTTTTTTGATGGAACAGGAAAATCAGCCGGATCTCTCGAATACAATAAGCAGAACCTATTTCAGATGTGAGGGATTCATGTATGCTTTTATTCTTTCAGATCATGGTCTGGTGCATCATGGCCGGATTAGGCTTATACGTGTACGCCACGTGGCGTTTCGAAGCGAAGGTCAAAGAAAAAATGTCCGCCATCCGGAAAACATGGTACTTGCTGTTTGTTTTGGGTGCTATGATATACTGGACATATGAGCCCTTTTCCCTGTTTACCGACTGGGAACGGTATCTCATTGTCGCTGTCAGTTTCGCTTTAATTGACGCTTTCATCTTCTTAAGCGCATACGTCAAAAAACTGGCCGGCAGCGAACTGGAAACCGACACAAGAGAAATCCTCGAAGAAAACAACGAAATGCTTCACATGTATCTCGATCGGCTGAAAACATACCAATACCTATTGAAAAACGAACCGATCCACGTTTATTATGGAAGTATAGATGCATATGCTGAAGGTATTGATAAGCTGCTGAAAGCCTATGCCGATAAAATGAACTTAACGGCCTCACTTTGTCACTATTCGACACAGGCCGATAAGGACCGGTTAACCGAGCATATGGACGATCCGGCAGACGTGCAGACACGGCTCGATCGAAAGGATGTTTATTACGACCAATACGGAAAAGTGGTTCTCATCCCATTTACCATCGAGACACAGAGCTACGTCATCAAGCTGACGTCGGACAGCATTGTCACGGAATTTGATTATTTGCTTTTCACATCATTAACGAGCATATATGATTTAGTTCTGCCAATTGAGGAGGAAGGTGAAGGATAATGGAACGCGCGTTTCAAAACGGATGCGAGCCCCGGGCGGCAAAACCGTCAAAGATCCTGAAAAAACGTTCAACCACCAGTGTCGCAAGCTATCAAGTCAGCCCGCATACAGCAAGAATCTTCAAAGAAAACGAACGGCTGATTGACGAGTATAAACGAAAAAAAGCATGATCACACTAAAAGGACAAGGGAAAACAGCTCTTGTCCTTATTCCTTTTCTTAAAGGGTTACATATACTAAAACAAACAGAGGATATTGTCAGGTGATACAGTGAAAAAATTAGTGAGGCGTGTGAAGTTTGTTGATTACGGAAGGTTTGGCCTTTCCGGGTATTCGCTTCGGGTGCGGGAGCGCAGTGCCATGGTATTGAAGCATCTAAAAAAACGAACAAAAAAAAGCGACATTTAAACAATATGTCGCTTTTTATAGTCATCATTTTTATCTGTTTGAATAATAAGCCGTGCATAAATGATTTCTAAATACTTCATCGGATGAATGATGTATTTCACTATTCGGTTAAATGCGCGCGATCCAAATAGAGACGTTATTCCTAATGCCATCGTAAAACATAACACCAATCGTGTGTCAGGACTTTGCTCGTTTAACCAGCTATTATGAGTAAATAACGGGAAGACAAAAATCATATGAAATAAAAAGATCGCAAGTGAATTTTCTCCCCATTGAGTCAATTTGTTTTTGCCAGCACCCACTGCATTTAATAAAAAGAAAATGCCTAACACAGCTAAGGAATAATGAAAGAATACAATTCCAGAATAACTATGATTCTCTATTTGGAACTTTTGATAGCCAAGAAAACCAAAAAACAGCTGATCAAATTTATCATGATGATCATCTAAAATAATGAATACCAATACAGATACAGATAAAATGAAAAATAGTTTAAATTTTAATTTGTCTAATGAACTGCATATTTTATTCATGAAATCTTTTGAACAATAAAAACCGGCCAGGAAAAACGGGAGGAAAACAAAAGTTCTTAATACTGACATTGTTTGCGTATGCATGTTGCTATAGTATATTTTGATAAATTCAATAATCTGATCTGCATAAAACCTAGAAATAAAGCTCAGCAGTAGCAACAAAATCAGCAATATCGCTTTAAAGACGTTTCTACAGTTTATTTTCTTGAGAATAATAGCTAACGCATACCAGCTGCCGAGACTGACAATATACCACAAATGAGTATGCGGCCTGCCGTAAGTAAATTGAATGACAGAAAAATTACCTGCGTAGTAACGGTACACACAGTAAAAGGTTTGAAAAATAACATATAAGAGGATAAGATTGATGACTTTTTTCATTGATGGCCTTTTTGAAAAATAACCATTAAGAAAAATAAAAGCAGGCATGTGGAATGAATAAATAATTTCAATCATATTTTCCAGCCCGCTTTTACTAACCCCCAGCAGATGGGCAAATACAACCAAAAATATCAATACGCCTTTGACATTATTTAATTTAATATCTTTTTGCACAGTATAACCACCCAAAATACAAATTCATCATATTCAGTATGGTTTTACTAGCAGGCATTGTCAATGTTTTCTTTTCTACAAAACTAATAAAGCACTAATCTTTGCTTTAGTCGCCGGCCCGTAAATACCGTCGGCCGCTAAACCGTTAACAGACTGAAAACGCGCAACCGCATCAGCAGTTTTCGGTCCGTAAATGCCATCAATTCCGTTATTGGCAGCTCCTTTATCAGGGTAAAAATAGAGAGCGGCCAGTGCTCGCTGTACCTGAAAGACATGTTCGCCTGAGGCGTAAGGTGTTGTCAGTTTGATTATTCCGTCCGGGAGCGGATATAGATCTGGTTCTTCAGCGTACGATGGTGCACTTACAATTAGCACTTGACCGGCCTGAATGAGATTCGGATCTTCGATATTGTTCCACTCTTGCAGCTGGGCAACAGTCACACCGAACGCTCTCGCTATGGATGTAAGCGTATCACCCTGTTTCACGACATAGGTTTGGCTCCCGCCTCCCCCAATCCCAGCTTTAAACATATCCCATATATTCAACAGCTGGCGCGGACATTCCTTCCCTGACCAATACTTATGAGGGACGACACTGGCGAGACTGATATGGTGCTCAGCCATTAATATTTTAATAAGCCACTGGGCATTTGCTGTTGCTTGAGCGAAATCTCCATCGGCATTTTCACAAATTTCAATCCCAATAGAAGCCCGGTTGCCGCTGCCGTTTCCGTCTCCCGCATGCCAGCCGTTTTCATTTAATGGCAGATGCTGATAAATTTCTGTATCATCAACAGTAAAATGCCAGCTAGTCGCCGTATCAGGATTTTTCAAATAGCGGGCATGTGCCTCGGCATCCGCTCCGGGTGCAGTGTTCGCTGTATTATGCACTGTAATGTAGAACGGTGTCATGAGGTAGCCTGGACGGTTATTTGCACCGACTGGAATAAAGTCTTGAATGATGTTAACCATATGATCTCTCCTTATTTCATCAGATTATTTTCCTTTAACAAGTCACGCTGTTTTTTCCCTTTTTCTGTTACATAGTTGTTTTTAAACCAAGCGGCAACTGTTGTCCCTATTGTAAAAATGAGAGATCCGGCAGAATAAAGAGCGTCAGCAAGCTGATTGACCTGCTCTTCTTGAATGTCCAATGGTGATTTGCCAAACATCAGCATGGTTTGGTTAATGAATGCAACCAAAAGAAGCACCGTCCTGATGACCGTGCCTTTGTCGTAAGTTTTCATGAAAATCCCCCTTTAATGCTGCAGCAGGTTGTACATAATAGCGATGGCTCCGCCAATGATCCCTGTGCATACTGCTGTAATGATGGCACCTGTGATGGTGCGTTTAATCCACGTTGTATTTTCATCAATTTTGTTTAACTTCTCGTTCAGCGTCATGATTTGCTGGTCTTGCCGGTCTGACACGCGTTCTAATACGGAAACCCGCTGCTCTAGCGCTTTGTGCTCACCTTTCATGTCTGCTAAATCCTGCTGAAACACATTCACATCTATCTCTTGCTGCATCATTCACTCCTCCTTTACATGCGGATCACCTCCCTTCCGAGGGCCGAAATGGTTATGAAAGCACGGTTCCTTTTACGGAAAGAGTCCCGCCTGTGATATTGGCAATCTCCATGATAATCTCCTTGAACCCTTTAATATCAAAAGCCCACGCCTCAGCTTTCCCTAACGTACTTGAGGCAGAGGACGCATCATCAGATTTCACGCCTCTGATCGGAAGTTTCTGTCCTGACATCGATTTACCCCAGAATTTCACCTCACTCGTTTCCGCTGTGCCGTATACTTCAACGAGTAAATGTGCGACACCGTTTACAGGTAAAGCAGCACCTTCTCCGGCGGAATTTGCATTTTCATGAAAGACAAAGTCAACCGTGTTGCCGGCTTCCACTTTCAGCCGTCCATCGTCTGTCTGAATCTCCGAAAAGTCAATCTGCAAAGGGGCTTTTTCACTTACACGCACATCCATTTCTCCCGCCCCGACTGATTGGTAGACTGCAAATTCCGATTGCTGAAGGTTCCCGTTCACATAACGGAAGCGGTAATAGCGTTTAGAGAGGTACACCCAGTCCGTCTCCGTCAGGACACCGGCTGCGACATTAACGGCTGCTGTCGTTGTCCAAGCATTGTTATTGTCGCTTTCTTCAACAAAGAGCGTACCTTCACGATCTGCATACACCCAGCCCTTTACTTTTGAAATCAGAACCGCGCCCAGCCTGTCTTGCCCGAGCTGACTGTATGCCTCAGTCGCCTTTAAGGCAGCGTTTGTTAAAATCTCTGCGACACCTGACAAGTTCGCAACAGGTGTCAAAAAATCATTTTTTCCTCCTCTGTAGGGCTTTACAGCTCCGGCTTTTCCAGCCTTATCGAGAGGAAACTCATATTGATACTTCACCATCTTCATCCTCCTTTTATCTAAAAACAGGCAAAATAAAAAAGCCTTATATGGCTTTACCGGTAATGTCTTTATACTGGTCAGGTGTAATCAGCTTTTTGTTCACACCCTCTGCCAGATCCTCAATTGAACAGTCTTTATATAAGATGGCCTGTTTCACCATCTCCGCTGTTGCCCACTCAAAATGCAAGGCAAGCACCCAATAATTCATTCAGCATGATCTCCTTTCAAGGAAAGTAATGAAAGCTTTATATCTGCCAGCTCGCTCCCCAAAGTTTTGTTCAGTTCTTCAAGTTGCTTGCGTACCAGCTTTTCCTGTGACAATTCCTGAGCGAGAAGCTCAACCTGATTAGGCAGCTCGTACGGCGGGTTTTTTTGTAGCTCCTCCCACCAGGATTCGAGCTCTTTTTGGGTTGGGATTGGAGCGCGCAGGTTCCATTTTTCAATATAAGAACCATTCCCGTCATTACGCAGCTCAAAATCTTTTCTTGGAACAGCATTCGGGTATTTGTACATGATGGCGTCGTATAATATCATTTAAGCTCCTCCTATATTGTAGGGAAATTTCGGCCGCCTATTTCAGTAATATCAAAATAATTGTACCAGCCTGAATTATCCGTAGTATACCTAGTTTTATCACCGCTGTATCCGACATATAAGTAAATCTCAATATAGTCACCTTTATTAGCAGGAACTGTCGCGGCTCCATAGAGACCTAAGTTTATTTCAGTAGTATCCGATTGGTCACCAGGGTTCGCCCTATAGTGTGCAATATTTTTATACCTCATACCATTTAAATAAATGTCCATTTCATAGTTTACATACCTTTGATAATTTTCTACATACAATCCCGCATTCACCAAAAACATCCCATCATTCGGAACAATAAATCTATTATTTTTTGCATCGAATGTATTGTGACTATCTTTAATTTTTCTGTTAAAATTTACCTTCTGAAGCTCTCCTTTTATCAATAGCTGCTTTCCAGTAGTTCCTATATTCGCATGAGCAAAGCCGGAAATTTTCTGCCAAGCCGTCCAGCCGGAACCACTCCACCAGTGCCGTATCCATGTGCCAGTATTCTCAAAATAACTGTTAGATTCATTTCCAGTCCCATAAAGATATTGAGTAAATCTATAATCATGATATTTCTCATTTTTTACGATTCCGTAACCAAGTGGATAACCCGTAGTATTTCCTTGACCAACATCCATTAATGTTAGCCCCCGAGGATATTCATCTCCTCCAGTTCTTGCATCTTGAATTGCATTAGAGCCTGTAAGTATGGTTAATTTTTGATTCGTATAATTTGTGTCAACATAGTTTTTAGCCTCAGCTAAGGATTTATCTGCTTTACTTTGCGAACCTTCTGAGGTTTCTAATACATACCAATCAGAATAATCAGTACCATTAACAGCTATCCTTGTATAAAGAGTTTTCGTAGAGATGCTAAACCAATCTTGGCGTGTAGCCCAGTTATTTGCAGATGGATAGATAACTAATAAACCGGTTCTGTTATCATTGCTCGGAAATTGATTTTGCAAAACTGGATTAGCTACCATATAATTAGTGTCTAAGCGATAAGTGCCTGGCGGCAGACTCAGATCATTCGCATCGGTTATTGAATTTAATGGTCTAGTAATAAAGGCTGTGCTATTAGTATAATCTTTTGATTGATTCAAAGCAGTATCAGCTTTTTTTTGCGCACCATCAGGCGTTTCTTGCTTAACATTTTCGACATTTCCGAGACCCACTTGTTGTTTAGTAATAGAATGCGGGTTAGTTTTATCATTTTTATGAAGTTCTAATCCAAATTGAACTTTATCCACAATATCCGTTGTTGCAATTTGTTTCCATCCTCTAAACTCACCGTCTGTGTGAATCATTCCAATCCACATTGTAATTCCCCAACTCTGGTAAGCTACTATCGTTTTCCTTCCTGCAACGCCTTCTATAATATCGTAGTTATACCAAGATACATCTCCTTCCACCGGATTGTTTACAACTGATTTACCAACTCCATAATAAAATCCAGTAGATAGTGTTAGGACATCAGTACCTTCTGGGATTAGCGTTCTTTTACCGTCATCTCCAGTAAGTTTAATCAGTTGTGCAGCATTCCATTTATTTCTTTCATCATCAGATATATGAGACTTAGTATCACTTAAATGAGCATCAAAATCTGCTTGCGAGGCTTGTTTCACATTTTCGACATTTCCAAGCCCAACTTGTGCTTTGGTTACCTGGTTAGGGTTATCTCTCCGTGCAGCAAAACTGTCTGTATAGGCTTTGGCGTTTCCTTCTGCTTGATCTGCCTTATTCTGAGCTCCTGCTGGTGTTTCCTTCGCATTCCATTTTTCGCGTTCTGCTGACGTAATATGCCGTGTTGAATCATTATGATGTTCATTAAATTCCGTCTTTGAAGCCTGCTGCACGTTATCCACATTCCCCAGCCCGACTTGCGCCTTTGTTGTGTTGTGGGGATTGTTCATGTCGTTTTTGTGGGCGGCGAGGTCTGTGTGGGCGTCTTTTATGCCTTTTTCCCAGCGGTTGACGTCGTCTTCGTTGATCGGGTCGTCGGGGAGCCAGTCTGTTTTTTCTTCGTATGCCATGTTTACACCACCTCAAAAGTAAATCTGAAATCGAGTGTTCTGTTTTCGCTGACGTCCAGGTCTGTTTTTCTCTCTGTGATTACATTGCCCAGTTCGTCAAAAATTTGCACCGTTTCGATATGCTTGATGTCTTCCTCACGTTTTGTCAGAACGGTGACTGTCGCTCCGTCAATTGCGAGTTCTACTATGTCTGTTTTTTGTCCGTTCAGCAGCACGTGATCAATTCTGCTTTTTAGATCTGCCGCTGTACGTTCTCTGTATATGGTTGAAATCAAGTTAAAACCACCTCATTGTTGTTAAGGGTGACCGAATAACCGACCTTCAGCTCACTGGCTGTTCGGTATCTGCGGTGATTCAGGATGACTGTGTCTTTGATTTGTAGCGTCTCGTTCAATCCGCCTCTGAGCGTATAGGCCAAATGAGCGGGCTTCATGTTTTCTATGGCTTCGATCAGCTCATTCATGTGCTGAAGGTCATCAACATTGATATCCACGTTAAATCGGTATTCGCCGGGCAGCAGGCGGACCTGCGCAGACGGTTTTTTCAAGAAACGATTGACTGCCTGCTCAATAGCCTTGTAGGTAATTGGCGGGATGTTCGACATTTTTGAAATCAGCCGCAATCGTCTGATCTCATCGGTGTCACCCGATTCCCGCGGCACGTTTAAAATCTTTTCCCAGCGGCTTAGCCCCCATGTCGCTGTCGGCACGAACAACTGATCCGTCAGATCAAAGATGCTGTTATTCTGTTTATCAAACTCAGGCGCTTCCGCTTTCAGCAGCTCGGCCATTTCTTTCAGGCTGGTAAGAAACGGCGGCAGATACGCTGTCATGTCATCTTGTTTGCTCAATGATCTTCACCTGCCCAAGCTTAGGAATTTCCACGTCGCTCAGTACCAGATTTTCTGAGGTGCCATTGATTTTAATGTTGGAATAATCACTGACTGACGGTGAATTATAGACGATATTGTTAATTTGAGAAAGACGGATGACGTTGTCTTCGAACGCCATTTTCTTAAAGAGGTTTAAAACGCCCTCTTTAATTTCCGACTTTACTTCATCAATTGAGTGATTGATCTCCGGCAGCACTTCGGCCGAAATCTCAACATCCTTCCAGACCGCGCTTTCCACTGTGACATAGGCTCCAATTGGCGCCTGTCCTTCACCCTGTCCTGGTTCAGGGTCAATATAATCTTTCACTTTTTGAATCAAGATATCGGAAGCCGGCTCGAGATTCACATTCGTGACGACAATTTTGACCGTGCCGTTTCCGCTCCAAAGCGGGAAAATCTTTGCTTTTCCAACACCGTCCACTTCTTCAGCCCACTCTTTATAGTGCATTTTGTTAGCGCTGACAGCCTCGCGCCGAACCCTTGTAAAATACCGTTCTCTTAAGCTGTCGTCTCCTTCTTCCTCTCGCCCCGGGATCAGGATTTCTTTAACAATGGCTGTCTCTAATCCGGGAATGGTATCCAGCGAAAGTAAATGGCGTCCAGTCAGATTGGCGTTTCCCGCATCACCAGGTGTTTCACAGATGAGCGTCCCATCTGCCGTATATTGAAAATAAAGATTATCCACATAAAAGCGGGAGCCCGCAGGAATGGTAACTCCCGACGTAAACTCTCCCGCTCTGACCGCCTTTGTTGCGGCTGTCCGTTCAATGCCGGCTTCCGCTGCGCGCCGGTCTAAAAATTCGCCTTGGGCGGTATCAGAAAAGACCAGCTCAAGCACGGTGTCCAGCCATATATATGACTTCGCAAGCTCGGCTGCCGCCGGGGCTAACGCATTATAAATGACGCTGCCTTCTCTTGTGTCAATATCTGCGGAGATGCTGTTCAGCATACGTTCCATAATATTTTCAAAGGTCTGCTCCTCAAACATCTTCGCCAATCACCTCCTCAATCTCAAGCGCCCCTTCATCTGTCTCCACCACAAAGGAAACATGAAACGCATCGCCTTGTTTTTCTATCTCAAAGTCTGTTACGGCGGAAATCCGGTCGTCATAAATCAGTGCTTCTTCTATCAGCCTCGGAATCTCCATTTTTTTATAGGCATCAGTCGTCTCATGATCTGTCAGTACGTCCGAAAGCTCATTTCCGACATTATGGCTGTATACCGAATACGCATATCGTTCTGTTTGTAAGGCGATATACACGAATTGTCTGATCGCTTCAAGCCCGGTAATCAGCTCATTTGTAATTCTTCCGTTTTCAAAATCTATTTTGTATGTTTGCGAGGTTTCAATAACGTCACTTTCATCCTCAAAATCCTCAAACTCCACTTCTGGTGTCAGGGCCATGATGCCCACTCCTTTTTGACAAGCTAAATAAAAAACCCCTTCGTGCAAGCGGTTTGTCTATACTTTATCTAAAATAAAAAACGATTGACCGCCAGTCAGAGCCGCGGTCATGACGCGGTCCCCCGGCTCGAGTGCATCGTCTCCTCCAGGCTGCATCCGTTTTGGGATGATAAGAGCGTCTGCCGGTATGATCAGTTTGCTGTTTTCTTTTAATTTGATTTCAACAGGAGAAACCGAAACCACCTCAGCCGGGAGCAGCTCCACCGGAGACTCAGCGTCAACTGCGCCGACGGCCAAATGTTTAATAGCCTCACTCAATCTCATCAGGAAACTCCTTCCGGCATGGTGTTCTTTTCGACAACATCAATGGTCATCGTATGTTTCGTTCCTTTAAACTCGTGCCGGTCCGTATCTACCCAATAGGTCTTCTTGATCCCGGCCTCCGGAATGGAAATATAGACAGGCAAGCCGCTCTGCACTTCTGGTATGCCGACCGCCTGAATATTTTTCAGTTCTTTTTTCACGCCCTTTTTTTCAGCAAGGCGCACATCTGCCCGCTGCTGAAGCTGAGCTTGGTTGATATCATCTGTGACCGTCTCCGTATATTGAAGCACACCGTATTTGTTTAAGCCTGAACTGTCCTTGGCAGACGCTTTATACGTCTTATTGTCCTTCTGCCGGCGGAGCACAACCCGTGTTGCAGTGTCGTTTATGGAAGTGCTGTATTGGTAACCCGTGATATTGACGCCTGTTTCCAACACCCATACCTCTGACGGATCTGGCCAAGCACGCAGACCGAGCTTTCCTTTTTCTGAATACAGCTGATAATGTCGCCCTGTCTGGCTTTTCGTCTGTTTCAACGCTTTTAAGATGATGTCATATAAGGTCGTATCATTTTTTATGACAAGGCTTTTGATCGTATGGCCTGTGTTCGCAATCGAAGTTGTCGGTATTTGAAAATCATTGGCGATCCGCCTGATCATCTGGTCGGCCCGCTGATTGGAAAACACGTACACATCTTGGTTTTTAACCAAGTATTGGAGCATATCATACGCACTGAAGGCAAGCGTATGCTCGTCCGGTGTTCTTGCAAAAACAATGCCGCGAAAAAGCTCTTTTCCCTTCCACTTAAACAAGACCGTATCTCCCTCAGTAACGCTGTAATACGTCTGGTCGCCCTGTTTGATGACGATGGTCGCTTCTATAGAGCGTGGCGCCTGATAACGGTGGCCTTCAAGCGATACGCTTTCTGCCACTAGCTCAAGCCACTCTGTGTCTTTAATGACAAACAGTTCTATCATCACACATCACCTGTTTCATTGCGGTATCTTTAATTTTTGGCCGGGAAAAATCCAGTGCCCCGGCTGCCTGATGTTCCGTTTGCTCCGTTTGATCATTGCGGTTTTATTAGCGTTCCAAATTTTGCGCCATTGCGTGCTGTTCCCGTAAAACCTGCCGGCAATGTCCCACAGCGTGTCTCCCTTTTTCACTGTATAGGTTTTAGGAGATGCCTTCGACGGACGTTTTGCCTTTGTTTTTTTCTTCTGCTTGATTTTTCGGGGAGAAGCGGTTTTGTATTCTTTCAGGACGATATCAAAATCCCTATCTCCTATTTCGTTGTCCCCTTCACTGTATTTAAGGCTTTCAATGCTGCATGTCATATTGATTTTTGTTCCCGTAATTAAAAATTGGACAGGCTTTTTAGCCTTCATCCATTTTTCAATTTTCGCAATGGCATTCTCAGGAGACGGGAGATTTTGATATTCAGCTATCGGTGTATACTTTTTTGGAAAAAAAGAAGAAAATGAAATTTCTTTCGCTCCAGATTCTTCAATAAACGTTATTTCTCCCAGCCCTGTTATCTTTACTGAGTCATTCTGTACACTATTCGCTATATCCATTGCTTCAGGAAGAACAGGAAACCGCAGCTTTTCCTTCCCCTGTGATATCCAAAATTCATAAACAGACTTAGTCAAAAGCTACGACCCCCTTTGTTCCGGTGTTCATGTCTTTTTGTAATTCATCAAGTAATGCCTGCTTAATTTTTGCTACCAGGCTGTCAGCGTCCTGTCCATTATGGAAATGCTGATCGCCATTAAACTCAATCTTAATTTCTTTCGTTCCGGCCGTTTGTATCGTTTGCCGGGTTCCAGAGGTAAAGGCTGAAACTTGTCCTGAGGAAAGCTCAGACTGCTGGGATTGAGACGGATCTGTCACTTCCATCCCGAGAGCTTGCGCCGCTTTCTGAAGGAGGTAACGGCCGCGGATGCCCCGCTCCTCCGGAATGATCCATTCCCGCTTGTTTCCTTCACCGACACGGGCAATTTGTTCTTTTGTGATCAGCCCGCCGTTTGCATAACCGACATAGGGACCGCCATGATTCAAGCTTTTTATACCTGGCACGTTATTGATAGAACCGTATCTGCTTTTGATATAGCCGATCGCAGCAGCTGCATTGTGAATCGGGTTTTTAATGTTCCCCATGCCCGGTGCTTTATGATCGTTAAAGGTACTCGGGATTGTTTGCATGAGCCCTTGTGACGGGTGCCCCGCTTTTGCGTTACTGTCCCATAGGTTAATTGCGTTCGGGTTGCCGCCTGACTCATTCTGGGCAATTGTCATGAGGCCAGGAAGCCAGCTCATCGGTGTCTTTGTGGCCATGAGAGCCGCCATAACCCACTGTTTCACATTCCCGCTCATCGCACCCATTCCTGAATAAGCAGCAGCCAGTGATCCAGCTTGTTTTTCAGCATATTTTTTTACATCTACTGAGCCAAGACCTTTGACAACACCAATTGAAGCAAAACGCCCCAAACTCATCATGACGCGGGAAGGTGAATGGATATCCAGCTCTTCACGAAATGCCTTCTCAACTTTTTTCGCGAGTTCCTTGGCTGCTTCGTGGACTTCACTTGTCTTAGAAGTCATACCTGAAACAAAATTCCCGATCATTCCGCTGCCCCAGCCGTTTGAGGATTCCTTAGAACGGACAAACGGTTTATTCACATGAGTATTAACGTACTGATCAGTTCCGGTTTGTGAACTATTTTGTCCGGAAGCAAACCCTTTGATCGTACCGCTGCCCCATGATGATGATTTGTTTACAGTAGCTTGGAACGGTGTTTTGACTTTAGATTGCAAAAAGCCGTCTGTACCGGTTGCAGTACCGTTTTGACCCTTGGCATACCCGCTTACCATTAGTTTTCCGTAATTGGGTGAAGCAGAAATCATTTGTGTAAATGGCGTATTGATGTTTTTCTTTTTCCAGTCTTCAATATTGACCGGCTCTTTGCTGATGCCTTTGCCAATGCCTTCTGAAAATTGCTGTCCGAGTGCGGACGCTTGGCCTGTAAGATTTGCAGTGTCCATTGATGGAGAAGCTGATCCTGATAACGGGCTGGCAGCTGCTCCTCCTGAGACAGATACCGAACTTCCACCAGAAGACGAAGCGGCTCCCATGTCATCTACGACTTGCATACCGAGTTTAGACGCCGCTTGTGAAAGAAGCATTTTGCCACGGCCTCGATTGTTATCAACTGGGATAACGAATTCCTTGCCGGCTTCACCGATCCACGAGATGGTTGGTTTGGTGATGTAACCGCCTGTGGCCTTTTTATCCGGATCCTTACCTTTATCCGGATCTCCGCCGCCGGTTACAAAATTGATCACTTTACTAGCTACGCCGCCAGCTTTATCCCAAATTTTCTTCACCCAGCCGAACGCTTTAGAAAAAGCATCTGAGATGGCTTCTCCAACCTTTGCAAGAGGTTCTTGGATATTCTTTTTAAACCAGCCGCTCAGACCCTTCCATATCTTCTTGACGGTATCTATTGCTTTTTGGAAAGCGTCAGAAATTCCCTTACCTACATCTGAGACTGTATTTTTGACCGGGTTCCAAACTGTATTCATGAACCATCCCGATACTGTACTGAAAACACTCTTAATCTTATTCCAAGCACCAGTCATTTTATCCCAGATTGTGGTTGCCGCTCCGATAACAGCGGATTTGACTGGCCCCCACACATTGCTCATAAACCAGGAAGCAACTGCACTGAACACATTTTTAATCGTCGTCCATGCGCCTACAATTTTAGACCAAATGGCTGTAGCCACACCAACAACCGCAGATGACACAGGTGTCCAGACATTGTCCATAAACCATGTTGATACGGTACTAAAAATGGTTTGTATCGTTGTCCATGCGTTTACGATGTTTGACCATAGACTTGTAGCTACACCCACAACCGCGGATGATACAGGTGTCCAAACATTGTCCATAAACCATGTTGATACAGTGCCCCAAGTACCCTGAATGGCTGACCACGCATTTTGCGCCCCCTCTGTAATGCTGTTCCATGTATCATTTAGAGCGCCAGCATCAATTGCCTTACCTAAACTTTCTCCACCGAAAGATCCTGCAATTCCTCCTATTGCACCGCCAATCACTGTCCCGACCCCCGGAACAACGCTTCCAATTGCCGCTCCTGCTGCTGCTCCTGCCAAACCTCCGCCGGCTGAACCTACTTTTTCACCGGCATTATCCTTATTGATTCCGGCTAAGTCAGTAAGAGACAAGATTTCGCCTAGTCCTGGGATTCCTTTCGCGGCTCCTTTTAAGCCCTTCAGTCCGCCCTTCAAACCTTTTGAACCTCCCAATGATTTCAGAAGACCTGAAAAACCTTTACCTGATGCGCCTTTAGCTGCTTTTGCGGATTTCGGCGTATTCACAGAATTTGTTTTATTGCCTTTCGTTGATGAACCGTTTCTGTTTTTGACTTTTTTGCTTTTGCCTGTACTGATTCCGGCACAGCAGCATCCGCAAGCCCCGCCCCATTTTCCGCCTGACTTCTTCGATTTAGAACCCGACGCTTTTTTGTTCATAGACGGTTTTTTAGTGCGGTTTGAGTTATTAGAAGTTGCGTTCTTTGTATTGACTTTTGAGGCTTTTTGTTTCCCTTTACTTCCGCCGGATTTGCCGCCAAGCAATCCTCCAAAATCGAGATTCCCCAGCTTTTCAACAATGCCTTTTATAATCTTTTCAAAAAACTCTCCCACTTTTTCAATCATTTTATCAGGGCTGAATTTCTCAAATTTTTTCGCTATTTTTGAGACAATGTTATCAACAAACTTTTCGGCTTTATTGGCGATTTTATCCGGGTTCAGAAAATTGAACTTTTCTGAAATTTTGTCAACAATATTTGTTACAAAGTCTTCTGCTTTAGTAATAATGGCTTCCGGGCTGAATTTACTTACGACATCATCCACTTTTTTCATAAAGGAATCTGTAAATTTGTCCAGCTGCTTAAAAATGGCTTCCGGGCTGAATTTGCTTACGATATCATCTACTTTTTTCATAAATGAGCCGGTAAACTTGTCCAGCTGCTTAAATATAGCTTCCGGGCTGAATTTACTTGCGATACTGTCCACTTTCTTCATAAATGAGCCGGTAAACTTGTCCAGCTGTTTCAAAAGCGTCTCCGGACTGAACTTCGTGGCGATTGCATCCACCTTACTCATGAATGATGTTGTAAACTTATCCAGCTGTGACAGTATCGTTTCCGGACTGAACTTTGTCGCAATTGCATCTACTTTTCCCATAAATGATGTGGTGAACTTATCTAGTTGCGCAAGGATCGTTTCCGGGCTGAACTTTGTTGCAATTGCATCCACTTTTCCCATGAATGATGTGGTGAACTTGTCCAGCTCTGTCAAAATTGTTTCCGGGCTGAATTTTGTCGCAATCGCATCCACCTTATTCATGAACGATGTTGTAAATTTATCCAGCTCTGTTAAGATTGTTTCCGGGCTGAATTTTGTTGCGATGTCATCCACTTTTTCCATGAATGATGCAGCAAATTTGTCCAGTGCTGTCAAAATTGTTTCTGGATCAAACATGCTTGCAATATCGCCCGTATTTCCTCCGGATTGAGGGGCTGCTTTATCGGCTGAACCTGAGATTCCCATACTGTCAATTTTTCTCTGCAATGAATCCAGCTTCTCTGACACCTTGTCATTAATAGCCAGCTCCAATTTGTTGTCTTTTCCTGTTAAGGCATCAATACCTGCTGAAATGCGACCGACTGTTTTCATGACGTGATCAATCACGCGTATCGTAACAGAGTAACCATTTTGAAGTGCGGTTTCCATATAACGCTTTATTTTTTGCACAGCCGGCGAAACTTGATCTTCTGCTCTCAGCATGATCGTAAAACCTTTAAAACCTGCAACGAACTTTCTTAATCGTTCAAACCTTGCTGTTGCTTGATCACTAGCGCCAATTTTAATGGATACGGATGCCGGCAATCCCTGCAATTGAGTTTGAACCTGCTGAATGACATTGCTGGCATTATCCTCAGCTGAGATAGAAATCATTTGAGAACCAAGCTTTTTCTTTAGAGATTTTTGTATGCGGTCAATCGTTCTTAATATGGTTTTACTATCTTTTCGTATATCGATAGCGCTTTTTCGCTGCGCCATTTTTCTATATTTTTCAAGCGCTCTAAATCCATTTTGTATTCTTCTTAATTTTTTGCTTACACGGTCTTCCATATCAAATCTCGCTGTCAGTTTTGCCAATTACGATGTCCCCCCTTTCTTTGCTTGTTTTTCAAGGAGATCCAGCTTATAGCCAATCAGCCCATACAACAGCGCCTTAAAGTTTCGGGGCGCTTCGTAGAGCGCTAATAAATCCGATGGAGAATAATGAAGCTCGTGCATCGCATAATAGAGATACACGGCTTCTTTATGCCCATCTTTTATTAGTTTTTTGCTTCTTCTTCCAGATCCTCTAATTCATCTTCAAAACCATTAATCTCAATCGCTTTGTTTAACCAGTTTGCGTATTCGCCTCCGACTGAGAGGACGCGTTTCGCAACTTCTACCGGGTCGGCCGTTTTGTATGCTTCTCGAAGATCTTTTGAACGGAAGTCCGGATAAACGGTTGATTCAACTGCGATTCGGGCATAAAAGCGCTGGCTGTCTAAATCTTTTACACGGCCTCTGCCTTTGACATTTTTATACGTTGTTGTTTCTTTCTCCAGTTCATCAATACGCTCTGTCGTGATCGCTTTAAAAACAAATGGCACGATGTTCCCTTTTTTATCAACAAAACGCTTTGAGATCGGCACTTTGATTTCCTCAGCTTCAATTGTTTTTCCCGGCATAAAAAAGGAAAGATCATATACGTTTTCGTTCTTCTCGCTCATGTAAAAAACTCCCTTATCTTTTGATTGATTTCATCATGTAAAATCAGGCCTTTCTGAGAAAGGCCTGCCAGATTGTTGACAAAGTCCTAAAACGGTTTTCGTTTTAGGACTTTGTCATCTTTTCAGCGTGATTGAAAACCCTTGAAGTCTAGGAAGGGCGAGCATCGGAGCACAGCGAATGTTGGAATTCGTGAGCACCGACGCGCAGGCCTGACAACGAATGCGAGGGTTTGTCGACACGCTGACAGACCTTTCTGAGAAAGGCCTGCGTATGGCTGGTTCAGCTTTGATTAAAACGTGTCGGAAAGCTTTTCAGGCACGTCGAAGTCTTCGAATGTAAATGGAACTTCTTCCTCTAATGCTTCTGAATCGACATCAAGGCTTGCGATTTTGGCAGAGTCGAAGTTGACGTCGTACAGGGTGACTCGCTCTGTGCCTCGTCCGGAGGATTGATCATCCAGGACAGCTTGAAGTGTGAAGTAAGGATCGTTGCCTTTTTTGACATAGTCCATCATCAGGAGCACGAATTTTGATGTGACTTTATAGAACGTCGCTGTTCCAGTTCCATTTGCCCCTGTTGTTTTATGGCCTGTCATGCGGCGGCCCATAATGTTTACTTCTGACTTGTTTTTCTCGACGTTTGCTTCAAATGTTTTGATGTGCGCCATTTCTTCGCCATCAAGAAATAAGCGGCCTTCTTTTCCTGAGATTGTATTTTGCGCTTTTAATGCCATATTAGTTTACCTCCACATTAAAGTAGAATTTTTCTGCTGCGTCGACAGGCTGTACAGCCAGGTCAATCAAGAAGCCGTCACGGTCTTCATTCATTGAAATTGTGATATCTTCATCAGAATCAAAGCCAGTGATGCCGCCCGCATCCTGAAGAGTTGTCATGTATTGCGTGATCATCGTTTTTACATACTGAAGCCCGTCTTCAGAGGCCGGGATATCGCTTCCGCTGCCTTTTCTTGATTTGATTAAGGTCTTCAGCTCGCGTGTTAAATCATTATTCACAGCGTCAAGGACACGAACGATTTTGTTTTTCGCAAACTTTTTGTTTTTCTCGGCTGTGAACGTAACGAGTGAGTTAATGTCTTTTTCTACACTGACGGATTTATCGCGGGCGTCGAATGTGAATAAAAATTCGCCTTTGCCCAAACGTTCAACAATCGCATCGTGGTCAAGGCGTTGTAACACATCAACGGCGCCTTCGTACTCTACAAATGTCAGTGATTGGTTAAAGGTAGCTCCCGCGCTTGCCCCAGCTACCCAAGCCGTTGCTTTGTCAGGCGTAACTTCTGTGCCATCTTCCAGCAGCACACCTTCTGTTACGTTGATGATCCCTTCATAATCACCGGCATAATTAGCTGTGACCCCTTGCACTTTTTGTCCCTGGCCGTCGCGCAGGCGCTTAATGAACGCAGCAAACGTCGCCTTCAGCTGATCCCCTTCCGCAACAGGCAGCACAATCACATCAAAGCTCTCCGTTTCAGCCGCGGCTAAAAAATCTGTATAGTCGGAGTTGACAGGTGTTTGATCCGTACCGCCGGACAAACGGATTCCTGCAGATGCATTCAGTGTCTCAGCTCCAGTGTCACCTTCTGAACCAGTGAGCGGAATGGTCGAAGAAAGTTCGCCTGTTCCGGTAAAGGTGACATAGCCGTTAGCTGTTAATTCTTCAGCCTTTTTGACGGTTTGTTTATCAACCTCTGATTCATCCATATACGTTGTCACATCAAAAGAAGCAGCATCCAGCACATTTGGGTTAATGCGGATGATAATGTCATTTCCTTTTGATCCGCCATATACAGCTGTCGCTTTGACGCCTTCAGCAATATCAGCAGATGCTCGGACACCTTCGGATAGACGGTACATCAATACCGTTTGCGCATTTTTCTTTGCTTCACGCAAAAGCAATAAGGACGGGTCATCAATGCTGAGGCCCACTTTTTTGTTTAGGTCCTCAACACTGGAAATGGAAACGAACGTTTTCGCTTCGCCCCAGCTTGATGCGACTGGAAGCGCGACGGTTCCCCGCTCACCGAGTGACACCCGCTCCTGTGCTGTCGTTTTAAAGTTAAAATAAATGCCTGCACGTTCTTTTTCTTTGCCTGTTGTAAATGTTCCGCCATTCATGATGACATGACCTCCTTGGTTAGAAATGTTTGAATCAATTGATTGGCTTCTGATTTCGTCATACGTGTTTGATCCACGCCAAATAAAGCCCCCTGAAGGATATCCGGCTTAACGCCGAACAGCTCCTTCGCGTGCTTAATTAAATCCGCTGTATCAAAAAGAGCTTCCCGGCTCTCCGTATGTACAGCCTTCTTCTGTTGTTTGTTCTTTGCCACCGCTTATTTCACCCCGCTGTTCATGTCGATATCCTGTAAGACAGGCTGTTCTGTTTTGTGATAATAATATCGGCTGCTCCACCTGATCACCATGACCGCCTCGCCCCTGTCTCCTACCCTTGTCTCGATTCGGGTAATGCGAACCATATCCCGCGTCTTCTCACCGGATTCATTGAGCAGCGGAACCATGTTTCTCGCCTCTCGGATGGCATCCGCGAGCCTGTCCGCTTCATCCAGCGCCTGAACGGAGTCATGATGAAACAGCTTCACATTGAGACTGTAGGTTTTTTTAAATGTGGAGACCGTATCTGTTTCCTCAAAAACAGATGGCGATGGGACGTATAACGACGGCACCTGAAACTGATCAGGCAACTCTCGTTCATATATGGGAACAGACCACCGGCTGTATAAAAATGCCATGATCGATCCTATTTCTTCGCTGTTCATTCTGCTCCTCCTTTACAGCTTCTTCAGCCACTGGCGCCATTTGTTTTCCAGCGATGTTTCAAACAGCTGTTCATATAAAAGCAGCGCATGATCCCAGTAGCTCGTGCCCGGGATCCATTTTCTCTTGAGCGCCATTCCCGTTGAAGCCGCGGGATCATAAATAAACCGCGCACCTTGGAAATGCCCCGGCACCCATCTGACATTTTCTTTAGACGTCCAATGGCCGTCATTAAGAAAAGAAGCGTAATCAAGCTGTGTCCCCACCTCAAGCGAAAGCCCGCCGCTTTGCGCAATCCAGAGATTGTCATCTGCGCCTTTCTCGAAGGAGCTGAGCAGTTTTTCTGTATCAATCGTTTGTGTGCTGATCAGTTCAGATTGAACGATCTCCAGAAAATCTTGTCCGCACTCCTCAAGCCAGCGGGACGCCTGACGTGAAAAGCCGCCTGATGCCGCTTTTTTTAATGATGTGTTTAGCTGTTTCAGCCCCGTTATTTTCATAGGCTTTCATCCCTGACCGCGATGACTTCCCAATGATGATGTCTGATCCTTTTCGGCAGCTTTAGTATATATTGATGATTCTCCCAAATGATTTTATCGTTCACGCGGATGTCCGCTGACAACGGAAAATGGACGAGAAAGCTGTGATATACAGTTTGATTCGGCTCTTTCTGGATCAGCTGCTGCGTTTTTTCGGTAAAATAGCAAGGGACATCTTGTTCATCGGGTGTATCTGGATACGAAATCACCGCCTGAAGCTTATCCGCCGGAATTCCGAATCGGCCTGCAGACGGCGCTTGCACCGCTTCATGATAAATGTCACAGCGGTGAATGAGCATGTTCTGATAGCTCATAAGGACCTCACCTTCAGCCTGGAGGATTCAGGGACGTAGCCCGGCGCGATAAACGCTTCGAGCAAATGATATACCTCCGGCCGCTGAATACCGCCGTCTCCGGAAATCGTGTAGGAATAATCCCCCATTTTTTCAGACTGATAGCTTGATGAGGCTGATTCATCGCTGTTCACAAGCGCAAAATACTGGGCAAGCTTCAGCAAAGCCAGTTTCGCCTTATCGGGCAGCGGTTCGTACATGCTGTCTTCAAAGCGGTGGCCTGTGATGAGGGCCGCTTCCGCTTCCGCCTCGATAATATCCTGCGCCAGCAGTTCTTCCGGCCTGTTTTTCACTCGATCAAAGACCGAATAGGAGGCTACGTCAGTCGGTTCAATGAGCATGAGCTGACCACCCCCTATTATTCTTTTACGTTAATTAATTTCGCGCAGGCATCCTCTTCCTCGAACTTGCTGTCCAGCTTGGCCGTTAAGACAATAATGAATTTACGGGAGCGGATGTCTTTGTCGACTTCAATTCGGATATTGCGAGAGAAGCCGAGAATGATATTTTTCGGATGTGTGAGAATGATATCGGAAGCGTCATATTGCGCGTCTCCCTCACCGACTGTGTACGGCTGCATATTGGATACCCCTTTAACCGGTACGCCGAATGCAGTTGACAAGCCGCCCTGAACAGCCTGGTCCCCTAAGTTTGTCTGGCGGTCTGCCACGCGATCCTTCCATTCAACTTCTAAGCCGTGAGATGTATAGAATCTGAATTCCTGAGGGATGCGCAAATATTTTGCGGGAACAGCCTTTAAGCCTTTCTTGAATGTCGCTCTGGACAGTTCTTCACCGTTCATATCAACGATGTGGGACACCGCTTGTTTGCGAATGCCGTCCAGCTGTGCCAAATACGGATCCGCTGATGCAGTATCGCCGTTTACAATCAACTCTTCAATATCTACTGCCGCGCGCTCTGCTAAAATCTTCATGATCGTCTGCTGCAGGCCGTCTTTTTCAATATTGTTTTCGAGTGTGTCATACGTAATGTTGATTTCCGCAATGACTTCCTTCGTGTTCAGTTGGACAGTGCTAGTCGTTGGAACAGTCAGCTCGTCGTTTGACAGTGCTTTTCCTTCTTGAGCCGCCCGCAAAATACGCTGGCCGAAGCCGATTTTCTCAAACTTTTGCGAGTCATTTTCCATTTGAATCACACGGGATTCACTGAAAATGGTCGGCGTGTTTTGCACCATGCGGATAAAAGCCGATGCTTGTGCAGGGTTCATAAGTCCGCCGCTTTTTAAAGCAGAAAGCGACATTTCCGCTTTCCGAATGATCTCTTGATTTCTCAATTGATTTCCTCCTCTTTGACTGGTTTTACAGCAGTCCGCTCCAGATTGATTTTTTAACTTGCTCTGTATTGCCGCCCGCATCGTCCGCTGTCTGCTTAGATGCGCCTCGCGCTTTTTCCAAAGCCTCGATTCGTTCAATCAGCGGGGCGAGCATCTCTTCAACGACTTTTTTCAGACGCTCGTCATCACCCGTCTGCTCCGGGTTTTCCTCCGCGTCTGTGTTTTTTTCAATCCGTTCAAGCCGTTTAAGCAGAGGGTAAAGCGCATGCTCGAATGATTCTTTCATGTCTTCTTTTCTCATTTCTTCAGTCTCCTTTCCTGTTTTGTCAGCCAGCATCTGCTTGAACACACTGAAGAATCCCGCTTTTTCAACCGGTTCTTCCTCATACACATCAGCAGTGCCCGCCATACTGTAGCCGGTGATGATTCCAGCCTTGATCTGTTCCCACACCTCGTCAGACGCTCTCGTCACGAGCACCCACGAGCCCTTCGCAATCTGCTTTGACCCGATCATAAAATCATCGGGCGCCACATAGGACTCGACCACGACGCCGGTTCCGCCCTCAAAACTGTGATTAATGTCAATCTCCCGTGCCTCCGCGAGAAAGCCGTGCGCCGCTTTTTCAATTTCCTCGGCGGTCATAAAATCGCCGTGGGCGTCAGGAACATCTGGCTCATACACGATTCCGTACACAAGCTTTTGTTCATCCTGCTCACTTTTTGTAAACAGCCGAACCTTTTTTTCGAATGACGGAGGTCCGGCTGACTTCGTAAAGAAAAATTCTGTCTGGTTAGCCGCCTTGTCCACATAGCTGACAAAGCTGATTTTGGCATTTTTTAATTCCCGCGCCACCTGCTTGATTCACCTCCCTTCAGGACGTTTTGATCTCTTCGATGCTTTCTTTCAGCTCCTGCATGAGCGCAGTCAAGTTTGTCTTTTCCGCATCCTGTCCTGCAGGCCGTTTATAAATTTCCTCAGGCCACTCTTCCAGCGTTTTGCCAAGCACCCGTCCGGCAAGGTCGCGTAAATCATTCGGCGAGACGGCTCCCGCTGTAATAAAAGGACCGAGCACTTTCGCAATCTCAAGCGGATCACGAAAGTCCGGTCCTTTTAATGTCAGCCTGACGTCATGAATATTCAGCTCTGGCAAAAGCAGCGTGTTCAGTTTACTCACGAGCGTTTTCCGTTCCGGCTGAAAGACCTGTTCCTCCGTGATTTTTCTGGCGGTATCGGCTGTCGCCCGGTTGTATTCCTGAGCCTCGCCTGTATAAAGCGGCGGGAGGCGGAACGCCGAGCGCAGCTTGTTTCTGCTTTTTTCATCGTACTCAAGAAACAAGGCGTCGTTTTGGAGAATTTCCGCCAAGGATTTGATTTCCACGGAAACTGGTGTAATGTCCTCGCCCCCGTGTAGGTCCTTCTCCTTTGCGATTCCCTCCGCTTCAATCAGGAGAAATTTATGGGCGTTTTCCACACCTTCAAGATCATTCATATACTCTTGCAACTCACGATAAGAAGCTTCTGACAGCATCCCATTTTCCACTGTGATCGCAGCGGGTACGTGCCGTCCCTGTTTAAAATACATAAAATTGAGCTCTTCCGCTTTTCGCGCACCGTATAAATTGACGATATTGCCGACCCAGCGGGGCACCCCGTATACGCCGCTTCCGATTTTGAGATGAATCGCTTCATTCGCTTGATGCTTCTCTGCCAATGTGTTTACATATTCACCCGTTCGCATGTCCATTTTTCGAGGATCGCCATATTCCTTGAAAAATACTTTCTCTCCATTAATCATTTGCACATATTTTCGGAAGCGTTTTTGCCTTTTGATCCTTTTCATTTTCCCGTTTTCTTCATATACAAATGAGACCTCGACTGGCTCACCAGCTCCGCATACACGCATATATTTCACATCTAAATATTCAATGCCGGCTGGTTTTCCCATTCCGTCGCGGAGCACTTCCATAAACCCGTTGCCTGTTTTTTCTCTGTCTTCAATGGCATAGCCTAAAATCATTTCGGCTGATTCGTCAAAGTGAAGACATTTATAAAAGGCTTCAAGTCTGGCCCATTCTTTTTCCGCTTTTTGCTTTTTCGTCTGATCCACGTCATTCGCATTGACATCAAACGTGTACTCAACATCAAAGCCAAAACCTGTAATATTCACCCTATACGCATCAATGCATTGCTGAAGAATCGTCGAGTATTCAGCAATGGTTTTAAGCTCGATGATGTTGTAGGGCGGTGCGATAATATCCTCTCCATACAAATCTGAAAAGTCATCTTCATAGATTTGTTTTGTCTGAGGAGCGGCGGCATTGGCTTTGAATACAGTCGCTCTGACGGTTTGATTGTGCATCATTTATGACCTCTTCCTTTCCCGGTTCGGCCGGATTCGTTTATGTGCTGTCTCTTTCATATCAGCAACTTCATAATCATCAAGCGCATACCAAATGGCAGACAGCGTATGCGGGTCAATTGTGAATTCATCCTCTATCAGCGCGCCGTTTTTGTCTTTGGCATACGTCAGCGTCTTCAGCTCATAGATGATATTTTCACAGCGGTCCGAACAGAAGATCTTTTTGAATCGTTTCACCTTTTTGGTGTATTGAAGCCTTGAGCCAGGAAACTTTCTGGCTCCGACCATGCGAAAGCCCTGCTGGCGGAAATATTGGATGCTTTTCGGCTCAGCAGCGTCGGCTTTGATCAATTCCTGTGTATCAATAAACTCGCGCAGCTCCTCAGCCGTCCTGTCATCTGTCATTTTGTTTTGATAATACTCCCAATAAATGTAGAGATATTTTTTTTCAGGGTCGACGGCGAGCCGGACGACGGCATTGTAGGATTCCTCGAAGCCAAAATCCATGCCTGTCCGAAATATCGGCTTGCTGATAGCTGCGATGCGTTCTTTTACTTGGCCGTGCGGGAGCACCTCGAATTGCGGCAGCACCCTGATCCCATTGACGCCGAATTGTCCTTTGCGGGCAATCCGGTACAGGTCAGGATCATACGCCTTGAGTCCGTCAAGCTGTTTCACATAGCTCTTCGGGAGAAAGAGGTTGTCGTTTGCTGTGGAATGATGATAATACGTATCTCCCTTAACAATCGTCCGCTTTTCGTAAAGTTCACTGTCATCCAGAACAAACCGTTTATTGCGTTCATCCCGAAAAAAATGCCGGTACGTCCAATTGGAGGTGCCGACGGGATTGGTGGTGCAGATCATATGAAGCTTCAAGTCAGGGTGGCGAAGACGTCCGATTAATTCCTTAAAGCCTTCATACTTCACCTCTGAGCACTCTTCAATCCATATTAATGAAATGTTATGAACTGATTTTAATTTAGCTGGATTATCCATCCCCTTGAACATGATCCGGCTGCCGTTTTGAAACCGCAGCTGCAGCGGGGAAGAAAGGGATGCCACAGCCTTTGTGAGGCCGAGCTCTTCGATCACCTCTTGAAACAAGGCGAAGGTCGAATCCCGATGGGTATCGAACACCTCACGGATGACAAGCGCCGTCCTTTTTTCCTTCAGCAGCTTTAACACGATTTTCAATGCGGTATGATAGCTTTTGGATGAGCCGTAGCCGCCGACGAGAAATTGGTACGTCTGCTCCCAATTGAACACGTAATCTTCGAAATGAGGGTTGATTTCTTTTACAATCATGGCTTGCCCTCTTTTCGTTTGATCATAATTTCAACCGGTTCTTGGCTATCATCTGTTTTCTCCGCTTTTTGTTTGGCAAGCTTTAATTTCTCGTTTTCAATTTTTTGTTTAAATTGATCCGGAAACAAATCAAAATATAAGGACAGCTTTTCGAGCGCCTTCATTTTATCGGCCAGCTTGATGGCGATGCCTTCTTTGCCGAGCTTCGCTTCCGTCACAATGGTGCCGTCAACAAGCCCGGAATCTTTGACATCGACAAAGCTGATTTCCTTCATAATCGGATTATCATCTTCATCAAACAACGGCCCCGATTTCCCGACAGCCTGGACCTCTTTTTTTCCGAAAGTCACATAGTCCGTAATATCCGCGAACGCGATTTTAATGTAAACCTGCAGCACATCCATCGCTTCAATAAACATTTCATTGACCATTTCTTTTTTAACGCGTCTGATTTCAGCAGCGACCTTTTCATTCTTTAACAGCCGGCTGCCCGTCACATGGGCGCTGTCCGGAGAATAGCCCGCTTTGATTGCGGATTGTGTGGCATTGAAGCTTTTGACGTAATACAGGCAAAACAGCCGCTGCCGTTCATTTAATTCATCATTATCTATCCGGCGCTGTTTTTGTTCGTTTCTGGTTTCAGAAAACAAGGCCTCTTTCCATTTGTCTTGTTTTTTCCAGATGCCGATTGTTTTCGCGGAAACACCGATTGTATCCGCAATCGCCCGATTTGTGATCTTTCCTTGATGTTGTTGATAGATTGCTAATGCTTGTTCGCGCTGTTGTGCTTTCATGCTACGGCATCACCGCCACCTCCAGCATGGATGTCTATTCATAAAAACGGCTGATTCTGCCAGCCGCTTATGTGTCATGCTCTATTCACTTATAGGTGGCAAACGTATGACAAGCTTTCAGGCAAGCGATCGATTTATTTCTTCCTGCTGTCTTTGCATCTTTACGATCGCCCGTTTAATGGTCGTTTGCACCGTTGATTTTTTCACGCCGAGAAGATCAGCAATCCGTTCGTAAGAAAAGCATTCTACCTTATGCAGCAAAAACATTTCTTTTTCTCTGTCCGTTAACAGGGATAACGCTTCTCGGATTCTCTCTCTGTCTTCTTCTGATACCTGTCCGTCCGGCTCAAACATCATAGCGCCGGAAAATGATTCGATGATTCTCGGGTCTTTGATCATCAGCCGCTGGTACGCATCACGCCGGTCAATCGCCCGTCTGATGCCGGGCTGTCTTCCTTTTTCAAGCCATTCTGTTACATATTCCAGATCAGTAATCATGTTTCTGATGATTTTTTTATCCTTCAGCTCTTCAGCTGAGAGTATGGATTCATCTGCTTCTGCGAGCGGTTTATATTGTGTTCTTGTTTGTTTTAGCGTGCGTTTATATTCAAATAGTAAGTCTTGCATTCTATGATCCTCCTTATTTTGGAACAAAAAAACGGACACCAATCAACGCACAAATGCTGTGCAAGTTGATCAGTGTCCGCAGGCTTTCCGTCTTGGACGTATTCTTTTTCGCTTTAATTTAATTTGTAGCCGATTTCAAATTCCACGCGGGCAAGGTCTCCCTTTCTCGTTTCGACAAGCGTTTTTCCATGCTCCGGCGCTTCTATGATCCATGCTTCTTGCTTGATGCCGTCCACAATAATCACACGGATTTTTCCGTCCTCCAGCTGGCTCTCCAGCGTGATGGAATCAATATTTAATAGTTTTTTAGGATTAATCATGTTTCTTTTCCTCCCTTTTGCGGTTTTTCCGCGCTTGTTTTGGCTTTTTCTAATAGCTGAATGATGCGCTCCTTTGAATGAACAGAATTCCCTTTCAGAAAATCAAGAGCTGCTTTAGACGCTTCCAGCAGTTCAGGTGCTGCCGCCATCAAAGCGGCATTGTTTTTTTGCGAATATGAGCTGAGGTCAAATACAGCGGCAATCAGCCTCCCGTTTGAATAGGGGAACCTTTCTTTTTCTTCTTCGCTGTAAGCTGAATAAATATAGATCGGTTTCGTATCCCCGCATGGGACGGCACGCCACGGTGCAGGGCTTTTCTCTGCCTGTTTCGTTTTTGCCAACACTTTCACTTCCCGTCATCCTTATACCATTGTTCAATGTTTTTTTCCGTTCGCTTCGCTCGAATCAGCAAAGCAATTAAAGCGGTCAGTTTTTTAATCATGGACATTCAGCCTCGCTTTTCCCGCTGTCAGCATTTCCTCCAGCTTTTGAATGACCGGCGTTAAATCAGTGCCGGATCGGCAGTTCGGACATGGATGAAAAACGGCTCCAATTTCGGTATGCTCCACAATGACTTTTTTTGTTTGACAAAGTTTGCACATTATCTGATCCCCTCCAATCTATGGTTCAGCTCGCAGGCAGCTCCTTTGATAATCACTAAATAGTCACTGCACATTTCGTAGATTCTCGTGCCGAGCGCTTCATCGACCCGGACAAGTGTTTCAATCGTCAGCTCGCTCGAAAGCAAAAGCGGTTTATGATTTAAGTAGCGATAGTTGAGTACTGAATACATTTGCTCTAACTGCCAATCTGTGGCGCGGGGTTTGCCGTTAACCGGTTTAAACAAGTCATCGATGAACAGCACATCTGCCTGCTTCATCCGGTTCAGCTTCGCTTCCAAAAGATCAAAGTCATTTTTCAGATCGGTAAAGCCCTCCACATACGGAAAATAAATGACCGGCACATGTCGTGTTCTCATCAAATCATTGGCAGCAGCGGTCAAAAGGTGTGTCTTCCCTGATCCAGGCTGTCCTAAAAGGGCGATGCTGTTTTTACGGTTTTCCTTGATTTGTTCATAATCCGCCACATACTCTTTTGTGCATTCAAACGCGTCTTGTATGGCCTGCGGCTTTCCTTCAATGCAGAACTCTTTTAAGCCCAGCTGTCTGAAGGCAGGGGTAATCTCACTAGCACCGAGCAGCCGCTTCACTTTTCGTTCTGCCATGCAGCTGCACATCGTCCATACTTCCAGATCGTTCTGCCGGATGAGATAGCCTCCCTGATCCTTGCATCGCGGGCAATCATAGCGGCTTGCGTCTGATTCGGCCGGTTTGTCCGCCAGTAATGGACGTCTCCCTCTTCTCAGCTCGTCCAAAATCTGCTCGATTGTTCGTTTTGTCATGTCTTTCCATCCTCTCATGTTGAATTGCGCCATTCTTTTTGGCCTGCTGCGCGAAAAATCGGTCTTCAATGAATTTCGAGCAGTAGCGAAAGGCCTTGATTGTTTCTGAAGCGGCGGTCCGCCGGTTTTCAAAGGCTTGAAAGCATTCTTCAAGCCATTTGATTGTTTGCGTCACAGGAACACCGATGGCAACAATACGGGCGATGGCTTGATAATCTCTGGAGGAAGGATACACGGTGCGTCCTTCTTGAGCCGACCGTAATTGTGTAAACCGCTTCGCAATATAATCCACTGCATCATCAGCAGCAGTATTTATGTTTGTTTTATCTTTATCTGAGCGGACGTCTGTGTCCGGTGCCCGCGGCGAAAATGTCCGTTCCGTTATACTCCGGTGTACAGTTTTGTCCGATCTGAAGCTGAATTTTTTGGAATGCTTTACCGAAATCACCAGTCCGTACGGCGCGCGGACAGCCTTTATGTACTCATGCATTTCGAGGAGCTCCAGCCATCTTCTGACGGTTTTTTCACTGACACCGAATACAGCTGCCATCTCTCTCGCTTTTAACGGCTTATGGCCAAGCACGGCTCCCCAGCTTACGCCGTCTTTTTCAATTTCTTTTGTTGTTGAGCTGATGAACCAGAGAAACAGCCATAGCGCCGGACCCATTTTGTCATAATGTTCTGAATTCAAAAGCCCTGAATACATAGGAAAAGGATAGCTTTTATCGGTTTTCATTGTACGGAGCTTCTCCTTTTAACAACATGTATATTTGAAACTGCTCTTGTGTTTCAAATTGGAATACCGGATGGCCGCACGCCGTAAACGAAATGGTGCCGCCGGATTGTCCGAGATGGCGCTGATCTATGGGGTTTTCACTAAAAACAATTTGGATGGGATACATATGATCACTCTCCTGACATGTTTTCGATACATTTCGTATCAACTGTTACCAAGTATAAACGATACATTATGTATCATCAAGTTATTTTTGATACTTTTTTTATCATAACTTTATTTTGATACAGATTGTATCTATAATCATAAGTAACTTAGGGAGTTTAAAAAGAGAGGTCATAGCATGATAGGCGGCAGATTGAAGAGTCTCAGAGGGAAAAGGACACAGGAAGAAATCGCATCACACATCGGTGTGTCTCGGGCACGATATTCCCATTATGAAAACGGGCGGAGCGAACCTGATTACGACACACTGCAAAAGCTGGCTGATTACTTTCAAGTAACGGCTGATTACTTATTAACAGGGAAAGACAAAAAATCCGACGACGATATGTTTTCAGATCCGGACTTGCAGCTCGCATACCGTGATATGCAGGATTTTTCCCCAGAAAGCAAACAGCAGGCCATCGAATTTATCAACTATTTAAAAGAAAAAGAGAAAAACCGAAAAAATAAATAAATCTTTCTCTGTTCTCTAAAACATATAAAAAATAGACCGATATAAAGAAAAAAACTGTTTATTTTTTTTAGAAAAGGGAAAGATTTCTACACACTTTCCAGTCCTATACGGGCTTTTCTTTCTCGCCAAAAACAGAACAAACGTTCGAAAGGGAGTATTCAATTGGGCGATTACTTATCACATCTGGAGGAATACGTAAAAAATATATACAGCCGGCTAGGCGTCACCTCCCCCCATCACATTGACATGCTGAAAATCGCAAAGGACCTTGATATTTGGGTTCATTTTGAGGATATGGGGAGCATGATGGTCAAATACGACGGCATGTACAGTATTGTATTGAACCAGAGAAAATCACCGGAAGAGCAATGGGAGGATTTCGGCCATGAACTGTGCCACGTGTTAAAGCATGCAGGCAATCATTTTCACATGAACAAGCTCTTCAGGGAATTGCAGGAATTTCAGGCAAATCAATTTATGTACCACTTCTGTGTGCCAACCTTTATGCTGTTACAGATGGAACTGCCGCAATGGAGAAGCCAGGCGCTCGCTACAATCGCAGCGGTATTCCGGGTAACAAAAGAATTTGCGGAAAAAAGGCTTGAAATGTTTGAACGGCGTAAAGCAGGTATTCAATTTCAGAAGCGGCTCGCTTACTTATTATCACACAAGCGGCCAAATGCGTACGAGGAAGACGATCAGCAGCACTTGCAGGTCGCCGAAGAAAAAGCGTTATATCATATCGGCAAAAACAGATAAGCAAAAACGGGCTGGGAACAGAAATCCTCTATCTCAGCCCGGCAGAGAAACTAACATTTCGACATTGGGGGAATAGTATCATGCACCCACATAGGCGCCGGTTTAAGATGAGGCGCAGGCCCGAACGCAATCGGCGCAGGAATATATCTGAACTCGCCCCGGCCGTCAAAGGCTTCGCCATGAGCCCATCTTCCTTGTGAACTTTCATCCCCTCTGGAAAAGTTAAACAGGTCATAAGCGACTTCCCGCTTTTCGAGTTCACGCGGGAACGTCGTTGGCACGACTATATCCCGTTCTCTTTCTTCGAGCTCTTTAATGGCCGCATACCACATATTTTGATGATAAGTATCCCTTGCAATTAAAAATGACAGCATATCTCTTACCCCAGGATCATCCGTCATCGCATAGAGACGGGTCACCTGAAGGCGCCCTTGAGATTCCGCATTTAAGTTTGCGCGAAAATCCGCCAGCAAATTCCCGCTTGAAATAATGTATTTGGCATTCCATGGATATCCTTCACTGTCAGCCGCCATCGCGCCTAAACCTGCGACAATGGCGTGCTGCGGATTCATGCCTGACATCACAGCCGCAACAGCCGGATCACTCTTATAAGCATCCTCCTGCACATCAGCCGGCGCATGATCCAGAAGCCTGGAAATCATTGTCGCCAGCATTTCCACATGGGCAATCTCTTCCGTTCCGATGTCACAAAGCAAGTCTTTATATTTCGCATCAGCGCGGCAGTTAAACCCTTGGAACAAATATTGCATCATGACACTGATCTCACCGAATTGGCCGCCCAGCACCTCTTGAAGTTTTTTCGCATAAACAGGATCGGGATGAGCCGGCTTTGCTTGATATTGAAGCTCTTTAATATGATAAAACATTAATTCATTCCTCCCTACACTTTCGCACAACCTCAGCGTATGAAGGAATAGGCGGATCGTGCAGGTCCCGCTTCAATCAATCATAAAAACCAAGCTTAACAGCTTCCACATATCGACAAAATAAATCGTTTTGTTTGTAACCTTCATCACGGCAGCCAAAATTGCGGAACAACGCGTTTCGCTGTGCCGTGCTTACTTCCAATTGCAGTCCCTTTTTCCTTTTCGTCCGATTGACAATATTGTTCGGATGCACACCTGCCAGCCGGTCTTTCTCACTCGTAAGCTCGGCACTGAAGCCTGCTTCATTCAGCAGCTCACAAATGCGCCTGGCTTTTTTACGATCCGCGCCACCGACCAATGTATGCGGAGTTTTTGGATCATGATACCCATGAAATGCTAATGCGCAGTGGTGGGCGTTCACTTTTTCTAAAGCCATCGGCTCGTCAAACCGAGTGCTTGTCAGGTGTAAGGAACGGTTGTTTCGCTGCTTCACACCTTCAAACAAATAAATGGAACATTGATCGGAAAATGCCCGCACCAGCTCACTGACGCCTGGCTCAATTCTGCCGCCGTGAGGACCGAGAACAATAAGCTCACTTCCGTTTTTCTCTTCGTAAACTATCCGGTACTCTGATTCAGAAGCAGAAAGGGCTGCAAAGCTGTCATACCTATCTTTCATTTTGAACGCTCTCCTTTGCCAGTCAGCACCAGTTTACTCTACTCATCTATGAATGAAAACCTTTTTATAGTATGATTTGATAGACTACATATCAGGAGGTATATGATGGGATTTATTGGTGGATTACTTGGCAATGCGTCAACACTGTCAACAGCTGAGGCAAAAGAAGAGCTGGCTCGCATTTTACTGGAAGGTGAAAATGTTGATGCCGCGTTTAAGTTGGTTCGAGATGTCATTGTCTTTACTGATAAGCGGCTTATTCTTGTAGATAAGCAGGGAATCACAGGTAAAAAAACGGAATTTCAATCGATTCCGTATAAAAGCATTTCCAGATTCAGCGTGGAAACCGCCGGCCGCTTTGACCTAGATTCAGAGCTGAAAATTTGGATTTCCGGCGCGGAACTTCCCGCTGTCTCAAAACAGTTTAAAAAAGATGAAAGCATTTATGATATTCAAAAGGTTCTTGCCGCAGTTTGTATGTAAGATGAAAACGGAAGCTGCCGCTTCCGTTTATTGATTACAGCTTTTCCTTTATTTTCGCTTTCGTTTTCGGACCATAAATTCCATCGGCCGTTAATCCGCTGACAGACTGAAAACGTTTCACGGCATTTGCTGTTTTCGGGCCATAAACGCTGTCAACGCCGTGATTTTTCGCTCCTTTATCAGGATAAAAATAAAGGGCAGCTAAAGCAGTCTGCACCTGTTTTACGTTTGCCCCTTTCGTCAGCGGGCTTGTCACTTTGATCACTCCGGATGGGAGCGGGTATGAAGACGAGGCATGGCTTTTAGAAGAAGACGCCGTTTGCGACAGTTTAATCATCTGGCCGACTTGGATGTGATTCGGGTCAATAATATGATTTATGTTTTGCAGCGTTTTCACACTGACACCGTGCGATGCGGCAATACCCGACAGTGTGTCGCCTTTTTTCACATGGTATACAGACGCCGAAGAAGAGACTGAAGCCTTTTTCGCCGACACGCCTCCGTTTAATTCCTTTTCAATTGCTGCCTTCACTTGATCCCAGCGCCCGTCCGATAAAATGCGGTGCGGACAGTACTTTCCGCTCCAGTCCTGATGCTTTCTCACCCGATCGATTCCCCAGCCGCGCTCCTTTAAAAGCTGTGCGACAAATGAAATCGCCAAGGCTTCAGCTGCCTCGTACTTTGGACCTCCCGATTTGCTGTAGCAAATCTCAACGCCAATCGATTTGCGGTTGCCTGTCCCGTTTGTGCCGTCACCCGTGTGCCAGGCGTTTCGGTTAAGCGGCAGACCTTGAATCACCTCTTTATCATCCACCGCAAAATGGAAGCTTGTCGAGCTGGTGTTCCCAATCATATAGCTGATTTCATTAGCCGCTGACGCATCGTTTGCCGTGTTGTGAATGGTAATGTATTCAGCGCACATCGCATTGGGGCACTTCAACGCGTATTTCGCCTCAGAAACCAAATTTTTCTTCACTTGAATGCTCACCCATCATCTCTCCTTTTTTTCTTTTTCATCAATAGGTGGCATTCGTAGGACGAAAAGCTCATTTCATCCGTCACCGCTATATGGATAATTGTGTTAAACTGAAATTCATTAGGAGGGGAATGATCATGCATACGTATTTAATGCTGACAACAAGAACAGATCAATTCAATCAGGAGCATGTAGCTGGACACTATGAGTTTTTGGACCGCTTACAGGCAGAAAAACGCATAAAAATGTTCGGGCCATTCAGCGATGCCACAGGCGGAGCCTACGTCATCGAAGCAGGTTCGCCGGAAGAGGCTGCGAAAATCGGACATGAAGATCCGCTGGTGGCAAGCGGATCTTCCGAGCTGACCATAAAAGAATGGAATCTGAAATAAAAAAGACCCCTTTTGGGGGTCTTTTTTCGTCATCATCATGTTTGATTACGTGCCGCAACATGAAATGTTTTATCTTCTGTGTCTGCTGTTTCTCCCGGATGTACCATCACCTGAGTAAAGCTGAACCCGACCGCAACGAGCAACAAACCTGACATCCATTTAGATTTCATATAAACAATCTCCTCTCTGGATTTGTTTTTGTGCGTGCACCATTTTCTCATAAAACGAAAGTGCTTTTTCGGGCTGTCCGTTTTCTATATAGAATTGGGCAGCATCATGCGCCAGCTCTTCAATATAAGGATACAGCATATGTTCTTCAAGAAATTGAAAGGTGTGTGAGATTGATTCTGTGTTTACGTTTTTTCCGTATAACGCATGTAAAAATTGAAAAAGCTCCACAAATAATTCATCACTGTATTGACGGGCGATTTCCAATCCTTCACGATACTTTTTTTGCGCTTCGGCATCATTTTTTTGTTTATACAGAACCTGTGTTAAAGAGTAGATAGAATGCGGAAGATTATCGAACTTTTCCGACTTGCAAATAGAAACAGATTTCTCAAAGTATTCGGCTGCCTTTTGCAGTTCACCCATTTTCTCATAACAGTTTCCGAGATTGTACAGGGCAGAACTGATCAGGCGGGGATTGCCTTCTTTCTTTGCAAGATCTAAAGCCAGTTCTAAGTGGGGCAATGCTCTTTCTGGATACTGCATATCATCATAATTCCCTGCAATAACGAATTCACATTGGATTCTGCGGACGGTGTATGTTTCATACATTTGGTACGTTTCTAACGCCTGAACGGCGTAGCTCATCGAAACATAGGTTTGTTTTAAATTGTAAAAAATCTCGGCCATTTTAAAAGCAAACTCGGCTTTCTCAATATCATCCGAGACAAGGGCCAGATTCTTTTCCGCCCGTTTATAATACATCATGGCACTGACAAACATTTTCTGCTTAAATTCATACATTCCACGAAAAAAATTAAAGTAATAATCGAGAAGCCCTGTCAGCTTGTACTGATTCCCCTCAATATCTTCTAATAATTCTGAAAACTCAAGCTGCGACGTATCCTCTCCAAAAGGCTTAATGTAATCCAGCATGACACGATGCCTGAAATCCATTAAAGAATAATACAGCAGCAAATCTTGGTCTTCTTCCATATCCTCGATTTCTCTTTCTACTTCGAGCTTGACCCGTTCGGCTTCAGCGACGTGAAACTGCCGGATATGGGTATACCATTCATTAATTTTAAGCCCGACATAAGAGGACGGAATCGTCTGCTTCATCCTCAATTAATCCCCCCTTTTAAGTTACCCGAGATATGTCATATTTTATCATATTTACTAGAAAAAGAAGAACGCAAAAAGACCGCAATTGTCAAATTTCGGCTAACCGCAACAAAAAAGCGCAGGTTTTTTAAAACCCGCGCTTTCAATTAGTGAAAACCGACCTTTTTTCTTTCCATCCAGCTTCCCTGCCGGCTTTTTCGTTGCTCTCCTGTCATGTCTTTCACCATGGTTTCAATATGATGACTCCCTTCTTGATGCCATTGAAGGGCTGAAGATACATATAATTCTCCCAGCTGCGCAAAGGAAAAACCTTCTGTAAGCTTCGCGGCGCTTTTTATGTCTTCTTCACTCAAAAAGATGTCAAAGCCTCGCATTTTCATATAGTCCCGCCGCAGCCCTTCATCCGGGAGCCCGACTTCATAAGCACGGTCAAACCGTCCTGCACGATTCATCAAACCTGGATCGATCTCCTCGGGATAGTTTGTCGTGCCGATGAGAAATAGCCCCTCTTTTGATGTCGCGCCGTCCAGCGTATTAAGAAAAAATGACCGCACATCTTCCGGCATTGAATCGATATCCTCGATGACCAGAACCGCAGGAGCAAGGCGTCTCGCTGACTGAAAGACTTCTTCTATTGTCTCGCTCGACGTAAATTCTGTTATTTGCCAATAAGCAACAGGTGCATCGATACTGCCTGCAATTGACTTCACTAATGTCGTCTTTCCATTCCCGGGAGGTCCATATAACAGAATACCGCGCTTGTAAGGAATGTCATACGTTTGATAAAACGATTTATCACTATGAAAAAATTGATCTATTGATCGGTATATCTCTTTTTTCAATAACGGATTCATGATCACCTGACTTCGTTGAACCTCTCTGACAATCGCTTCCTGCTCTCTTGAAGTCCCTCCATCTCCATCCGTAAAAACGGTCACTTTCCGCTTGCTTTTTTCCCAGAGGCGTGGTCTGACTCCCTCTAGAAATGCACGCATCTTTTCATCGTTAACCGCAAACAGGCAATCGAAACTCATGATGCTCCCATCTTGAAAATATGGAATTCTGGCAAAAGCGACACCCTTTTCAGGATAAGCATATACGCTGTTTCTGATAGACTTATGGACGGTATAATCCGGTTCTTTTTCATCTTCATCATAAGCAAAGGTTTTCTTTTCAAGCTTTTCAAATATATATGCCACATGCTCAGGCTCCAATGAACCGCTCCGGACATCTTCTTCAAGAAGCTCCCAGTACTCAGTGTTCGGGTCATCACTGGCATAGAACTCGTAGAAAATGCCGTATTGATCATAAAGCGCCTCTTCAATTCGTGTGATAAGGTAACCGAAAGTGCCGTAGCCTGCCGCAGCTCTTTCATTCTCTTTTTCTTCGTACTGATAAATGAAAGGTATGTTTGTCATGTTTATACTCCATTTCATATTTTGTGAACGTTATGAATACGATTGACACAGCATTTTGTTTCATCCCACAGCATATTGCTTGTGAATTGATAATTGTTGGTATAGGATTTCATTGCACCATTCATTTTACATATGGAGGAGATCATATTGAGTCAATCCAATCAAATTGTCAGCCATTTTTTATCTCATCGAAACGTGACAAATGAGCTGGCTGAAAAAATCAGCAAAGACCATTACAGCTACAAACCGGCAGAAACATCAATGTCAGCGGAAGAGCTGGTCATACACATTCTGACGTCTTTCCACTTGTTTGCAAATGTCATTAAAGAAGGCAACGCCTCACCATTTCAAAACAAACAGGCAGAAACAGAAACAGACCTCAATGTTCTGGCAAAAACATATACAGAAAAAACGGCCGCTATCCTTGAGCAGCTGAATGAAGAGCAACTGGATAGAGAAATTGATCTGACAGCCACTTTCGGCAGAAAACTCACAGGCAGCGCACTGCTTCAGCTTGCAATGGAACATGAAATTCACCATAAAGGCAACCTGTTCGTTTATGTGCGGGAAATGGGTCACACAGAACTTCCTTTTTATCAGCAGCGCATGTAAATATACGAGAAAAGATACCTGTTTAAAGGGTATCTTTTTTTGTGCCTCCGGCTTCCTTCTCGATCTTGACCAGACACTCATTCTAGGGCAAATGAATAAAGATATTGGGCAAACCAAAATTTTAAGAAGTGAATGCACAAATATTCTAAACATTCAATTGATTATCACGACCTAATCATATATAATCTGATAAAAATAGTCGGGTTTTCAGGAGGCCTTTATCATGAGTGTAAGCATCATATTGATGGGTTTGTTTGTCGGAGCCTTAGTGGGATTGACGGGAGTGGGCGGAGCGGCCTTATTAACTCCTCTTTTAATTGTGCTTGGAATTAATCCTTCCATCGCGGTCGGTACGGATCTTGTATATAACTCGATCACAAAGCTGTTTGGCGTTGCCTCCCATTGGCGGCAGAAAACCATTAACTTTAAATTGGTAAAATACTTAGCCATCGGCAGTATTCCGAGTGCTTCGCTCGCCATTAGCATATTGCATTTGTTCCCCTCCTTCCATCAGCATCAGGAAGACATTATTAAGCACGCTCTTGGCTATGTGTTAACGCTTGTTGCCATTTCAATCATCGTTCGCTTGTTTTTGGATCGAAAACTTCGCCCGAACCGCTGGCAGCTGATGCCGCTTGAAAATAAGCGAGCGCTGACGATTCTCATTGGTGTTGTGTTCGGATTTATCGTCGGATTGACATCAATCGGTTCCGGCTCATTATTTGCAATCGCCATGATTTACTTATTTAACATGAAAGCGTCACAGATTGTCGGAACCGATATCGCACATGCTTTTCTTCTCGTGACGGCAGCAGGCATTTTGAACGCAAGCTTCGGAAGCGTCGACTATATGCTGGCAGCTAATCTGCTGCTTGGCTCGATTCCCGGCGTGCTGATCGGAAGCCATCTCTCGCCTCGATTCTCTCCGCGTCCGCTGCAATTTATTATGGCGTCCATCATTTTGATCAGCGGATTGAAGCTGATTTAATGAAGAAGGCTATCCCCTTGGAGGATAGCCTTCTTCATTATAACGTCACACCTGATTTAAAAATGGCGAGTTCTCTGAAGTCATTTTTTTCATGGTTCACAAGCTGGCCGCTTGCCACCTCAATCATATAGTGGATAAACTCCCGCAGCACATATTCCTCATGAACATCATCCTCCGCTAAAAGACCTGCGTTGAAATCAATCCAATGCGGCTTCGCCTCGTACAGCTGGGTGTTTGTCGCGACCTTCACCGTCGGGACAAAGGTGCCGAACGGCGTGCCTCTTCCCGTTGTAAACAGGACAATTTGGCAGCCGGCCGCTGCCAATGCGGAGGACGCGATCAAGTCATTTCCAGGCGCGCTCAAAAGCGTCAGCCCTTTTGTCTTGAGCACTTCGCCGTATTTCAAGACATCCGCGACAGGAGAAATCCCCGCTTTTTGCGTGCAGCCCAGCGATTTATCCTCAAGCGTAGAGATGCCGCCCGCTTTGTTGCCCGGTGAAGGGTTTTCGTACACCGGCTGATCGTGTTTTATAAAATATTGTTTGAAATCATTGATTAAATGGACAATCTTATGAAATACTTCTTCATTGGCAGCCCTCTGCATCAGGATGGTTTCCGCACCAAACATCTCCGGGACCTCCGTCAGCACCGTGCTCCCTCCCTGTGCGATGATATAATCTGAAAAACGGCCAAGCAGCGGGTTTGCCGTTATGCCGGAAAAACCGTCCGAACCTCCGCATTTCAGCCCGATTTTCAGTTCGGACAGCGGAATGTCTTCTCGTCTATCCCCTTTAGCGGCTTCATGAATTTCCTTCAGCAAAGCAACGCCTGCCTCCATTTCGTCGGTCACCGACTGCGATTCAAGAAACTTCACCCGATTCAGATTCACATCCTGCAGCGCTTCTTTCATTCCCGCAAGCTCGTTGTTTTCACAGCCAAGCCCTAACACCAAGACACCGCCGGCATTTGGATGGCTAATGGCATTCAGCAGGATTTGCTTCGTATTTTCGTGATCATCGCCAAGCTGCGAGCATCCGTATTGGTGTTTTAACACGAGTATGTTATCAAATGGAGCGATATCCCCGGTTTCTCTGACAAAACGCTGGAGCATTTTTTCAGCTATCCCATTGACGCAGCCGACAGTCGGCACAATCCACAATTCATTGCGTACACCTGCATCTCCATTTTCTCTTCTAAATCCTTTAAACGTCCGGTTCTCTTTTGAGTACGGATTTTCATCAAACCTCGGTGTATAGCTGTATGTTTGGATCTCAGACAGATTTGTTTTCGTATTATGGACATGAATATGCTCTCCGATCGATATATCTTGTGATGCATGCCCGATTGGAAACCCGTATTTGATGATGCTGTCGTTTTCTTTGATAGGCTGCAGCGCGATCTTGTGGCCTCTTTTTATATCATCCTTCACTTCAATCGATACGCCTTCCGGATTCAGCCGCTCCCCCTTCTGGATATCCCGCAGAGCAAGAAGGACATTATCTTGTTTATGAATCTTGATAAATGACTTCATCGCACTTCTCCCCTTTGTGTGCAGCAGTGTTCAAGAGCCCGCTGCATGCCCAGCTCATGAATATGATTCAAGTAATCAGCGACTCTCTCAGTCAGCATTGGTATCACGTTGAGGTCTGTTCCCCACAGCCGCTGTTCGCCTAACACTTTTGAGGCGATACGAAGCATGTCTCCGTTCTCCTGATCCCAAATCTCTTTGAAAAATTGAAGAACAGCCGGATCATCCTGCAATTTGTCGTTTCCCTGATAAAAATAAAGCAGAGCGCTGAATGAAAACACCAAGCGTTCAGGAAGCTGTCCCTTCTGTTCAGCATATTCCTGAATGGTCGGCAGGTTTCTCGTTTTGAATTTGGAAACGGAGTTCAATGCAATGCTTTCTAGGTAATGCTTCATATACGGGTTTTTGAAACGGTTCAGCACATCGACAGCATATTGAGAAAGTCCTTCCATTTTTAAAACAGGAAGAATGTCATCCCCGATCAGCTCTCTCATAAACCGCCCCACTTCCGGGTGCTCGACAGCATCCCGTACCGTTTTCAAGCCGTATAATAAAGCAACTGGCGTCATTGCCGTATGTGCGCCATTTAAAATTCTCACTTTTTTAATCCTATAAGGGGTTAGGTCACTGACAATCTTTGTATGGAGCCCGGCAGCCGCAAAGGGCAGTTCTTCCCCAATCCAATCCGGCCCCTCGATGACCCATAAATAATACTGTTCTCCCACAACAATCAAATCATCTTGATAGCCCAGATCAGCTGTGATCTCATCAATGCTGTCGACAGGAAAACCCGGGACAATGCGGTCTACTAAACTATTGCAAAACGTGTTGGCCTCATGAATCCACTGTGTAAACCCTTCTTCCAGCTTCCATAGATCCGCATAATGAAGAATCGTTTCCTTCAGTTTTTCTCCGTTATTCTCAATCAGTTCACATGGGATCAAAACACACCCTTTTGTCTGATCTCCTTTAAAAGCCTGATAGCGAAAGTAGAGAAATGCAGTTAATTTCCCAGGGAATGTTTTTTGTGGTCTATCCTTTAACCGATCTGTTTCATCACATACGATACCGGCTTCAGTTGTATTGGAGATGATAAACCGAAGCTCTTCGCTTGAAGCCAATTCTTTGTATGCTTCATAATCAGAAAACAAATCAATTCCCCGGCTGATTGAATTGATAATCATATGCTCGTTTACCGCATCTCCGTCTTTCATTCCCTGTAAAAAAAGCGTGTATAAACCATCTTGATCATTTAATCTTTTAATTTTTTCTGACCCTCTCGGCTGGACAACTGCGACACTCCCACTAAAATCAGTGTGTTGATTCAATAAATCAATCTGCCAATCGACAAACCCTCGAAGAAAGTTCCCTTCTCCAAATTGGAGAATTTTTTCCGGGTACTGAGTATAGTGATCATACACGTCTTTATTCAGTTTCTGCACCTTCATTGCCTCCCTCTCTCATTCATGCACACGTTAACATTTTTCAGTATAAAGAATGCCCGCCGAAAAACGAGGGCATCACGTGGTCCATTGTCTAACAGAATCACGCACCATGAATTCTGTATTTTCCAAGATTTTTTCTGCTTTTGTTTCCGGCTCACTGATCAGCGACAACAGTTTTTGTGCGCCAAGCACGCTGATTTTCTCAACCGGACGCTTCACTGTCGAAAGCCTTGGCGTAATGTATTGCGAAAACCCAATATCATCAAATCCGATTACGGAAATATCGTCAGGAACACGCAGGCCCTTTGCGAATATCGCATTCATCGCTCCGATTGCCATATCATCATTCGAACAAAAGACAGCGGTTGGAGGATTCGGCAGCGCCAGCAACCGTTCCATCGCTTGAAAGCCGCTTTCCATATCGTATTGCCCTTTGACACTGTATTCATGTTTGATCGGTATATGATGATGAATCAATGCGGCTAAGTAGCCCTCCTTTCGCTGCTGGGAGGATTTAAAGCCTTCGATCCCCTCGATGATGGCGATGTCTTGATGTCCGTTCTTAATGAAGGATTCTACAGCTTCCTGAGAGCCTTCCTTGTCATTAGACAAAATATTCGTGATGCCTCGATCATCAATATCGCGATTCAGCACGACGAGCGGGATGTTTTTTTCCCGAATATGATAAATAAAAGAATTATCAATGTCACTTTGGCTCATTAAAATGATGCCGTCATATCTCATCGGCGTAACAGAGTCATAGTTTTTTAGATCATCAATGCCGCGTACATACAGATTGTAATTCTCACTAATGGCTCGATTGACGCCTTTGATTGTATCAGCAAAGAAGCTGTGTGAGGTTCCATTTGTGATGCTTGTAAAGAAAAGCCCGATTGTATGTGACTTTTGCATCGCCAAGCTTTTCGCGTTTACATTCGGCGTATAGTTGAGCTGTGCTGCGAGCTCCAGTATTTTTTTCTTCGTATGTTCTTTGATGTAAGGGCTGTTGTTGAGTGCTCTGGAAACGGTTGTGTGGGATACGTTTGCGAGTTTTGCGATATCTTTTATGGTTACCATCTAATTCCCTTCCTTATTCATACCGGCTACGATATTTACTGTATATTGTATCATCAAACATACCGTCTCTCCCACTATATTTCCAGATTAATAAGACACCGGATTCTCAGCTTCTGTTCCTGCCAGTTTTCCGATGATCGGACGGACAAAACGAATAACAGCAAGTGAAGCGAAGACCGCCAGCCCTCCGGCAAGCAAAAATGCTCCAGAAAACGTGCCCGTTTGGTCAACGATAAAACCGGTTAAAGCCGGGCCGATAATTCCTGCCGTGTTGGCGAGGAAATGCATGAAGCCGCCTACAGAACCGACATTGTTTTGATCGACCACATCTTGAATGACAGCCCAATAGATCGCGCCGGTCAAATAGAGAAAGAACACTGATAAAGCGACAAGTGTGACAGCGCCCGCAGTAGTTGTCACAATCCCTGCCAAACCAATCAGGATCGCTGATGAAAACAAACATGATACAAGCACAACCTTGCGCGAGAACAGCACACCTTTTCGGGCTGTTTTTTTATACACATAGTCAGAAACAAATCCCCCCGCTGCAAGGCCGATGAAGCCTAAAATCCACGGAATGACCGTAATCACACTCATCGATTCAACACTTAACCCCCGCTCTTCGACAAGGTAGCTCGGAAACCACGTCAAAAAGAAGAAGAGGATGTAGTTGTAAGCGAAAAAAGCAAATGCTGTGAACAGGACTGTTTTTTGCTTCAGGTAAAAAATAAGCGGAATGTTTTCACGGGGAGACGTTTCTATTTTGATCGCGGGGGCATCTCCCATCGCCGCTGGCGGCTTTTCTTTGACGAACTTGAGCCAAAGCACTGCCCATAATAATCCAATGATCATAATGAGAACGAAGGATACCTTCCAGCTGAACGCGATTGCGATCATGCCGACGATCGGTCCGGAAATGGCTCCCCCGAGCGGCGTTCCGCTATTGGTCACCCCGATAACGGACGCCCGTTGTGTCGGCGGGAACCAGTTATTCACCATCTTGTTGATGGTCGCAGACAGCGGACCTTCTCCCATTCCAAAGAGGATGCGTATCATCAGCAGGCTGACAAAACCAAAGGCGAGGGCGACTGCGCCGCTGAACAGCGACCAAACGACCATGGCGACAAACAAAGTCAGCTTCGCCCCATAGCGGTCAGACGCCACTCCCCCAAGAAAGTTGAAAATGGCGTAACCAACCGAAAAACTGCTGAAAATCAAGCCCATTTGCGTGGCAGACAATGTGAGATCATCCTGAATAAAAGGTGCGGCAATAGAAAGCGCCGAGCGATCCAGATAATTAATCACTCCTGCCAGGAACAAAAAAAGGATAATGGGAAGCTTATCTTTTGAGAACATCTCAACCTCACCCCTATGTTGGTTCAGTTTCTGTTGCGCTGATTCGCTACACGCCTGAATAAGCCATAAATCCTCCATCGACAGGGACGGTAATTCCGGTGACAAAACCGGAATAGGATTCATCCGCCAGCCAAAGAAGCGTGCCGAGCAGGTCTTCCGGTTTTCCAAAGCGCTTCATCGGTGTTCCCGCAATAATGTTGTTAGATCGGCTGGTGAATGTTCCATCTTGATTGATCAGCAGATCATGATTTTGTTTCGTCAGAAAGAATCCAGGGGCAATCGCATTGACCCGCAGTCCGGTCTCGGCAAAATGAACGGCCATCCACATCGTAAAATTATTGATGGATGCTTTGGCGGCACTGTATGCCGGAACCTTCGTCATCGGTGAATAAGCACTCATGGAAGAAAGGTTGATAATCGCAGGTGAATCAGCCTTCAGCAGCTCTTTTCCAAACACTTGAGAGGCCAGAAACGCACCGGTGAAGTTGGTGGAGAATACAGTTAAAAAGCCCCCCTCATCCAGATCAAAAAAGGATTGGCCTTCTCCCGCTTCTTCATACGTCTCCACATCGGTTATCGCTGCAGGATGATTGCCGCCAGCCCCGTTTATTAGCAGATCGACAGAGCCAAACCGGCCGAGGATATCCTCCTTTGCCTGCACCAGTGACCCCCTGTCCAGCACATCCGCAGAAACAGAGCATGCTGTGCCGCCAGCAGCCGCAATCTTATCCACGACCGCTTGGCCTTTTTCAGCCGTCCGGTTCAATATCGCTACCTTCATGCCTTGTCTGGCAAGCTCCCGGGCCATCGCTGAGCAAAGCACGCCGCTCCCGCCAGTGATGACAGCCGTTTTACCAGCCAGGTTCTCATGCAGCGGAATCATGCTTCCACCTCTTTTTTCGCCATTGCTTCATATGCGTCCCATAGCCCGTTCAAATACATAATGCCAAGGGCCCGATCGTACAAGCCATAACCCGGGCGGCATTGCTCACCCCAAAGATGGCGCCCATGATCTGGTCTCACATATCCTTCGTAATCCTGCTTATGCAGTTCTTCCATTACGCCTTGAAGGTTGATCGAACCATCATTTGTCAGATGAGAGGTTTCAATAAAATCGCCATTCTCGTAAATTTTCACATTGCGAATATGTGAAAAGGGGGCGATGCCGGCATACGTTTTAGCGATTTCCATCATGTCATTAGCGGGATTGGCTCCCATTGAACCTGTACAAAAGGTGATGCCATTAGACGGTGAATCTGATATCGCTCTTAGTCTCTTATAACTTGCCTCCCCTGTGATTATGCGCGGCAGTCCGAAAATCGGCCATGGCGGGTCATCCGGATGAATAGCCATTTGAACACCGTGACTTTCTGCAACCGGAAGAATTTCTTCCAAAAAGAATGATAAATTGTCCCATAGCTGTTCTTCATCGACCGTTCTGTATGCTGCAAACAGCTCTTTGATCCGGGCTAATTTTTCCGGCTCCCACCCCGGCAGTGTCATGTCAGATGCTTGCTCCACCGTCCGAATCAGCTCTTGGGGCTCAAGGCTCTCCACCTTGGCCTTTTCAAAAAACAAAGCGGTTGATCCATCTTCCAGCGGGCGGAACATGTCCGTGCGTGTCCAGTCAAACACCGGCATGAAATTATAGCAAATCACTTTCACGCCAAATTCGGCAAGATTGCGGATTGTTTGTTTGTAGTTTTCAATATACCGGCCGCGTTCTTCATTACCGAGTTTAATCGCTTCATGAACATTCACGCTTTCTACAACTTCAGCATGAAAACCATAGGATTGAATATATTCGGTCTCGGCTCTAATTTCATCTTTTTCCCACACATCGCCGACAGGTTTTTGATGGAGAGCCCAGACGATGCCTTTGACTCCGGGAATTTGCTTCACGTGTTCAAGTGTGACTGTATCGTTGCCTCGTCCATACCATCGAAATGTCATATTCATGTGCACACCTCCGGATTCAGTCGATTAATCAAACGTGATGACGGCTTTCCGCACTTGATCTGGTTGCTCCTTGATAAGCTGAAATGCGTGATGGACGTCATCTACTGAAAATGTATGCGTTATCAACCCATTATGCGTTAACCGTCCTTTATTCAAAAGCTCTACCACTTTCGGAAACTGATTGGTCTGCAATCTCGATCCGGTTATCGTGACTTCTTTTTTGGTTATCGGCAGCTGAGAAATTTGTGCCGCTCTTTCATCAAATCCAAGGACAACCACATGCCCCGCCGGAGAAACGGCCTCAACTGAAAGCTCAAAAGTCGCCGGCAGACAAACCGCATCAATGACCACATTGGCTCCTTCATTCCCAGTCCATTCCCGGACCCGCTCAGCAACATGTTCTGTTTGTGCATTTACGACAGCATCGGCACCGTTTTCTTTCGCAAATGCCAGCCGTTCGCTGTTCAAGTCAGTCATCAAGACGGCAGCGCCCGCAAGCTTTGCCATTTTTAACACACAGATCCCGATGGGCCCCGCTCCCTGGATCAGAACGGTGTCTCCTTTTTCCACCTGGCCTCTCCACACTGCCTGGGCACCTATCGTATAAGGCTCGGCCATGACCGCTTCCTCCCAAGGCAAGTCCTTTGAGACTGCGTGAAGCTGTCTTTCCGGAAGCACAACATATTCCCGCATGCCGCCGTCCACATGTACGCCGAACACAGAAAGCTTTGCGCAGACATTCGGGCGCCCTTTGCGGCAGGCATAACACGTCCCGCAATAAGAAATCGGCTCAATCACAACGTGGTCACCGGTTTTTAGGCTCTGCACATTCGCGCCAACTTCCTCCACTTGCCCCGTTACCTCGTGTCCGATGACTCTCGGGAGGGTGGCGAGCGGATTCGTGCCATGATAAATGTGCATGTCTGAGCCGCAAATCCCGGCTCGCTTGACTTTCACGAGCACTTCATCATCCTTTGATAGAACCGGCTTCTTCATCTCCGCTGTCACCAGATCATACGCCTTTCGCACTTGAACCGCTTTCATTTTTCTCACCTGCTTTTTAAGAATTCATACACGCTCCGAGCGATTGATATTCCGTGCACCTTATTTCTTTCTTCATGCAGCTGCTCGATCTCGCCGGGTACATACACTCTCTCGACTCCAGCAGCCGGCGGTGACTGCTGCAATTCATTGAGCATGGCATCCATCTGCTCTAAAAACGTATCATGGTCTGTAAAAAAGGACGGATTGATCGCGCAAACGTAATGCCCCAGCTTTCTTTTTTGCTCAAGCCCGCTGTACATTTTGGCTATATGAGGGCCAAAAGCCGCGCCCGCCAGCAATCCGGAAAACACATCCACTATTATAGATAGCCCATAGCCTTTCGGGCCGCCGAATGTTGAAAGAGAGGCGACCTTGTAGGGATCGGTTACTGCTTCTCCGTTTTCATCGACTCCCCATCCCTCAGGAATGGCTTCGCCCTCTTCACGGGCCTGCAAAATCTTCCCAAAGGCCACTTTGGAGGTCGCCATATCTAGGATAAACGGTTTTTTATGCTTAGCAGGGACACCGTAAGCAATCGGATTTGTCCCTAAAAATGGAGACCTCCCTCCAAAAGGGACAACGATACTGTCCGTATGCGTCATTGCCATACCGATCAGCTTTTCGTCAGCCGCTTTTTGCACAAAATAGCTTAGCGCTCCGCAATGGCTGCTGTTTACAGCCGTCACCATGCCGACTCCGTTTTTCTTCGCCATGTCCATTGCACGGTCCATCGCCATATCACAAATCACATGGCCGAATCCGTCATCACCATCAAGTATCCCGGTCACAGGCCCGGTTTCTTTAAAAATAGGATGTGCTTCGGGGCTGACCCCTCCCGCCCTTAGCCTGTTTACATAGTGTTCTGTTCGCAACACACCATGTGAGTGCACATTGCGTAAATCGGCGTGTACGAGGACATCTGCCACTTTTTCTGCGTCTCGTTCATTCAAATGGGCACAGGCCAGCTTTTGCCGAACAAGTTTCTTTGCTTCTTCAGCTGATATCGTTACCGTGTTCAATCACATGCCTCCTTCCTCTTTCATTCTTTGGGCACTCTCAATAGAAAACCCTTACAAATATATTTATTTATGGATTATTTTAAATATTCTTTACTTTATTTTGTCAGCTCTTTTGATGAAGATCCTGAACAATCTGTGCATGCTGCTGGTCTGTGAGTTTATAGAGAAAGCCGATAATGATCATCGCTAATGCCAAAGCTATAGCCGGATACAGAAGCAGCAGCGCTTTGATGCCGATCAGCGCCTGTGCTGACTGGACAGCATTCGGCACATAGCCGATAATTCCCAAACCGATGCCCGAGAGAAAACCCGACAATGACTGAGCAAGCTTTCTGGAGAAGTTAAAAAGTGAATATGTCGTTGCTTCTTTCCGTTCACCGGATTTCCATTCGCCATAGTCAATAATATCGGAGACAAGCGCCCACGTGATGCCATTTGGGATACTGATTCCGATAAAGGCGATGCTGGCGAGAATCGTAAACATATAAACGTTTGATGGAAGCATAAAGTTGATCAGATCCGCGGCCACACTGATGCCGAAGCCGATCATTGCCGTTCGTTTCTTACCAAATATCTTGACGAGCTTTGGCAGGAATACGACGCCCAAAAAGGAAGAACCGATAATTATAAAATTCATATATGCCATCAGTTCAACATTGCCCAGATTATATTGTGCGAAATAGATGAGCATGGCGGATTTAATGTTGTATGCGGAAATTGAAAAAATCGTCATCAGGACCAGGGTTAAGAGCGGTTTGTTTGTGATAAATGTTTTGACGATAGATGAGAGTGTTAATTTTTCTTTTGGCGCCTCCGATATGACAATGCGCTCTTTGCAGTTGCGGTAGCAAATATAAAACCAAAGCACACCGAGTGCGGCGAATAAGCCCATGACCACCGGGTAGCCGACCTTCGGATTATCAAACTTGACGAGCAGCGGCATCACAGCCACACTTGTGATAAACAAGGCTCCAAGCGATCCGATTTGGCGGAAAGTCGAAATGGAGGTCCGATCCTCAGAATTTTGAGTCATCGCTGCTCCTAATGAGCCGTACGGAATGTTCACAAACGAATAGCCGATGCCCCAAATCATATATGATGCATATGCATAAATCAGTTTTCCAGTCGTTGATACATTGGGAGACAGAAAAATAAGAACAGTAAGCAGCGCAAGCACGATGCTGCCGATTAATAGATAAGGCCTGAATTTACCCCGTTTGCCGATATGTTTGCGATAATCAATTGATGAGCCGACAATCGGATCGGTTATCGCCGCAAACAGCTTGCTGACTAAAAAAATGCCGCCGGCCATCGCAGCCGGGATTCCCGCTACATCAGTAAAGTACTTCAATAAATAAATCTGGCCGAGATCAAACATAAAACCGTTGCCAAAATCACCAAATCCATAGGAAATTTTCTCTTTCAACGAAAGCCTTTTCTCCGTTTCAATCGACACAACCTTATTTGCCAGTTCAGTTCGCATCTTCCACCTCTGTATCATAAAAATTTTCGGGTAGTGGTCCGCTCAGGATGACACATGATTGTGATGCTGAGCGGACATTGGGTTACACGTTTGCTTTCTCTTCTTGAAATTGAAAGTAGTGTTTCGCATTGTCATAGCAAATTCCCTGAACAATGCTTCCCAAAAGCTTCATATCATGCGGCACTTCACCGTTTTCCACCCATTCACCGATCAAGTTGCAGACGATCCGCCTGAAATATTCGTGGCGCGTATAGGAAAGAAAGCTTCTGGAATCTGTGAGCATGCCGATAAAACGGCTGAAAAGGCCGACATTTGACAACGCTTTCATTTGATCGAGCATCCCGTCTTTTGTGTCGTTAAACCACCAGGCTGTACCGAATTGTATTTTCCCAGGGGTGATGCCGTCCTGAAAACTGTTGATCATGCTGGCGATAACATAGTTATCGTTTGGATTAAGTGAATATAAAATCGTTTTAGGCAGCTGGTTCTTTATTTCAACTGAGTTCAGCAGCTTATACAAAGGCTTAGCGATTAATTCATCATTCATAGAATCATAGCCTGTGTCGGGTCCGAGCCTCTTCATCATTTTAGTATTCGTGTTTCTTAAAGCGTTGATATGAAACTGCATTGCCCAATCGAGCTCCGCATACAAACCGCAAAGAAACTGAAGCGTATACGTCTTAAATTTTTTCTCATCTTCATAAGAAACCTCTGCCCCTTGTAATCTGTCAGAAAAAATCCGCCCCGCTTCCTCTTTTGTCGTTTCGGCAAATACCATCGAATCTATCGCGTGATCAGACACTCTTCCGCCGGCTGAGTGGAAGTATCGCACTCGTTTTTCCAGCGCCTTTAGAAACTCATCGTAGGTTGTAATCGATATGGCTGCGGCATCTTCAAGCGCCTTCACCCAATCAGGAAAGCCTTCACGATTGATCTCAAGTCCCTTATCCGGCCGAAATCCCGGCAGTACGCTGACAGGAAAATCTTTGTCTTCTTTTAATAATAGATGGTATTCAAGAGAATCGACAGGATCATCAGTTGTGCAAACGACCTTTACATTTGATTTCACGATCAAATCCCTTGCCCCGAAGCCCTCTCCTTGGAGCAGTTCATTCGTCCGTTTCCATATAGCCGGCGCGGATTGCTCATTAAAAATCTCATAAATCCCAAAAAAGCGCTGCAGTTCTAAGTGAGTCCAATTGTAGAGCGGATTGCCGATCGCCATCGGCACAGTTTTCGCCCAAGCCGTAAATTTCTCCTCATCAGACGCATCGCCGGTAATGTATGTCTCATCAATTCCATTGGCTCTCATGACGCGCCATTTGTAATGGTCTCCATACAGCCAGGCTTCCGTGATGTTTTGAAATGTCTTATTTTCATAGATTTCTTTCGGGCTTAAGTGGCAGTGGTAATCAATAATCGGCATGTCTTTCGCATAATTGTGATAGAGGCTGACAGCGGTTTCATTTTTCAGCAAAAAATTGTCGCCCATAAAGGGTTCCATGTCCTCACCGTCTTTCATTCGATTTCAAAATGTTAACGTGAACATTTTGATTTAGCTTTATTTTACCTTTATATTCCTCTGCGATCAATCTCTTTTTTGAAAATGAAATGTTAACGTTATCAAACAAGTAAAAAAAAGACATCGCCGGAAAACACTCCGTGAGGAACGCTTCCTGCAATGTCGATTCTATAAGAAAAGATTAGTAAGCCAGACTGAAAAGTCCTTTAATATGTGTTAAGTAGCGTACGTTACTTGCTTCTTTCATCAAGGAAGCAGGAAGACCTTTAAGCGGTGTAGAATTTTCACCAATGATGGCAACCGCGTCTTTGCGTCCAAGGCTTGCAAGTGTACCAGAGTTTACTGGATTGAATGTTTCAAGCGTTTTGCCTTCTAAGTAAGCGAATAGGTTGTAACCGATCAGCTCACCCATTTGCCATGCGATTTGTGCAGTCGGCGGGTATGGACGGCCGTCTGGAGCGAAGTAAACTGCGCTGTCTCCGGCAACGAATACATCTTCATGAGATGCAGATTGCAGGAAGTCATTTACTGTAGCGCGTCCGCGGTTCACTTCAAGACCTGATTCACCGACTAATGGGTTGCCTTGTACGCCGCCAGTCCAAACAAATGTGTTGGCAACAACTTTAGATCCGTCTTTCAGATCAATCACGTTACCTTCCACATTTGTAACAGGAAGACCTGTTAAGAACTCAACGCCGCGTTTTTCAAGGCTCGCAGTCGCGCGTTCGATCAGATCATCCGGTAGAACAGGAAGGATTTTCGGACCTGCTTCAACCAGTTTCAATTTGATTTCTTTATGGTCTACGCCGTATTTTTTCGTAAGGTTCGGCATGATGTCAGCAAGCTCACCGACAAGCTCAACACCTGTTAAGCCGCCTCCGCCGATAAGGATTGTTGCATCAGCTTCGTTTTTCGTTTGAGCGTACTCGCGCACACGATCTTCAACATGCTGGAAGACTTTGTTCGCATCGGCAGCAGATTTCAATACCATGCTGTTTTCTTCAAGACCCGGGATGCCGAAGTAAGCTGTTACAGAACCAAGGCCTACAACAAGCGCATCGTAAGATAATGCAGAACCGTCAGCAAGCGCTACTTCTTTTTTATCAACAGAGAAAGAGCTTACTTCCGCAATTTTAAGGTCAATGTCTTTACCTTTGAAAAGTTTTTCTAATGGCATTGCAATCGCTTTTTCAGACACGTTGCCTGCTGCAAGACGGTGTAATTCCGTAATGATTTGGTGAGTTGGGTATTTGTTTACCACTGTCACTTTTGCTTGTTCTTTAGTGTAATGTTTGCGAACTGTTAGAGCAGAAAGAACTCCGCCATAACCAGCGCCTAGAATGACAATATGTTTTGACATCGTATATCCTCCGTCCTTTATATCAATTTGAATCTGAGATTATTTTTGGTTTTCGCGTTCGTTCATGACTTCAAGGTAGCTGTTAGCAAAACGGAACAGCTTTTGAGCTTGAGGATCTTTCAGCATGCGTAACAGGCCGAATAGACCAATCGTTTCGCTGCTTGCATCAGCGCGGTCTTTCGCTTCGATTGCAGTCGCAGCCACTTCTTTCGCTGTTTCTTTTACAGGCTCAAGCATTTCAGTGATCGCACCGACAGTGTCGCTTTTTAACACTTCGTCAGTTGCTACAGACTGAGCGAAATCATAAGACTTCGTTAAAATATTCACTAACTCAGTCAGTTTTGGAAGCTGGTCAACTAAAACAGTCAGTGATTCTTGAACTTCTGGCTTTAACAGCTGATCAATAAGATCTTGCTGGCTTTGGCTGACAGACGCATTTGTTTGATCGATTGTTTCTGGCATATCCAATTCTCCTTTACTATAAGCAGTTTGCAGATTTTTTTGGAAAGGGTAGTGCCTCTCCCTGATCTCATACTTGAAAGCATAAGAATAAGGATTGTGAATTCATGCACAATCATTTACAAAAATAAATGTTTACTACCCAGTTTTTCATCTTGCCATATTCAGTATTATTTTTATCTCAAAAATAAACAATTGAATAAGTCAAAAATCCTTTACTCTCTCTGAAAATAGCAAACACAAAAAACTCCAATTCGATTACCTTCTATATGATAACACTTTTTGAACAAAATTTGAACGTGAATTGCTTCGATTATGAAATTAATTTAGATGGAGCCCGTGTCATAACGTTTCTGCGGCACTAGTTATTGACAATCCGCCAATTTTCTCCCCTTCACTTTACCCATATTTTTAAAAGAGGCGCTCTTTTTCCTGTGATCGGGTCATTCTCCGGCAATGACACCTGCTTGATCTGTTCCATCGCTTCCTCTCTTTCACTTGGCTCTCCCGTCTTCATATCATACTGAACGCCTCCCGGATAAGCGCCAATGACGGTAAAATCGGAGCTCGCGCTTCGCTTTTTATGGCCGACTCCGGCTGGAATCACGACTGCGTCGCCCGATTTGATAGGAATGGCGGCCCCTTTTTCTCCCCCAAATTGAATCACAGCCTCTCCCCGGACTGCAATCAGGACTTCATGCGTATTGCTGTGATAGTGATGGTATGGAAAAACACTCCCTGACCAGCTGTTCGACCAGCCATGCCGGTTGACAATCCGCTCTGCCCAACCGGTGTCCTTGAGTGCGTTTTGATACACAATAAGCGGAAAATCAGGGTGATTCGGAATCCTGCCGTCATCCTGAAAGAAATACGTCTTTGTCTCTGCTTCCATCAATGCCACCTCCATTTTTTGTCTTCCACACATAGCGGTTTGTAAAACATGTTTATTTTCTCACGACTCCATTGATCTGGGCGATACCGAATAGTATAGTATAAAAAATAATGCCAGAATGAGGGATATCATGAAAGCAATCTTTATCGGAATATTGGCTTCACTCTTTTTCGCCGTTACCTTTATTTTAAACAGAGCGATGGAATTATCCGGAGGCAGCTGGCTTTGGAGCTCTTCGCTGCGCTTTATTTTTATGGTGCCGTTTTTATGTTTGATTGTCATCATAAGAGGGACATTCGCCCCTCTCTTACAAGAGATGCGGAAAAAGCCGTTTTTTTGGATCAAATGGAGCTTTATCGGCTTCGTGCTTTTTTACGCGCCGATCACATTTGCGGCTGCATACGGTCCCGGGTGGCTTGTAGCCGGCACTTGGCAAATCACCATTGTAGCCGGTGTGCTCCTATCTCCACTTTTTTATGTCAAAAAAGAGTTGCAGGGAGGCCCGCAGCTCGTTCGGCAAAAGATTCCCCTTGTTTCACTTGGCACGTCCGTGATCATTCTGATCGGAGCGGCGCTCATTCAGCTTCAGCATGCAGAATCGCTTTCTGGGAAGACACTGCTTTTCAGTGTGCTGCCGGTTGTCATTGCGGCTTTTGCCTATCCGTTAGGGAACCGGAGGATGCTCGAGGAATACGGAGGCCGGCTTGATACATTTCAGCGTGTGCTGGGAATGACCTTGGCCAGCCTTCCGTTCTGGCTGATCATAGCAGCTTACGGCTGGTGGTCAGACGGACTTCCGACAGCGGGGCAAACCGTTCAATCCTTCAGCGTGGCCGTCAGCTCAGGCATCATTGCGACCGTTTTATTTTTCTGGGCCACTGATATGGTAAGAGACAATCCGCAAAAGCTCGCAGCAGTTGAAGCAACTCAATCCGGTGAAGTGATTTTCGCGCTGCTTGGTGAAATTGTTCTGCTGTCAGGCGTTTTCCCATCCCTATTATCATTTGCCGGTTTATTCATTATTATGGCGGGGATGGTATTGCACACCTTTGCTTCACAACCGGGAAAACTGAAAAAGAAAACACAGTCAAATCTGACCGCGTAGCATCTGCCGGAGAATGGGTGAAAACCTGTTCTCTTTTATTATTGCTACCAAAAGATATCTGTTTCACGTTATATTTACATATAGTATCAGCCTACTTTACTGAAAGGTGATTATTGTAATGGAAGCAAACAATCAAACACAAAACAACCCAGCCATCTCCTTCAGATCAGTTAGAAAAAGCTATGAACAAGATGGACAAATCTATGATGTGTTGCAAGATGTCACCGGAGACATTCAACAGGGCGCAATCGCGGCCGTTTTAGGCCCTTCCGGTTCAGGCAAAAGCACCCTCCTGTCCATGTGCAATTTAATGAGAACGCCTGATAGCGGCGAAGTAAAAATATACGGAAAGGAAGTCAGGCATTGGAATGTCAATGAGCTGAGGCGAACGGCAGCCCTCGCGTTTCAATCTGCCCCCGTCCTCGATGGGACAGTGCGCGATAATCTAAGTCTGGTCCAAAGGCTGCATCAATCCCAGCTGTACTCCCCTGAAGAGCTCGCTTCTCTTACAGGGCTCCCGCCAGAGCTGTTAGACAGAAGCGCCAAGGATTTATCGGGCGGGCAGCGGCAACGGCTGTCACTAGCCAGAACGCTCACTAATCCTTCCTCTATTCTATTGCTGGACGAAATCACATCGGCCTTGGATCCGGTTTCTGCTCTTGAGATTGAAGAACTGATCAAACGTCAGCATCAAAAGAAAAAATGGACAGTCATGTGGGTGACTCATAATATGGAGCAAGCAAAACGAGTTGCCGATACCATTTGGTTTATGGCGGATGGCCGGCTTCTTGAAATCGCAGCAGCCGAAACCTTTTTCTCCGATCCGCAGCATGAAGCAGCCAAAGAATTTTTGAAGGGAGGCACCCGGTAATGGATTACCTTTCCCTCTCTTTAACGATGATCTTTGTTTTGATCGCCTTGTTTTTATCAAAATCCTTTAAAGCCGGCGTTGAAAAAGACATGATCATCGCCACGATCCGGGCCGCGGTACAGCTGCTTGTCATCGGTTATGTACTGTCGCTGATTTTCCGCGGAGACCACCCTGTATTTATTTTGCTGATGGTGCTGTTAATGCTGGTAGTGGCGGCGCAAAATGTCATCAAACGAAAGAAAAATACAGTTGGTTCGTTTTGGAGAGTGTTCGCAGCGTTAGCGATTGTAGAAATTGTGACGCAGGGAATTTTGCTGTCTCTTCACATCATTCCGCTTACTGCCCGATATGTCATTCCGATCAGCGGGATGGTCATCGGAAATTCGATGGTGCTCGCAAGTCTGTTTTTAAACCGGCTTAGCTCAGAAATCGGCGTTCGCAAAGAAGAGATACAATTGATACTGTCTCTTGGAGGCACACCGAAGCAATCCATACAGCGTATTCTTACTTCAGCGATGAAAATGAGTATGATCCCGACGCTGGAAAGCCAAAAAACGCTGGGGCTTGTTCAGCTTCCAGGCATGATGACCGGCCAGATACTAGCCGGCGCGGACCCGATTCAGGCGGTACGCTTTCAGCTGCTGATCGTGTTCACAACGATGGCGTCAGCCGCACTGACATGTGTGATCTTAAGTGTGCTGACATACCCGTCATTATTCACAGCGCATCAGCAGCTGAAGGAGAACGGGTTTACTGATTCTGCTTGACAGAGAATATTTATACATCACAATCATTCCATAAAAAGATCAGCCCTTCCCGAAAAGGAAAGGGCTGACCATTATTTCACACCTAAAAAAGCAGTTGGATTCAAATAGCAAATCTCGTCAGCGATGTTTTGATTCAAATCAAACCCGTTTGCTTCAGCAGCTTTTTTTACCTCTGTCAAATATTCCGTATATGCCTCAGTCACTGTCCCATTCTTCAACTGACCGAAATCCGTTGATACGCATATGCGATCTGTTCCCCATGTTTTCAGCACTTTAACTAAATCCTCGTGCCGATCGTAACCGATTTTGCTCATTAAAACGGCAAATTCAACATAGACGTTTTTTGAAGAAGACAGCATGTCGATGACCTCAGCCATTGTAAAATTCGTACACTGGTAAAACGGGTGCGTAATCATCAGCTTACATTTTTGTTTTTCTGTTTCTTCAATCAGCATATACACTTCTTCTTTTGAGGAGTGGCCTGTCGCTAATGGAATGTTAAACGCCGATGCTGTTTGAATGACTTCCTTTGTTTCTTGGCGCAGTTTTCCGTTTTCGCTGACCCTTTCATATTTCACTGTATGTTCAGCTAAAACCGGGTGAGATGTTGTTTGTTTTGTTTTTGGTTTGTTTGACGGTATGGTCAGAGTGGGAAACCAAATCATCATTGAAGAATGATCCGGGCCGTTTGCAGCAATCGCTGCTTCAACCACCGCTCGGTTGATACCGCCGTTATACTGGTTCAATGTAATAGACCCAAAGAGCGGAAGACCCATCTCCCGGGCCGCATGCGCAAGCGGCGTTGTGGCCATCAAATGGCTTTTCATAACGGCTGCACCATTGTTCGCTTTTAATTCTTCACCCAGATTAAAAATCGTATATCTTCTATTGTACGTATCAGGCCATGCGTGTACATGAAGATCTAAAAAACGCTCAAGCTTCATTTGGCTGTCACTTCATTCTCCCAAGGGCGATGATAGTTATACATTTCACGCGCTTCTTTTAAATGTATGCCTCGAGAAACGGCTTCTTTGATTTTCTCTTCCGTTTCTTCAATGGCTCTGGAACGCTTGATGACTTCTTCGGCAACGTCTTGGGGAATGGCGATCACTCCATTTTGGTCCGCGCGAACAAAATCGTTCGGCTGAATGACCGTGCCGCTGATCGTGACGGGCACCTGATGGGCTGTTTTTTTCGTTCGGCCTTTTCCCGTTTTCATATAGACAGATTTACTGAACATGGCGTACTCCGTTTCTCGAATATAATCAATATCACGGCAAGCACCATCTATTACAGTGCCCGCGATTTTCTTTTGAATAGCCAGTTGGGTTAAAATGTTGCCCCACACTGTGCAGTCCGTACGGCCGTTATTGGCAAGAATGACAACTGAATCCTCGTCAGCCGCATCAATGAAATCGGCTGCTTTGGCAACTTGCTGTTCCTCTTCGTTCGGGTCTCTGTATTCCACTGTAAACGCTGTTCCGCAAATATTTGCAGACGTGTTTCTCGGTACGATACCGCATAATCCGCCATCTATATGTAAACTGTCCAATGCGTCAGAAATCGTCGGCGTATCAAACGATTTCAATTCTTTTATGATTTGTTGATTATCCACTTATTTGGTCCTCCTAGCAGTTTTGAATGATGGCATTTGCCGTTTCTTTTGTGCTTGCGATACCGCCTAAATCGTACGTTAGCGTTTTTCCTTCTTTTAACACTTTATTGACAGCGGTTTTGATCCGCATGCTTTCTTCCATATATCCGCAATGCTCAAGCAAAAGAGAAATGGTTAAAAATTGAGCCATCGGATTCACTTTCATTTTACCGGCATGTTTTGGGGCTGAGCCGTGTACCGGTTCAAAATAAGCATTCTCGTACCCGAAGTTTGAACTCGGTGCAAGGCCTAAGCCGCCCATGATTCCTGCCCCGAGATCGGAGAGGATGTCGCCGAATTGATTTTCACTGACAATGACGCCGAAATGTCCCGGATCTTTCACCATCCACATCGCTGTCGCATCAACGTTTTGGACCTCCCAATCCACTTCTGGGTAGTCCTTCGCCACTTCTTCTAAAATGGTTAACGCAAACTGACCGGACTGTCTCATCACATTTGGCTTATCTGACCACGTCACTCGTTGGTAGTTGTATTTTTTAGCCCATTCAAAGGCAAACTTCAACAACCGCCTTAAGCCATTTTTCGTAATCAGCCGAATTGCGGCGCCGCCATCATCTTCCCCGTCAAGCTGCCAATTATTTAGTCCGTTCTTGTTTGCCTGAATAAAATCAAACAGGTCTTTGGGAATAGGCGAAAAGTCGAGCCCTGCATAAAGTCCCTCTGTATTTTCGCGAATAACGGTCATTCTAAACTTTTTAGATTGCTGATGGTCTAAACTGTAAGCCGGACGCACATTCGCGAACAAATTTAATTTTTGTCGCAGCTGAATGACAGGCGAGACATACTTCAGGTTTTGATCTTGTAATGACGGATCTAATTCTTTTAAGCCCTGAGCGTGAGGTTTGCTGGTGATTGCGCCTAATAGTGTCACATCACTTGTTTCAATTAAATCCCACGTTCTTTGCGGAACTGGGTCACCTTCTTTTTTCCAAAACTCCCATCCGATATCACCGAACTTTAAATCAATATCGACACCTAATCGATCAAATACCGGTAAACTGCATTCGATAACCTCAGGACCGATTCCATCTCCTGGTAAAACCGCTGCTGTTATTTTTGCCATATGTTTTTACACCTCTGCTCCAAAATGTGAATCAATAAATTTTTCGATTACTTGTTTGACTTCGTCTGGTTTTTCACCAAACATGCGCATACCGCTGTTTTGGATAAAATGAATGTTCGCCTGCGGCATATATTTTTCGAAGTATTCGGACTCTTCTTTCCCTAATAATATCGATTCTTCTCCGAAAATGATTTGAATCGGCGACTTCATCTGATCATGATATGTTTTGCCGTTATGGTTTATAATGGCTTGCACACCGGCTTTCATTTTGGCAACCGCAATCGCCTCATCTTCTATGTCTGTTGTCTCCAATCGGAATATCGGCAGCTCGCTTTCTTTTACGACCCATGGCACTAGACCCGCTTGAAGCCCTTTGACGCCAAATTTGTCGCAAAGCATATACCATGTGGAAAAGACAGCCTTTAATTTTTTATTTGGATAAAGCATGGTGGACACCAATAAAATAGGAGTGTCTGCATATTCATTAAACGTGCTTAAATACTGAGCCATCATCCCACCGAGTGAAAAGCCCCAAATCATATAAGGTGTAATGTTGTTCTTTTCGACATATTCATGTGCCCACTGTGCCAGTTCAGGGACGGTAAATGAATCTTTTTCATTATTTTCTTGAATCAGTTTTTCCGGGACATCTAGAATGATAAATGTATAGTCGTCAATGTACGGCGCAAGTGACACCATCCATTCTTCCCGGCTTAATGCGTCTGCGTCCATTCTTGGCAAAACCAAAATCACTCTGTCTCCGGTTCCTAGCTCTAGTTTCCAGCTGCGTTTTACATTTTCTTTGTTCATCATCATACTCACCCTACTTGACTCAGCTCGGTGCTTCGTAGCGCAAATTCCGCACGATGAACCAACGTCTGCTTTTCTAAAATGACTAATAGATCCAATAATTTAAGACCGCTTGATTGTGCCATTCTATCGAGCTTGTCCAGTACATCTAAATTCAAATTATGCAGTCCCGACAAAATCCCTTCCTCTTTGTCATAGAAGGAATTCTCTGATGTATCATTGATGAACAGGGAGTAGGCTTGTCTTGATAACTGGATTAATTCACAAATGTCATATTTTTTGCTGAGGTCTAAGCGATTGAGTATCGCTGCAAATGTCTCGATGCACAGGTTCCCCGGTCCTTTCCCAAAACCGTATAAACTTCCGTCAATGAACTGGACACCGCATTGGATCGCATCAATCGCATTTGCCGAAGCAAGGCCCAAATTGTCATGAGGATGAAAACCGAGTTCTACAGATGAATGTTCTTTCAGCTTGGTAAATAAAGAGGACACAGCGGGTGGCATCATGGCTCCGTTAGAATCAGCCAAGTAAATGTAATCGGCTCCCGCCTCTATAACTTTTTCTGTAAATACGATGATATCTTGGATATTCGCGTGACTTGCTCTGATTAAGTTTGCGCTGACATGAATCCGGTGTGCTTTCAATTCTTTGATAACCGGCAGGCTGGCATCCGTTTTCGCAAGAGGAATGCATAAACGGACCATACCGACTGAAGGATGCTTCATCCGTTCGAGAAATTCTTCTTTATATTGTGCCGGATGCAGCATGAGCACCAATTGTGAGCTTGACCCCGCACCTATCGCGCAAGCCATTTCTTCTATGTATTCAATCGGACAGCAGCTTTGCAGATTCATCCCTTCGTTCGAAGACACATATCCGATTTCGATAAAATCAACATTCGCTTTTGAAAGTCCGCTGACGACTTGACGGGCAGCATCTAAATTGATCTTCGCCCCTTCAACATGAACTGATTCTCTTAACGTGACATCCATTAATTTTATACTCATCTTAAAACCCCTTTTTGTTTGGATTTGATGTTATACCGCTTCTTTTTTGCTTGTCCTCACCGCAGGCATCACAGAACGCCGTCTCTGATAAATATTATTTAACACAATCGCACCGATCGTTAAGAAGGCTCCGCCCGCTTCAACAGGCGACATTTTATAGCCTGTGATAATGGAAATCATAAACGACACAATCGGAACCAAGTTCATAAACAAAGAACCGTTGATCGGTGTCAGTATCTTATTGCCGATATTCCATGCAAACACACCGATAACACCTGCAAAAATACTCATGTACATCATTTCCCATTTGATCTCCATGACTTGATTGACAGCAGGCACTTCTACTTTTCCCAAGATTACGAATATTGAAATAACAACTATAGACGTAACATTTCCGAAAATACAGCTCAACGCTGTGTAACGCAAGGATGACCAATCCGGAAAGCTGCTTCCTCCAATCGTATAAAGAACCCACGCTAACACGCTGATTGACATTAAAATAATAGGAACTGCCTGTTTATTGCTGTCCGCAAAGAAAGCAATATCTCCCTTTGTCACAACCAGCAATACGCCGATGAAAGACACGCCAACCAAAAGCAATGTAACATTCGCCGGTCTGTTCTTTTTGTAAACCCATAAAACAAGCAGTGACACCATCGGGATCAATGCCATTAATATAGAGCCTAAAATAGCCCCGTTATCACCTGCCATCTTTTGCCCTAAAAACACAAGAAAATTATAAGCGCAGAATGCCATACTCCCATAAAACCAAATCGGAACCAGTTTCCCTTCCGTCTTAAAACTTTTAGCTCCCTCTGTAAAAAACAGAATGATAGATAGTACGACTGCCACAATCAGATAACGTATCAGTGTAAAAAAGAATGGATCAATATGTTTCAGAGCTCTTCCAGCTACAGGCCATTGCGCTCCAAAACAAATACCTGCAATCAGGCAAAAAAGCACGCCTTTTTTAAAATGGGATGTTGTCATGTTCTTGCTCTCTCCTTTTATTGAAATACTCCCAATTTTCTCCTTTCCGTAAGATATTTCCTAATATACACAGGAGGGTAATATTTGTAAACTATTATTTTCAAAAAATTTTTATTTTTATTAATTTTGAATTAACAACTTTCGACTTACGAAAAAATATATTAAAACCCTAATAAATCAAGGTTTTACGTATCATGGAAACGTGCACATCTCTCCTTATTATTTTTCAAAAAAAATGAATTCTTTTATTTTTTGGAGATTTTAAACAAAAAACAAAGAAAATATTGCAAGCAGAATGTAACCCATATAGAATGTTAAAGTGACATAAGGTATTTAGAAAATTTTGAAAGGTCGTTTTATCAAATGCAAAAATTATATTTTTCCAGCTATATCAGTTCACAAAAACCTGAAACCATTGTCAATAAGCAAAACGCCTGTCCTTTTTGTGACCGCGATAACCTTACCGGCATTTTAGAAACTGACGGGGATATGATTTGGCTCGAAAATAAATACCCCACCATCCAAGATACGTACCAGACGCTGATTGTGGAGACAGGCCAGTGCAACGAAGATATAACGACTTACAGCAATAAAAAAATGAGAAAACTGATACGGTTTAGTTTAGAAAAATTGATACATATGGAAAAAGATCCTCAATACAAAAGCGTTATATTGTATAAAAACCATGGCCCGCTTTCAGGCGGCAGTATAAAACACGCCCATATGCAGATTGTCGGATTGAAACATGCGGATTATATGGAATCGCTCTCATATGAGAATTTTCTAGGGATCAAGATTGCAGAGAATCCGAATCAAGCTGAATTCAATCTGTCGAGCGATCCGATTATGGGTTTTACTGAAATGAACGTCATCATAAGTGACTCGCTGGAGCATACAGACCTAATGGCTGATTACATTCAAACAGCTGTTACATATTTGACCCAAGATTTCAGCTATAAATGTACAAGCTATAATTTATTTTTCTATCATACAAATCATCATATCATCTGCAAAATCGTACCGAGATTCGTCGTTTCCCCTTTCTTCGTCGGCTATAAAATCCCGCAAGTCTCGGTAGATGAGCGATTACATGAAATAAAAGAAGAATTGCAGAAAAAACTGAATACCCCGATGAAAGAAAACAATGTGCTATCGAAAACGAATGCTTCGAAGTTTGACAGTATAAAAGGCAACTGAGAGGTTTAAACGTGCAGGGGGCTTCAATAATGAGCAAATATAAAAAGTATTGTTGGAGGCAACTCACAATTTAAAATCATCCTTTTAGCAAGACACAGTCATTTTTGAGCATGTTTGAAAACCCTTGAAGTCTAGGAATAACGAGCATCGAAGCACAGCGAATGTTGGAATTCGTGAGCACCGAAACGCAGGCTTGACAACGTATGAGAGGGTTTGTCGACACGCTGAAAGCCGCTTCCCTTTTGGAAAGCGGCTTTTGTATTGGTTATTCTTTTTCTTCATAATACTTAGACAGCTCGATAATCATCGCGCCCATCCGCTCAATCTCCGGAGCAAGCAGTCTCGTGATGCCTTCTTCCCGCAGTGCTTCAGCAGTCACTTTTCCGACAGCCGCAGCGATGGCGCGCTCTTCGAATACGGCCTTCAATTCATTGATATAGCCGCGCTCCTTGGCAAAGTCAAACAGGGAACGAACCTGAATTGCAGTTGTAAAACAAACGGCGTCGATCTCACCGTTCATCAGCTCCCGGCATAACTGCTCCACTGTTTCCTCCTCAGGCGGGATGTGCTGATAAGGCAGAACCGGCAGGACAGACGCGCCCTTTTCTTCAAGAAATGCCATGAGGGCCGGCGCGTTTTCTCCATGAAGCTGCACCATAACTGTTTTTCCTGAAAAGTCGTAAGGCGCCAAGGACCGGATTAAACCCTTTGTTGTCCCATCTTCGTCAGAAGCTTCCGGTGTGATCCCAAGCTTTTTCAGCACAGACAGCGTTTTGTATCCCCGGCATGCCGCTTTGGCCTGGCGAATCGCCTGCAGAAACTCCTCTTTCATACCAATTTTCTCTGCCATATCGACAAGAGTCTCTGTGCCAATACCTGTCGTGAAAATGAACCAGTCAGCTTTTTCCTCCGCAAACGCCCGCAAATCCGGCTCCACCTGCTTCTCAGCTAAATAAACCGTTCCTTGGAGAGGCCGGATGACAGAAGTTCCGCCCTGTTTTTCAATGATTGTGCTGATTTCTTCCGTTTTTCGGGAGCCCCCGATCGCCACGCGTTTTCCATGTAACCCTTTTCCCATACCCGTTTCCTCTCCTCTTTGCATAGTTTTTTTATATATACGAGCTTAATAAAGCTATTGTGGCGCAAACCAAGGGAGAAATCAAGATAAACCCAAGCCTCTAAAATCCATTTGAATACACCTGAAGCTTGCTGTAATATAAACAGCAGACACGTTTGCTAACGGAGGATCGACATGGAAACAAAAAATGAAGAATATGAAACAAAAGGCTACGATACATCGATCGTTTACGAATTCAATGAATACCCGGACGTCCGCAGCGGGCGCTGTGACAATTGTGATTACACACTGTTCAAAAGCTCTGTAAAAGGCGGAAAATTTCTAAGAGAATGCCGGAGATGTGGGTTGAAAAAAAATATCTAAACAAAAAACCGAAATCGAATTTTTGATTTCGGTTTTTGTGATTTACTGCGGAACAGCCGTTTTTTTCATAAACGCTTCAATCTCTGCCGCCGCACGCTCCGCTCCGCCTGCTTCTTTTACATCCTTTTGCATGTTTTTGACGCGGCTTAACACCTCTTGATCACCGGATACGGCCTGAACTGCTTCCCGCAGCCTGGAAACAGTGACTTCCTCTTTCGGCAAATAAACGCCAAGGCCTAATTCGTCGGCACGCTTTGCGGTGAGCTCCTGCTCATACATTTGCGGAATGACGACAAGCGGCACACCGGCATTCATTGCTTCCATCGTACTGTTCATCCCGCCATGAGAAATAAACAAATCGGCTTTCGCCAACACCTCAAGCTGCGGCACGCTTTGGCGAATGGTAAAGTGAGCAGGGATATCATCCAAGCTTTCAGGATCAATCGTTTTCCCGACCGACATGATCACTTGCCACGAAGAATCCCGAAATGCCTCGATGCACATCTTATAAAATTCCGGCCATGCGTTAAACGCCGTTCCCAATGAAATCAGCATAAGCGGGCGATCACCCTTTTCAATCAACAGGCTTTCTTGTTCCGTCCGTTTTCCAAGGGAAGGGCCGACAAAACAGAAACGGTCATCGAACGTCTCATGCTGGATTTGAAAAGACTTCGGCATAAAGACAATATTTAATGCTTCCGGCACAGCTAATTGTTCAAATGAAACAACCGGCAATTGCTCTTGCTCCAAGTAGGCTTTAAATTCAGCCTCGGCCTCTTTTATCATTTTCAGCATGTCTTCACTTCCAAGCTGAAAGGATTCATTTTGGGCATATGATGAACAAAGCTTGACAGCGGGCACATGAAGCTTGTCAGCAAATAATTTTCCAGCCAGCGCGACAAAATCATAGATGATCAGATCAGGCTGATCATCTTGATATAACTCCTCAAGCTGCGGCAGAATGCTCAGTGATTCTTTTAAGAGACTGAGCGGCGCGTCATTCTTTTCCATCATCTCCCTGATTTGCTTAGGGTCAATGTTCAACGAGGTATGATAAATTAGTGCTTCTCCACCGGCTTTCTGAACAGCAGGCGCGAACTCCTCCGTCGTGGCATACGTGACACGATGCCCTCTCTCACAAAGCTTCTCTACTAATGCCAGCGTAGGATTGACATGCCCGTACGCCGGGATATTGATGAGCGAAATATGGTACTTTTTCATGAAACCAGTCCCCTTATTGATTAAATTTTGACACGAAAGCTCTTTAATCCGTATATCACGCTGTTTTCAATCGGCGTGATACTGACACATTCCATATGAGGAAAAGCAAAAATCAAAGACGTTAACGCAATATTCGCTTCAAGACGGGCAAGCGGTGCCCCAAGACAAAAATGGATGCCGTGTCCAAACGCGATATGCGGATTGGGATGGCGGTGAATATCAAACAGGTGCGCCCTGTCAAACGTCGTTTCATCACGATTTGCTGACGCCACAAAAGCCAGAACCATATCACCTTCTTTAATGTGGTGTCCCCCAATCTCCGTATCCCGCTTGGCAATTCGCCTCAAAACCGGTGCAGGCGCCCTGAAACGCAGGGCTTCCTCCACTGCCTGAGGCATTAGTTCAGGATGGCACCGCAGTTCCTCGTAAGCATCCGGCGTTTCCAATATGCTGTACATCGCATTTGAAATCAGGTTTGTTGTGGTTTCATTCCCGGCCACCAATAGCAGCGTGCAAAACGGAATCAGTTCTTCTCCGGAAAGCTTCTCGCCTGTTTCTTCCGCTTTCACTAAAATTGAAATGATATCCTGTGCCGGTTTTTTTCGCTTTTCTTCTATGATGTTGGCAAAGAACGCAGCCAGTTCTTCCTCGCACTTGTTTCGTTCTTCCAAAAAGGCTTTTTCAGCTTCTTCACTATTATCCTTCGGCGTGCTGACCAGAAGATCAGACCATGTTTTAAACCGCTCCATATGCTCAGAAGGAACCCCGAGCAGCTCAGATATCACGATGACCGGAAGCGGATATGAAAAATCGCGCACAAGATCAAACTCGCTTCGTCCCTGAAACTTTCGAATCAATTCATTTGTGATTTCCTGAATTCTCGGTTCCCATTGCTTCATCACACGCGGTGTGAAGGCTTTATTCACTACAGAACGGATTTGCGTATGCCTCGGCGGGTCCATATTAATGATGGAATTCCCAATAGCGCTTGATTGCTGCGGCATATAGCTGGAAAACACCTCTTTATCTCCAATGACTTTTTTGACATCATTATAAAGAAAAACGCTCCACACCTGGTTTTCTTCATCATAGGAAACAGGTGCATTCCTTCTCATCGATTCGTACCACGGAAACGGATGATAAGCATCCTGTTTGTTTTTTCCATTGAGCAGCGCTCGCTGCAAGGCTTGCCGGCGGTTTAACACATTCATGTATTGTCACTCTCCTTGAAAGAATTCAGCAATTGGCGCTCTTCTTCACCTCCCGCTTTCGAGAAAGAGAGGGACAATCAAGTATAGACAGATTGATAACAGCAGGCAGGCGATCATGAAGTCCGATGCAGGCATCATATATTCCCTCTCGAATTCCGTTCATCTTACCATAATCTCTCAATTTTTTTCTATTCTGCACTACCATTTGGGCTCACAACGTGACGTTAGGCATAGACATGCAAATTCAATATGCATTCAATTGCACACGTTCCGATGCGAAAACACCCCTATTTCCAACCAATAGCACTAACTTAAAAAGATGACTTTTCCATTATATAAAGCACGCTGATTCTATGATTTAATAGAAGGTAAAAGGTGAAGGAGAGAACAACATGGCAGCACAGACTGATTTCCAAAAACAATTTGTCGGCATCCTGCTTTCACTTGCATTTGTATTGTTTGTGTTCTCTTTTTCTGAGAGACATGAAAAACCGCTTGTTGAGGAAAAAAATCAAGAAAACTGGCATGCTGTCGTCGACAAAGCTTCTGTCGAGATTTACGGCAACCGATTAGTTGAAGAAAACAAATTAAAGCAAAAACTCGGCCATAAACAAGCCGATTCTATTTTGACCCTTCTGAAACTCGCCAACGAAAAACATATTGCGCTATAAAAAAGAAAGAGCTTTCCGGGCTCTTTCTTTTTTAGTCAAATAGCGTGTTTTTTTCTGGATGGCGTATAAAGTCAAACAGCATGCAAAGCTGTGAGGGTGTGTTTCGTTTTGGAGAAAGCGGCGGGAGCCTGTCCTCCGGAAAAAAAGCGGCATGGTTCGTCTCAATTCCCGTTTCCCCCTGCCCGCCCGTTATGCTGCATGCAATGAAAATTTTATAGTAATGATACGGCTGAGGCGGATGGGGATGCTTTTGGCTGTCCAACACGGCCAGCAATCGGGACGGTTCTGTATCGTACCCCGACTCTTCTTTGATTTCCTTGACCACGTTTTCAGCCGGTGATAAGCCAATCTCGCAAAACCCGCCCGGCAGTGACCACAGCTCATCATGCTTCTCCCGAACAAGCAAAATCTGATGATCTCGGAATACTGCGCCGCGAACATCCGCTTTCGGTGTCGGATAGCCTTTCTCGCCCTTCCATAATTCAGTGATCACCTCAATTTCCGTTTGCGTGTAATCCGCCATCATCTCTGCGCTTAGCTTCATCAGCTCTTCGTACCTTTCCCTGTCATACACATCCTTTGAAAAAGCGAGTCCCGCCTGCGCGATCGCCCGAATCCGCTGCGCCCGCTTCAGCCATTTGGTTTGCACTTTGATCACTCATCCTTTCACATTATTTTCCGCTATAAAAAAAGCACGTTTCCCACTAATGAAAACGTGCAACTGTAAATCTATTTCTAATCTAACTTCACCAAATAATCAATATTGTCCTTCACTCTTTCTTCAATTTTAGTGGTTGTTGAATTATTAGCTAAAAACGGATTATATACCAGTGTGCAATGTTTTTGTTCCCCTTTAGGGATGACATAACTGAGTACACCTGTAACCTTTTTCCCTGATACTAGTGTTCCTCCCATAAGCATTCTGCCCTGCTCTTCTATAGAAAAAACTGGCCGGACTGATTGATCATTCTTGTCTTTTAAGTCTATCCCGATAAAATTGTAGCTTATTGAGTCTTTCCCTATGTTTTCTATCGTAACTTCTATAATGAGCCGTTCCTCATCTTCTTTTAATGTTTTTGACTTAGAGTCTACAGCTCCTCCAAATTCCGTATATTCACCTTTTTGCACTCTATCAACTTTATTCACTGTAAAATTCGTATGTCCTGCTTTAAACGTTTCTCCTATTTTATGTATTTGATCATCTTTTTTAATCTTCGGCTCACCGCCTTTTTTCAATTCCTTATCAATTTCCTTTTTAAGCTCTTCTTCCGATTTTTTCTCTTTCGGTTTTTCTTTCTCTGACGCATCGCTCGATTGGCTGCACGCGGAAAGCGCAAGCCCGATCGTCAGGACAAATAATAGCAATAAGACTTTTTTCACGACTGTTCCCCCATCTAAAGTAATCGATTTCTATTATAATCAGGTTTTACCTTTTCCTGACAGGTAAGAAAGTAACAATTTTATTTATTTTATCTATTACCAACTGACTCTTTTCTAGTGTTTGAACATTTTTCACTAGTTCATTAGTCCTTTTCATCAAAAAAAAACCCGAGCTGGCAGCAGCCGGCTCGGGCAGGTAGTCAATCTCGCTTATTCATATCCCTTTTCTCTCTCGGTTCCTGTTGTTGTTTTTGGTGCTCCGGAGGCTGCGTCGTGCGTTCCATCTCCTTTGTATCTTGTCCCATTCCCTTTAAAAACGAGAAAAGCAGTGTAATTGATTTGTTGATTTCCGGGTCTTTGAGCGAACGAATGATATCGAAATAACCTGTTTTCTCTTCGCTGTCCTTCTGTTCCACCGCGTTTGCCACCCCCGCATTCACTTTCAAAATGAGGGGCTCCAGCTGTTTCACATCCAGCATGCCGAGCGTTCCAAACAGAAGAAGCAGATTTTTCAGCGTATTGGCCGTTTCCTCTGTATCTGCTTTTTTGACTAGGATATCAAGGACTTTATCCCCTTGGCCAAAAAGGCCGCGGAGCAATGGCAGGACGCCGCGCTCGTTCATGTGGCCGAGCATTTGCAGCGTTTCTAGAATGACTGCCTTATTTTCAACTAATGCATCTTCAATTTCTTTCATATCACGCTTACGCTGATCCTCTTCGGTTACTTGGATTTTCTGGATTTGTTTAATTGCTTTAGCCATTACGCCCAATCCCCCTTTTCACTGCGTCACCAGGGAAAATATAATCCTTCCGCGCCCATTTCTTTTGCACTTGCACACCGATTTGCGGCTGCGGGTTGCCGTTGCGGTGATTGATTTTAGGGAGCGGGTTGGTTCCGTCCCGTTTCAAAATTTCCATTTTGGCTGACGTTTCTTTGTATGCCGGCGTATCGGTATCCTTATCGGCATGGCTGCCTGTTAACAGGTTGATCGCTGCTTCCCCTGAATCGTTCATTGGCAAATATACTTCCTTCCCTTTGACACGATCAGTGATCAGGCATTTCACTTTGACATTTCCGAAAGGCGAGGTGAGTCTGACAAGTGTTCCATCCTGAATTCCCCGTTCTGCCGCTAGCTCAGGAGAAATTTCTAAGAATACTTCCGGTGTTTTCTCCGAAATCCCTTTTGATTTGTAGGTTAAGTTTCCTTCGTGGAAATGTTCTAAGAGCCGCCCATTGTTGACGTGGATATCATATTCCTCACCGAACTCATCAGGCTCCGTCCACTGAACAGGATAAAGAATGGCTTTGCCGTCCGGAAAAGGAAAGCGCTCTGTAAAGAGTAAAGGCGAATCCTTTCCATCGGCGCTTACAGGCCATTGAAGAGAATTGTAGCCTCGAAGACGTTCATAGGTAACACCGGCATAAATCGGCGACAGCATGGCTGCTTCCTCCATAATGTCACTAGGGTGTTCATAGCGCCAGCCAGCGCCAAGCTTATTGGCTACTTCCATAATAATTTGCCAATCAGGCTTTGATTCGCCCAACGGTTCAAACACCTGATACAATCGCTGAATACGACGTTCTGTGTTTGTGAAAGTACCCTCTTTTTCAAGGCTTGGGCTCGCAGGAAGAACAACATCGGCATACTCTGCTGTTCGTGAAAAGAAAATGTCCTGCACCACAAAGAAATCAAGCTTTTCATATGCGGCGTGCACATGATTGATGTTGGAATCAACCAGCCCCATTTCTTCCCCTTTTACATACATCGCTTTCAGCTGGCCGGAATGGATTTTTTCAATCATTTCGTGATTGGTCATGCCCGGCTCCTTCGGCATCGGCACCCCCCACGCCCGCTCGTATTTTTGGCGGACTTGTTCATCCGTTACATTTTCATAGCCAGGCAGTTTGTTAGGCATGCTTCCGAAGTCACTTGCCCCCTGCACGTTGTTATGACCGCGCAACGGATAAGAGCCTGTTCCCGGTTTTCCATAGTTTCCTGTCACAAGCAGCAGATTCGAGATCGCCGTGCTCGTGTCGCTTCCGCCAATATGCTGCGTCACACCCATCGCCCATAATGCACACACACTGTCAGCCTGACCGATCATCTCGGCCATTTCGATGAGAGTTTCTCGATCTATTCCGGTTTTCTCCTCGGCATATTCGAGTGTGTATGGCGCCAGGCTTTTTACGTATTCATCCCGTCCGTTCACTTTTTCTTGTAAAAAGCGTTCATCAGCCTTGCCGTTTTCAATCAAATATTTGGCGATGGCATTCAGCCAGACGATATCTGAACCCGCACGCGGCTGGACAAATAAATCAGAGCGCTCTGCCATTTCGTGTTTTCTGATATCCGCTACGATCACTTTCTGTCCTCTCAGCTTATGAGCCCGTTTAATGCGAGTGGACAAGACTGGATGGGACTCAGACGTATTCGAACCGATAATCAACACAAGGTCTGCTTGCGCGATATCTGTAATTGACCCTGAATCACCGCCATAGCCGACTGTTCGGAACAGGCCGGCAGTCGCAGGAGATTGACAATAGCGCGAGCAGTTGTCCACGTTATTTGTGCCGATGATCCCTCTTGCCAGTTTTTGCATGAGGTAGGATTCCTCGTTTGTACATTTAGAAGATGTAATAAAGGCAAGTGAATCAGAGCCAAACTCGTCTTTCAAATCGGTGAACTTGTTGGCGATCAGCGTTAACGCTTCCTCCCATTCCGCTTCCCGGAAATGGTCGCCTTCGCGGATCAGCGGCTTTGTCAGGCGCTCCTCGCTGTTTACGAAATCCCAGCCGAACTTTCCTTTTACACAAGTAGAAATGCCGTTGGCTGGCGCTTCCTCCTGCGGCTCCACTTTCAGAATGTCTCTTCCCTTTGTCCAGACATCAAAGCTGCAGCCCACGCCGCAGTATGTGCAGACGGTTTTCGTTTTCTTGATCCGTTCATCACGCATGGCGGATTCCATATCAGAAATGGCGAGAATCGAGCCGTACCCTGTTTCTACGCCTTTTGTGATCTCGATCATCGGACGGAGCGTTTCGTGATCAATGCCTGTTAAATATCCGGCTTCCCCTTCCATTCCTTTTTCCATCATCGCGTTACACGGACAGACCGTTGAACAGTGGCCGCATGACACACAAGACGACTCATTGATCGGCACATCGTTATCCCAAATGACGCGCGGGCGTTTCCGCTCCCAGTCAATGGTCAGGGTTTCAGTCACCTGAACGTCTTGGCAAGCTTCAACACAACGGCCGCACAAAATACATTGGTCTGGATCGTACCGGTAAAACGGATGAGATTCATCCTTATGATAAGGCTTATGGTCAAACGGGATGCTTTGGTGATTGACTTTCATTTCTTTCACCGTATTATGTATTTCACACCCCCCGTTGTTGTAATCGCAAACTGTACAATAAAGCTCATGATTATATAAAATCTTGTCCATCCCGATGACCTGCGCTTTTTTGACATCAGGCGAAAGCGTATCAATGACATCCCCATCCTTTACTTCAGCGGAGCACGATCTCTTTAGCTCACCATTGATGCTGACGATGCACGTATCACATGTTTCAATCGGCCCTAAGCTGGGATGATAGCAAACTTGCGGCACTTCAATCGAACTGTTGTTCAAAAGCTGCAGCAGCGTTTGATCTTCGGAGGCTTCCATTTCAACGCCGTTTATTGTGATTTTTTTCTGTTGAGCCATCTCCATTCCCCTTTCTTGCCAGTGTATATACCGAATTACCCATTTCTCTTCCCTTACAAGAGATCAATAAAACATACAAAACGCACTCAAATGTTTTAGCACATTCACACCGGGAAACGAGGTGGTAGATGAAAAAGGAGGGATATCATGAACAAAACAATGTCTGTTCTAACCGCGACAGCCGCACTGACAGCCTCTCTTTCCAGCTTTGGCGCAGCACCTTTTCCAACCCCTGTAAAGGCCGAAACTCAAGCAACAACGCTCTCCGAAGATACGAATCAATCCGCCGCCGAGCTTGTCAAAAACCTCTACAACACCGCCTACACAGGGGAAATGCCTCAGCAGGCGCAAGGCCTTACCATTAACAAAAGCACGAAAGGCGATGTCCATGCTAAATTAGGGGAACCGGAACGGCCGTCCGGAGGAGACAATCGGTTTGATTTATATCACTGGAATATGGGGAACCCGGGCTACGGATTTTCCTATCATCAAGACATGACCATTTCAGAAATCCGCTACTTTGGAACCGGCGTGGAACGGCAGCTGAATTTAGGAGGGGTTACCCCGGAAGTGCTGCGAAATGAATTAGGCGCCGCTAATCGAGTGTTAACCGTCCCGTTTACCGATGAAATAGATTATGTATATAATACAGGCCGATATGAACTCCATTTTGTAATTGGCAAGGACCAGACCGCCGACCATGTAAACCTTAAAGCGAAATAATCACATCATGCGGCTGTTCAGCCGCTTTTTTTATTGGACAAATAGAGGGTATATTCCTTACAATACATGGGAGTTGAAACAGAGACGGGGTATCAATTCTCAATGAAGCGAAATCGATGGATATATGCAGCTGTCACCATGATGATCATAGCGATGGGGCTGGGATCCAGAGCATTCTCAAGTGTTCTGCCGGATGCCGTCAATCCTTATCTGGGGGACTCGCTGTGGGCGGCCATGATCTATATGGGATGCGGGTTTCTATTTCGGAAAATGAAGACAATGATGACGGGCATGATCAGTCTTTCTTTCTGTTTTTTCATTGAAATCAGCCAGCTGTATCACTCAGATTGGATCGACCGGATCAGAGACACTTCTCTTGGCGGCCTTGTACTGGGGTACGGTTTTTTATGGAGCGATATCGAAGCGTATACGATCGGAATTGCACTCTGTGCAGCCATAGAACTGCTCGTCCTAGGAATCAAAGAGCGCCACAAAATGTGACGCTTTTTTCATATAGAAAACAACTTTTCATATTGCTCAAAGGTTTTTTCCATTACAAGATTCATCCTGATTTCCCCCTTGTTAAAAACATACGGTATGCCGCAGCGTAAGGGTCAACATGGAAAATTAAGCCCTTTTGCACTGTAAAATCATCCAAACCCGCCGATAGGTAAGGCATAGGAGGTGGAACGATGGATATTCCCGCTTTATCAGTTGCTATGCATCAAGCATCACTTGCCCAAAATGTTGATATCGCTTTAACGAAAAAAGTGTTGGACACGGCCCAGCAAAATGCCGATCAAACCTTAAAGATGATTCAGCATCCGACACTCGGACAAACCATTGATATAAAAGCTTAATCACACACCAAAGGCGGCCAAGGACTCCATCCTCCCGGCCGCCTTTATTGTTCACAAAAGAGCATGCATGTTTTGACTGTTCCTCCGTATGATGTATTGTTTGCCATATGAAGGAGGTTATTAAAAGACATGAAAAGATTGTTTACGAAAGCTTCATTGATATTATTCGCAGTTGTATTTATTTTCGCCGTCAAAGGGACGCCCGCCAACGCCGAAACCCATGCCTACGATGGAAAAAGCCCTTATTACAATGATTGTGCATCCAGCGGCTTTACAAAAAAATCCTCAAACTTAGTGAATGCCAACAATCAAGTCATCGGGGTGGTCGAGCTCAAATTCAGCAGTGCATGTAAAACGGCTTGGGCAAAAATCACGATGAATCATACATTGACGTCAGGCTATGAAGCAAATGCGGAGATTACCCGGAACACGGACGGAAAGAGATATAACTGTGATTCTGCAGGCGGCAATGGAAAAGCGGTGGCCGGCCAAAAATCTTGTTATACACCGATGGTATATGATTTGGATCCACGGACTTCTTACGCTTTCGGTAAGTATTCAGGACCGAATCTGAATGTTTGGGCCACTACAGGCTCTTACTAAAAAGAAAAAAGGCTGTCCAAACGGGCAATATCCGCGGCAGCCTTTTCGTATTAATTCGCTTCTCTTTGTTTTTTAACCTCTTCAAGCTGAGAGACCGTCACCAATTGATAGCCTTGATCGGTGAGCTTTTTGATAATTTCATCGGCCGCGTCAGCAGAGGTGCGGTAAATGTCGTGAATCAAGATGGTTCTTCCATCTCCCGCCTGACTCATGACCCGGTCAACGATTGTTTTTTTGTTGCGTTCTTTCCAATCTTCCGGGTCAATATCCCATAATGCGACATCCATTTTCAATTGACTCCGCAGCTCATCATTAATGCCGCCGTATGGAGGTCTTACAAGCGTCGGACGGTATCCGCTTATTTTTTCAATAATATCCTGCGTGTCGTTGATCTGCTTTAACGCTTCTTTTACTGAAAGCCTTGTGAGAAGCGGGTGGCTCCATGAATGGTTCCCCACCTCATGTCCTTCTTTCAGCATCCTTTTAAGCGTTTCCGGATAATATTGCACCCTGCTCCCGAGAACAAAAAACGTGGCATGCCCCTTATGTTGCTTCAAGGAGTCCAAAATTTGATTTGTTGTCGCAGGATTCGGGCCGTCATCGAAAGTAAGCGCAATGACTTTTTGATTTGGATCAACCGTTTCCTCTTTAGGCAATGAAATCACTTCATGCTTCGGCTTTTGCTCTTTGATTTTATTTTTGTTTTTTGCTTTATCAATATATTGTTCTTTCACAATGTCTTTCAAGAGGCTTTTCTTAATCGCAATCGATTGCTCCCCAAGATAGCCTGCTGCGACCTGATATGTATCGAAATAAAATTCGATATAATCTTGCTTGATGGCAAAGCGGCTGAAATTTTCTTTTTTCGGTGCCGTTCCTTCCTTTAACAGCGCTTCGTCAGCAGCAATGTCCTTATCTTTTTTCAGTTCATGATAAGCGATTAACGAAAGCTTATGTAAATAGTCAGCGTCCTCTTTGAAAATATCATCAATCGAAAGAAAAGCTTGTTTACTAAAATCATAGTTAAACGTTTTTTTCACGGTTTGCCCGTGTGCACCGCCGATATATTTATATTCATTAAATACAATCGCTACTGTCTGTTTGGCGTAATGGGCAATTTTATAATCAACATTTAATTCGTTGCGTTTTGTCGTATGCTCCTGATCAACGTCTTTTGTTTCCTTTTGAAATTGGCGAACCTCTTTCTCTGCGAAACTCTTTAATGCCGCATCCATTTTTTTATTTTTAAAAACTGGATAATTGACTGCGTAATTGAACGTTTTCCCGTCGTTCACAAGCGTTGCGATCTCCACGTTCCCATACTGAGAATCAGTTTTCACTTTAGTCATAACCGTTTCTTTTTGTAATGAATTATGGAAAAAGCCAATAAGGCCCGCCACACATACAACTGCTAATAAGATATGAAACCATTTGATTCTTTTTGCCAACAACCCAAATTCCTTCTTTCATAACCATTTCGATTTATCCTTATCAGTTAGAACTGTATCTTTTTAGAAATATTCTTGTAATATTACAGTAACATTTATTTCACATTTGTAATACTATGAGATTTAGTAGTTCTTGTCAATCCTTTTTCAGGGATTTCATCATAAAAAAATCGATTTCACGAATGTACATACACCCAACTCACACATCAAGAATATGGTAAAAGGAATAAAAAAAACATGGGAGGTTTTCCTCTTGGATTATCCTTTGAATGAACAGACATTTGAACAAATGACACCTTATGATGAAAGACAGCCTTATTATTATCCGCGCCCGAGACCGCCATTTTACCCGCCTTATTATTACCCTAGACCGTTCTATCCGTTTTATCCGCGTCCGCCTTACTATTACCCGCGCCCGAGACCGCGCCCACGACCGCCTTACTACCCTTGGTCCGGTTATGGCGGCGGTTTCGGCGGCGGATACGGAGGAGGTTACGGCGGAGGTTACGGCGGAGGTTACGGATACTAGGCGTCGTTTACCAAAATGGGGGCAGTCCAGCTCCCTATTTTTTTGTTTTAAAAATGACAATATCATGACAAATATAGGAAATGATTGTAATTCTCATAGCCGTCTTGTTACGATAACAATAGCATGCAGTTTTGGGGGAGGCGTCTATTTTTGGAGAATACAAGTGATTCTGCAGCTATATCTGAAACGAAATACATAAAACCTTCAAATCGGGTAACAATTTACGATTTTATCAAACTTGCAAAACCCGGCATTATCATATCAAACTCGATAGCAGCCTTCGGCGGATGTTGGATCGCATTTGCAAGCGCAGAAAAACCATTAACCGGAATGGCTTTTTTGATGACAATGGTGACAGCAATGTTTGGAACCGCGTTTGTTATGGCTTCCGGAACTGTTTATAACAACTATTTTGATCGGCATATGGACGCAAAAATGGCACGCACCCGCAGCAGAGCCTCGGTCACAGGGAAAATGCCGCCAGCTATGCTCTTAACGTATGGCTCTGTTTTAGGAATCACCGGTCTTGCGATGCTCTATTCCCTCAATCCATTAACTGCCCTTCTCGGACTGGCCGCCTTTATTTTTTATGCGATTATCTATACGATATGGGTGAAACGAACTTCTGTGTGGAGCACATTTGTCGGGAGCTTCCCCGGAGCTGCGCCGCCATTGATGGGGTATTGCGCGGTAACCGGAGACATCAGTATGACTGCAGTGCTGTTGTACGCGATCATGTTTCTGTGGCAGCCCCCGCATTTTTGGGCAATTGGGATCAGACGCAAAGAGGAATATCGGGCAGCGGGCGTTCCGCTTTTGCCTGTTGTAAGAGGAAATCATATAACAAAAATAAAAATGATTCAATATATTGCAGTTTTGGTGCCGGTCACGTTATTATTTCCTTTTACTCTCGCCAGCGGCCATATCAGTCCATTTTATTTCTTAGCTGCCCTGGTTCTCGGAGGCATATGGATCAAAAAAAGCATCAAGGGATTCAAAACAGATGATGATGTGAAGTGGGCAAAGGATATGTTTGTCTACTCGCTCATTTATTTTTGCTTGCTGTTTTTGATTATGATGGTTGATTCATTTGTGATGTTTTTGATCAGATAATAGTTATGCAAAAAGAGTCACACATTAATGCGACTCTTTTTTGTTTGGAAACACAGCATCTAATAGAAATGTCATGATCAAAAACACAGCCATGCAAATCAAAAATCGTACGATCTCACTCAAAATCCAGCTATCAGCAATACGCATACCATCGGTTTCTCGTAGGCTTGCATATATTGAAAAAATCATGAGTATGTTTTTTAGGGTTTCTTTGTTCATGTCATACCATCGCTTTCTTGAAATGATTACTGTAATGCAAAAATAAAAGATGAGGCAAAATCCATCCGCTTAAAAACATGTCCGCATCACTGCATGTTTTGATTGTATGAAATCCTTGTTGTTTCAGCCAGCCATTTGCAAAGTTCAGGCAAACAGATAAAAAACAATAGACACTTGTAAGACCTCTCCTTTTGCTTAAAGCTTTATTTCAGTTTAGATAACAAATTTTACTTTCAGGCCTTATCCAAGGTTTACGAAACTTCTTGCTCGAACTACCGTATACCTTATCAGGAGGGATCAAACGATGAAAGAGTATGAATTCGTAAGAGTTGAACTGAGTACGATGAGAAGAAGGCCTAAAGAAGACTACCAGCAAATCATCCATGACTATGCGAAAAGAGGCTGGACATTCATTCAGATTTTCGCTCCCAGTATCGATGGGTATGGAGCGGCTGCTTATTTTGAAATCATATTTGAAAGAGATGCGGAAAAAGCTTAGTCTATGTGTCTAAGCTTTTTTATTTACTCTTTGTATCCCAATCTCGTTGCGGGCCATCTATACAATTTCTGCAAATGCAGCATCACATGCTTTTGCTAAATCTCGCGGCGCTACCTTTAGCTGCATACCGATTTTCCCTGCACTGACAATGATAAAATCAAGTGTTTCAGCGGCCGCATCAATATATGTCGGGAACCATTTTTTCATGCCAATTGGTGAGCAGCCGCCGCGAAGATAGCCAGTTACTCTTAATAGCTCCTTCATTGCAATCATGTCTATTTTCTTTTCACCTATTACCTTTGCCGCCTTTTTTACATCTAATTCTTTTGCAACAGGTACAACAAAGACGTAGTAATGATGGGCTCTCGCTGTTGCCACCAATGTTTTATATACATACTCCAAAGGATATCCGATTTTTTCCGAAACAGAGACGCCATCTACCGGCTGGCCCCCTTCTGTTTTGTAGCCTAATAACTCATAGGAGATGTTCTGCTGTTCGATCAGACGAACCGCATTCGTTTTTGCCATTTTTTTCGCCATCCTTTTCCCCCACTATCAAAAAAATTCCTGAAGTCCTGTATGTCTACTTTATTACAGTCTATATAAATACTATCACTAGAGATATCCATATTCCACCAAGCTGCATGTCCAACTCCCAAAACACAGTCATTGTCCTCACACTTTTCGTTCTATTCTTAGTTAACATGAAATAAATCAGGAATGAACGAAATACACCCACATACAATTTGTATAAATGTAAAATGAAGGAGTGGTTGCTTTGTATCCTTACTTTCATAGTCCTCCGTCAATTCCTTACTTTACACCTACTCATAACTCTCAGAGACATCCAGACTTTACAGAAAGACAGCGAAGAAGACAAATCACATTGAATGTAGATGGCGTTGTACCGCCATCTTCCTATGAGGATCTCGGAGACGGGTTTTATTCTTACGCATGGACGAACCAACAGGTCATAAATCCGGGTGAATACCTTGTTTGCCACCTTGAAGGAAGGGATATAAAAGTGATGAATGGCGGGTTTTCATCACGCGATACTGCTCCATTGTATGCGATCGCAAGCTTTCCAAGGAGAAGAAACCAATGGGTTATTACGCTTCATAATCCTGTTCAAACCCAAAGAGCCGTATCGCTTTATCTGATTGCGAAAAGGTGATACGAAATGTCCTCAGAAAGCATTCAGGTGGCATAATGGTTCTTCTTGAAACGAACAGTTACGATAAAGATGAACCTTCTTGATGCCACATCTAAACGAGATCGGTGAATAACTTTTTTTGAATCAACACCTTATTTCCGTGAGAATTCAGTTAAAAACAACGGGACAAAAGAATTTGACTCATGGATTATTTTAAAGAAGGACAATCAGGAAATTGTTAGAGGAACCATTTTTAGGTGACCATTTAAAACAATAAAAAAAGCAGGCATTTCGTCTGCTTTTTTGAAGGCCGTGTAAATAGTTTAAACCCTTCCTCTAAACTGAGAGCGGGTTTAAACAATGATTTATGAAGTTTCCTTACTCATCTTTTTTATCTTTGTCGGTATCTTCAGGATCCTCAACTGGATCTTCTGGATCAGGATCATTATCTTCTTCATCATCTTTATTGATGGTATCATCCTCGTCGACACCTGGGACGTTGTTATTGTCAGTATCTTGGTTGTTGCCGTTATGATCTTGATCGTTCTCCTCAACATCTGGAGCATTGTTATCATTATCATTATTATCTTGACCAGTATTACAGCCCATTAATACAAAACTGGATAGGAACAACGCACTTATGATTTGCAGCCATTTTTTCATATCCACCCTCCTTTCTTCTTTTTGATCCCTATCAGTTTGTCCAGCATGTTTACTTTCATTCGTTTGCATTCTTATATTTCTTTCTTTAAAACTAAGTAACGAAACAAATATTATGAAAGGACATGGCTCGAAGATGAATCATTTCCGATAGATAACTGTCCTTATCTGGCAATTATAGGAGCCAGCATAGCTAACAGCATGAGGGAGGGGGCTAAAATAAAGGGATCAGATCACTCCCTTTTAATTCAATCAAAAAACCCTTCAATTCGAAGAAGGGTTTTTCCATTCATCAACACCTTAGTCTGCTACAGTCAACAGTCAAGACCAGCATGAATTGGCGCACTTGTTATCTTGATCGTGTCATAGATGAGAGACGATACACTCTGCCTGCCCCTCCAGTTTAAATTCTCCAAACCCGTAAGGCAGCAACATATGATCTCCTTTTTTGAAGCGATTGACACTCCCATCGGAGATGATACGGCCTTCTCCTTCAATCACACTGACAAGAAGGAATGGTTTTTGCTGCTTTAAGCTTACATATCCTGATAAACTCCACTTTTCCACTGAAAAGTAAGCGCATTCAATAAACGTGGTTGTAAGCAAATCATCTGTTTGCTCATAATGAACAGATTGCCGATCTGGAATGGATGGAACCTCTATGACTTCTATGCTCTTTTCCAGATGAAGCTCTCGCATATTGCCTTCTGCATCTTTTCGCTCATAATCATATATTCTATACGTTGTATCTGAATTCTGCTGCGTCTCTAAAACGAGAATGCCTTTTCCAATCGCATGAACGGTACCGCTTGGCACATAGAAGAAATCCCCCGGCTTTACCTTTACGCGGCGCAAGAGCTCATCCCATTCTCCAACCTCTATCATCGAGATCAGTTCTTCCTTTGTTTTTGCATTGTGGCCGTAAATGATCTCTGCATCTTTCTCGCAATCAATGATGTACCAGCATTCAGTCTTTCCTAGCTCTCCGTTTTCACGTGTATTGGCAAAATCATCATTCGGATGCACCTGAACGGACAAGTCTTGGTCTGCATCTAATACTTTTGTAAGAAGAGGAAAACGGTCACCTTCAAGATGTCCGAATAAATATCTGTGATGCTCCCATAATTCGTTAAGTGTTAATCCCTTATACATTCCGTTTTGAACAACGCTTTGACCATTTTGATGCGCGGCAAAAGCCCAGCACTCCCCTGTTCGTTCTGACGGAATGTGATAGCCGAAATCAGCTAAAGCGGTGCCGCCCCAAATCCTCTCTTTGAAAACAGGCTTGAAAAATAACGGTTCAGTCATCATGAAAATCCCCCCGCGTTACACGATTTCATCCAACAGTTTGTATGCTTCTTCTGTTGTTTGCACGGAGAGCAGCCGCTTCCTATAGCTGTCATCCATTAGTTTCCGTGATAACATCTGCAATATTTTCAGATGCTGGTTCCCTCCGCTCTCTTTCGGTACAGCAATCATAAAGATTAATTTAGCATCTGATCCATCCAGGCTGTTCCAGCCAACACCTGATCGTTTGATCCCAAAGGCAACACTCGGCTTCCTGACCGCCTCAGACTTTCCGTGCGGAATCGCGATATTCATGCCAATCGCCGTTGTTCCTTGTTGCTCACGATTCAAAATGGCTTGTTTAAACCCGCTCTCTGAAAGCAGCATACCTCCGCGGGACAATGTTTGAATCATTTCATCAATGATGTCATCTCTCGTTTCCCCGGATAAATGTGGCTCTATCAACTCTGGACTGATAATGTCTGTCAGTTTTTTGATATCCGTCATCTCGGCTTCCGGGCTTTCAGCTTGAATTGGCCGCGGTATTTCTTTTGCTGCAGCAGCTTCACTTGGCGGTGCAGTTTCGCTGAGCACAGGGGACGCTCCCGTAATATCCTTTTTTAATACATTGACGAACAGAGCAGTGACAAGAGATCCTGCAATCACAGCAATAAAAAACATCATGACATGATCAACTGCACCAAGCACTGCAACGATAGGTCCGCCGTGCGCCACTCTGTCTCCCACATTGCCAATCATCGCTATGACAGAACCAGTCATAGAACCTGCCATAATACTTGGAATGACGCGAAGAGGATCCTGCGCCGCAAATGGAATCGCTCCTTCAGTGATGCCGAAGAGTCCCATCGTAAATGCCGCTTTCCCCATTTCTCTTTGCGGCGCCTCGAATTTTCTTTTTCCAAAAAACGTCGCGATGCCGAGGCCAATCGGCGGTATACAAATGGCAACTGCAATTGGGCCCATGATTTCGTAATTTCCCTCACCAATCATGGCCGACCCGAACAGAAATGCCACTTTGTTTACGGGGCCGCCCATATCAAATGAGATCATCGCGCCTAAAATCAATGCCAGAAGGATCGAGCTCGAACCTTGCATCCCCGCCAGCCAAACCGTTAAAGTTGTGAAAATTCGAGCTACAGGTGCGCCAATCAAAAACACAAACGCTAACCCTACAATCAGTGATGCAAACACCGGAATAATAATAATCGGCATGATCGGTTGGATTGCTTTTGGAACTTTTAATTTTTTGATCCCAAGTGCCGCGTATCCAGCCAAAAATCCGGCAATGATACCGCCGAGGAAACCGGCGCCGCTTGCGCTGTCATAAAAACTTCCAGCCGCTGCAATATATCCGCCAATCATTCCTGGCACAAGTCCCGGCTTATCAGCGATGCTATATGCGATATATCCGGCTAATATCGGGATCATGAATGAAAATGAAGCACTGCCGATCTGTTCAATCGTTTTCCAGAAGGAATCATCCGGAATAACTAATCCTTTAGGTGTTTTTTCGCCCCCAAGCGTTAATGCAACCGCTATCAATAATCCGCCGACGACAATGAAAGGAACCATAAAAGAAACGCCGTTCATTAAATGACGGTAAATCGGATTTTGCTTCTTCTCCTGTTGACTGCCGGATTCCGATTTTGAAGCGGAATGATAGACCGGTATATCCCCGCTAAGTGCTTTTCGAATCAATTCTTCCGGTTTGCGGATGCCGTCCTGAACCCCGACAGACAGCAGTTTTTTCCCTATAAACCGATCTTTGTTTACGGAGCGGTCTGCCGCAATAATGATCGCGTCTGCCTCCTGAATTTCCTCAGCGGTTAGCTCATTTTCTACCCCGATTCCGCCCTGGGTCTCAACTTTAATGCGAACGCCTAATCTATCAGCAGCTTTTTGCAGATTTTCCGCTGCCATATACGTATGGGCAATTCCATTCGGACAAGAGGTTATCGCTAACAGTTTCATATAAATCCTCCTTTAAACTATGAATCGTAAGATCTTGACTCAACTGTATACTGAAATCAGGCCGTAAAAATCGTTTTATTTTACCGTTAATTCCGGAAATAAAGGCATTTTTCGCTATAAACAAAAAAAGCAAGGTTTCAACCCTGCTTTTAATATTCCAAATGAGATAAAAATGTCATGACGTCTGTTTCTTTCGTCAGCTTCTGGACGATGGCCGGCTGCTCACTCAGGTATGAAAGCTCACTAAACAGCTGCTTTGTCATATTTTGATCCTCATGTTTGACAGCCAGCATAAAAACAAGCGATACTTTCTCATTTCCCCAATCAAGCGGCTCTTTTAATGTAGCAATTGCAATGGCTGATTGTTTAATGTATTTAGCGTTTGCATGAGGAATGGCTATGCCTGCCCCAATGTTTGTCGCCGCCATTTTTTCCCGCATAACCGCATGAACCGCATATTCCTTTTCAACATAGCCTTTCTCATACAAAGCTGTCGCCAGCTGTTCAATCAACTTGTAGCGGTGCTCTGCCTCTTGCTGCAAAAAAACCAAAAAAGGAGTCGTATTGTTCAGCATATGAAAGGTTTTTCGTTTTTGGCGGTGCGATTCCCCCAGCTGACGTATAAATGCACTTAATTTCTTCTCTTCACCAGGCTCTAAAAGCGGAGATACAACAACATGAGGGATCGTTACATGTTCCAGCGCAATGGTAGAAATGACAAGATCGATATCCTCATGCTTTTTTATATAGTCCTTTAAATCAGCCTTTGCAATACAGGCCATTACAGCGATTTGATGATATTTCCGTTCAATTTTTGTCCGCAGCAATTGAGACATTCCAATGCCCATGTGGCAGACGATAACCGCCTTTTTATGTGTCTCGCTGCTGTGGTGCAGCCGTTCGATCGCTGCCTGAAAATGCAGCGTCAAATATGCTGCCTCTTCCTCAGGGATATAAAGATCAAACGATTGATTGATGTCTTCCAGAACGTCAATGATCAGATGAAACAAATAAGGGTACATCTTTTTGATGTCATTGAGCATAGGATTTGATACAGAAAGATCGTAGCTCAGCCGTTGTAGCACAGTATTGAGATGAATGTTCAATCCGTTGACCAAATCCTGATCTTTATGAAAATCCAGCATTTTCAGCTCTGAAACACGATTGATTAAATGCCCTACAACCTTTGGAAGCACTGCATTTTCAAGGTTATTTGTCTCTTCTTTCTGTAATGGATAACGAACTTTCCCGCCCAATATATGTAATGTTAAATACACAGCTTCTTCTTCAGGAAAGCGGATGGCAAAAACCGGCTCAAGCCGTTGTAAACAAGCAAAAGTCCATTGGTATTCTTTCTTCTTTTTTACTGCCGCCAGTTCTCTTGGAGATATCGAGATCGGCTGCTTCAATTTGATTCGGCGGATCATTAACAATGTATGCAGCAGCAAACTCTCAAACGTCTCATCTGTGAAATAGAGAGAATGCTTTTTTTGTAATGATTTGATTTCTTTCATCACAAAATCGACTTCATGACGTAAGAACTTACTTTTAATAAATTGGCTAGTAAACTCCGTGTTATCAATCAAATCAGATATTCTTGCCAATGCTTTTCTTTTATTTTTTTCGTTCCCTTCAACCTTCAAACCAATCCGCTGCTTCGAAACCAACGTGATCTCATACCGCTTCAGCCACTCTTCTAGCGCACATAATTCCTTTTTAATGGAAGAGCGATTCACAAAATGCTGAGCGGCTATTTCTTTTGCGGAAACAGGCTTTGCATTCATTAATAAATCATAAGCAATATGCAGCATTCTCTCTTCATCGGTCCGCTGCCTAGAATGAAAATGTTCAGTATATAATTGTTGGCTTAACCAGGTCCTTTCCTGTTCTTCTATATTTAGATAGACACCAAATCCTGGCTTCCGAATGAGCTGCGCATGAGAATGTTCATTGAGATAATCCTCAATCGCTTTCAAATCATTCCTGATCGTTTTTTCAGAACACTGTACCCTGTCTGCGAAATCTTGCACAACTAAATAGTCATCAGGTTCAGATAACAACAGATACAAAATCTCTTTTTGTCTTGTATTCATGTATTTCATCTGTTTTTCTATCCTTCCTGTCAGTATCCACTTGAACAAATATATAGTATAAGTATACTACAAATGAAACCGTTTACATCATAACGTAAAATGATAGAGTCAAAAGTTTCGTTTTTTACCGAAGCTTCCGGAAAAAAGGTTTTTTTTATGATTTTGAGTTAACTGCTCTGATTCTGTGATAGTTTCTTTTTTTCGTTTTATGTCAGCTTAGTATACGAAATAAAAAACGGACACCAACCAAAGCACAGAATTCTCTGTCCAGTGATCAGTATCCGCAGACATTCCACCTCGGGCATTTTTTTACGGCCCGGTTCCACAGTCTACTTTGTATTTACCATCTGATACTTTTTTTGAATAGCATAAGTGAGGCGTTTGTCCAGCTTTATCTTTCCAATCTAGCCAATTCACATAATAAAGATTCCCAGATTCATTGTCACCTTCTTTTTGGAGAACTGCGAAGTAGCTTTGGTAGGGATATCCTCTATTATTAATTTCATGTCTGATTGCTCCTTTTTCAGAAGCAGCTGTAAAAACAACAGGAGATAGAACTGGTAGTGCTATCAATATAACTATAAGTGCTGCTAAAAGGGAAAGTATAATTGGGCTTTTCTTTTTCATTTTTTTCTCCAAGTTTTTAAACATATTATTAATAATATGTATTTAATCCTCCGCATGATATTGTTGGCGGAGTTGGACAACAATCCGCCAACAACTTTCCGATTCTAAGTTTTTGAATGTCTCTTTTGAAGATGCCTTATTAATCATTCACATTGCTTTTCATTAACCATTCTACTTCCGTTAATTCTAGTTTTTGAACATCTTTTGTGTGTTTTTTCGTGAAATGAGCTTTAACTGCTTCTTCGTTTTCCCAAATCTCCCAAAGCATTATTTTGCGTTCTGATGGTTCAAGCGGATAAGCATGAAATGTAATACACCCTTCTTCTTTGTTCGTTTCTTCCTCAAGTTTTTTAAATTCCTTCATTATCACATTAAGGTCTTTATCACTGATGATTTTTAAGCATACCGTTATGTAATGCATCGAAATTCCCCCCCTGCCTCCCATTTTACACCGCCGATTTCAGCGAGTTCAAATATTGCAGAAAGTTGGCTTCTTTGACTTTATTGAAGATATTGCCGATTATGGCTGTTTTGATCTTTCTGATGGTATCCCGAGAGCAACAAGGTGGTTTGCGATAGCAGTGTAGCTCATGCCTTCCATCATGCAATCATAAACGATGCGGTGCTTTTCTTCTTCAATGTGTTCCATAGCGTTGTCCAGGTAATGTACAATAGATTCATATTTGTGAAGCCGTCTCTCTCTTCGGTCCATCTGTCGCAATTCTGCCTGACGGACGCCAGCTGATCCCCTTGGCATGCCCGCTTCATCCCCGTATGTTGCAGTGAAATTTGTGCTAATAAAGTCTACTTTGTTCAACACACGGTTGAGCCTTTTTATCTCCCGCAACATGAAATATAATCACGAATCCATTCCTCAATCTCCCATGCAATCATTTGATCTGTCATAGTGCTTTTTCTCCTGATAGTTAAATAGAGTAAGTGTCATTCCAGTTGTTTGCTTTTTGTTCCGCGATATATTGAGGCCTCGATACCTCTTTCACGCTTATTCTGAAGGTTTTGACCAAGAAGGCTTTCAACTCGTTATAGAGCTCTTCTTTGCCGCAAAAGATATTTACAAGCTTTCCGTTTTTATAAGCGAATCCGTATTTCATCCTGAAACTCCCCTTTTACTTTCTGCGTTTATAAGCGTCGCCTTTGCCGCGTCTGAGTGTTTGCATGTTCGTGTTCATCATTGATTGCCAGAAACGATCTGAGCGCGCCTGTTGCTTCTGTGATGGTTTCTTTTTGGACTATTTCATGTCTAATTACTCCTTTCATAGCTAGTAATCGCGATAGACATCTAGTTATTTACGAAAAAAAACGGACACCGACCGAAGCACAAATTTCTCTGTACAACGATCAGTGTCCGCAGGCTTTCCGTCTTGGACTTATTCAATTTTAAAATTTATTTTTCAGGGCCCTGTTCCACAGCTTACTTTGTATTCACCATCTGATGCCTTTTTTGAATAGCATAAGTGAGGAGTTTGTCCTGTTTCATCTTTCCAATCTAGCCATTTTACATAATAAAGATTCCCAGATTCATTGTCTCCTTCTCTTTTCTGGAGAACTGCAAAGTAGCTTTGGTAGGGATATCCTCTTTTATAAATTTCGTGCCTAATTGCTCCTTTTTCAGAAGAAGCTGTAAAGACAACAGGAGATAGAACCGGAAGTGCTATCAATATAACTATAAGTGCTACTAAGAGAGAAAGTATAATTTTAGTTTTCTTTTTCATTTTTTCCTCCGATACCTTTTTATGTATTTGTTTTTATGTTATATTATTATATGTATTTTATGCCATATTCCCACTGGTGTAAATGATAAATATTACTTATATTTAGATTTTATTGGAGGTTTCGTATGAAAAAAGAATTACTCGCTTCACTAGTTTTATGTCTATCGTTGTCACCATTAGTGTTAACAAATGAAATTTTTGCAGCCACTACTAATAAAGAGGCTAAAGAAAAAGTTTCAATTACCAACGAAATTGGTTACGAAAAAGTTAAGGATATGTTGGAACAACAAAAATATGACTTTGAACACAACACTCCTTTAGCTCATCCTAAAGAGTCTAAATTGACTGATTCCGACGAAGGAGTCTTACTGTATTCTGCGTTAAGTAAAGTGGACAAACAAAAATTCCACGAGTTTACATACGATATAGACGATGTTAAGACTTCTGAAAAAAACAATAAGCTAATTGTTGAAGCTTATATTACTCGAAACTTTGTTTTTGGTGTTGATAAAGTAACAACATCTCTGGGTGATAATATTAAACTTGAAATTCCAAAAACAGCAGCTTCTGATAAACCAAGTTCTCAATCAACAAATACTTCTAATCTAAGTTTATCTCAAGTTAAAAATTCTTCTAGGCAACTAAATGTAATACCATTGAATAATTCTTCTAAGCAACTAAATGTAACACAAGTAAATAAGTCTTCTTCAACTCTACAATATGAAAATGATGAAGAATATTCTTCGGATGTTAAATTAGATGAATTTTTAAAGAATTATAAGCAAGAAGTGAAAAATGATGATAAAGAAGAAGTAAAGAGTGAAAATAAACCAGTAAGTATGAGCTTCAATGCTGCTAACTCTAATCAACTAACTGTGATGGCAACATCTGTTAAAGGGTATAGTGGTTATGCTGCAAAAAAATATGCAGACAAATATGCATTGAAACCAAATAAAAACTATAAATATTATAAAGACAAAGATTGTACTAACTTTGTTTCCCAAGCATTAAGAGCTGGAAGAATGCCATACTTTAAAGAATGGAAACCCTATACAGATGCTTGGGTTAATGCAGGAGCCTTCAGATCATACATTTTAAAAGCTGGCGGAATAAAAATGAAGACTGTTTCTGATACATATTCAAATGTAGCGCTTGGAGATGTATATCACTATGATTACCATAATAAAATAGGTCTTCGCCGTGCTGATGGTTGGATGGATCATACGGCTATTGTAACGAGTCGAGAGAATTACAAAATTTATGTAAGTTATCATTCTACCAATAGACATAACGTCCCTCGGGAATATGTTACTTCCATGGAAGGCGGAAAACGGTACGTTTCTAGTATTCGCAATTAATAAATTGATACTAAACCGTTGATCATGCCTTCCGCTACTAATAAGCTGTTGGGAAAGCAATCCCCTGATCCAAAATGGTTCAGGGGATTTTTGTAATTTAAACGTGTTCCACCCCTCAGAGATTCCGTTCATTTGTTTCCCTTCTCTATATACTTATCAATATCTTTAAAGTAAGCCGCAGCCGTGAATGAAATGATTGCCCCGATCAAAGCAAGGTTCGCTTTCATGTCCGGCCTGTAGTCGTGTTGGAAATATATCAGAATCCGCATCCCATCAGCAGAAACAGTATTCTAAGTGCCATCCAATCCCCCTAACTCAACTCACTAACAAAAAATACTTGGATATTTTTGTATTTCATTTAATAATAAAGTTGTATTTTAAAAAAGGAAGTGCTTAAAATGAATTTGAAAAAAACTTTAACTGGTTCTGCGTTATCCCTTGCTTTACTCGTTTCTGTTGCTCCTGATTTTGCTACAAGCCTTGCAAACCATAGTACAAATCACGAATCAGTATCACCCCAAAAAGTTTAACAAGATTATTATAAAGGGGCTAGCAGAATTAAAAAATGCAATTGATGTTTTCGGTACAAAACTTTATTTAAAAGATGCATGGCTGAAGTGACGGTCTTGGACTGGCTTTTATCAATGAAGATTTAACAGAAATCCGATCTTCCGTTTGTTACTATTGGAGCTAATCAAGTAAGTTTGGAGGTAGTTTTTGGACTACGGTCAATGAATTTCGCTAACAGTTCGCCAACAACTCGCGAATTTGATAAACCGGCTTTATTAAAGCAAAGTAAAAAACCCTTGCTGCGCAAGGGTTTAAGCTATGATTCCGACTGGGCTCGAACCAGCGACCTCTACCCTGTCAAGGACGAGACACGTATTCTGACTAATCATTAACAATCCTAAATAATTGCCTAAACCCTTGCCATATAAGGGTTCATGGGATTTAGTTTCCTGACTGATATTTGTTGTTACTAAGTGGTTTTTAAAGTTTTTGTGACTCCGATGTGACGCCAAGGTGACACAAAAACATAAAGATTGCCTACGGTTTTGTAGATACCTTCACTGAACGAATCATTAACTCTGATAGCCATAATATAACATCAGGTGCTCTCAAAAATTAAAGTCCATCTATGACTGCTACCCTGTCATGAAAACAATGCGCTTAAGGCAACATAATCTTTTTCATCAAAAGAAACCGTAACTCTATCTACTTTTTCAGAGTCTGCGAACATAAAGGTTGTTTGGCGAAATTTAACTTCTCTAGGCCCAATTATGTTAAATATACAGTCCAGGACTTTAAAACAGTCTATATCTATCCCATTTTCCGAATGGTTTTTGACACTTACAGTTATAAAACCATCGCTTTTTGTAAATCTTGCTTTTTGCGGTGACATATTATGTCGCTTACAGTATGACTTAATAGCTGCTTTGAAGTAATCTTTCGAATCCATTGGTACCCCTCCTTCTCTCCCCCTTGTGAACAAAACACCCATCCATATTTTAACACAACGCATTAAAAAGACCCCCAGCTAAAGGGAGTCTAATTATCTTTTGAATCACTTAAAAACGGGGAATATTTATTTCAATCTTCTTTTCCATAGCCATGACGTTTGAAAAATTTGCTTTCCTTTATAATTCTTAAAATAAGTATCAGATTTACGTGAATATTGACCTTTCTTAGCATTGAGCAATCTAAAGTCATACCTACTCCATGTAATCGTGGTTGCTACACTACTTATACTGCTAAGAATTCCTGCTGCAGCTGTTACAGCACCAGCCCTGCCAGCTGTTTTCATACAAGTTGCCAATAAAACACCAGCAAAAACACTTACACTTGCGGAAATTCCATTGAAACTACCCTTGCTGACATTATAGCCTTCCCAATGATCTCTCAAAATTCCAGCCGATGTATCATTTTTATTAGCCAATTGCTCTACTGGTGATGAAGTTTGTTCAAAATTCACCACTTCGCCATTAACTTTAAGCTTATCGTTATTTTGGTCATATTGAATCTTGTCTGTTTTTTCCCCATCATTTACAATAATCTCAACTACATCATTAACAGTTCTTTCTGAAAAAGTGTACGTAGTTCCGTTGTAATCTACAGATTCAGTTTCATAAGCCGGTTCTACATTCTGGACAACTGAATTTGAAGATTGAAGTTCTTTTGCATCTGAAACAGGACTAAAAATTGTAACAGCAGTCAACACAGCAACACTTGAAAGGACAATCTTTTTCATGATAAATTAAAACCTCCTCTTGTTATACATTTACAATTCTGGAGGTTAATAGATTTAAATGCAACCCATTAATTGTATTTTAAGGAGAATTTAAACTAGGGGGTTTATAATGACTAGTCTTACATTCAGACTTTTCCACTACACAACGCTAGCATTGGTTCTTTTATTTATCATATTGGGCTTTACTTTAAAAGGAGTTTTCTTTTATTGGACTCTAATATTAGTCGGTCTTAATTATCTAATCAGAGGAATACTAACATCTAAATCAGAAAATAAAAAAAACGGAACGTTTATTACAGTTTGTGGAGCAATTATAATTCTTGTAGGTTTATTTAACTTATTAATCCGTTAGAAATGGCTAGATAATGGTTCAGAGGGTGCTTCTTTTTGAAACGCTCTTTTTTCATTTCTCAATAGCTTCGCTCAGGTCGTTTTTATTTCATCAAGGAGCATACCTAGGTCGTGGTTGTTTTGTCTACGACCTCCACATGGTCGTAGATTGAGTCGTTGCTAATTTATCCACGAGTGATGTAAGGTCGTATACGGTATTGGGTATGACCTCTCCACTATTACAATTGGTAATACAGTCCCATATGAACCTCACAAATTTCTTTGTTATTTGTCTTGACTTTTCTTTTGATCTTTTGCTTGATTGGTTGAGACTGTGGACAACGGCTGGACAAGTTGTCTGCCTGAATTTGCTTGTAAAAAAATAAACAAACTCAGGCAGGCGACTGAACTTGATTGTATATCCACTTGTGGTATCCGTGTGTTCACCCTATTTGCCGTTGGTTATTCCCCAAACAAGCCTACTGTGTCAAGTGTCCCTAACAGGTTCTCAAAGCTCAAATCTGAGTCCTGATACTTGTGGCTTGTCCTGCATCGTCAGAAACGATACACCCTTCCTTCGTCAGCACTTAATGGCAGCTTTCGCCTTTCAGATGCATGTGTAAATAGGGAAACACAGAAGGCATCCTATCCTCATTTATTGCGGCGGCTGAGTCACTACCCTGTCAAGTTTTACGTGTGTTAGCGCATTCCACGGCAGCCTGATCCTTAAAAAAGGCATCACTAAAGACAACACCTTAATTCAGGAGCATGAGACTGACTAATATTTAATTGTAAGGAGTCGTATTACACGACCCCCCTTGATTAAATTGTTGAGTTTAAATACAATGGAATGGCATAGTATTGACCAAGATTAGGAGAGTGTGCCAGCACTCCCTAATCATCCAAACCAAGCTACAAACTGGATACATATAGCCGGTACAGCTACTAGTAATACTCCAATAGCCACCTTACAGAACCACTCGTTATGTGCCTCAGTTTTATTCATCAGCATCTGCTTCCTCTACGTCATACTCACCAATCTCACATAAATTGTCGCTAACTCTTGGGATAACCGTTTGTCCTCCGCCCATTTCAAACATCACATATATATGATCAATTGCCATTTGCAACATTGACTCTAAATTGTCTCTTGCGTCCTCTTCACTTTCACCATCTATATTGAAGGAAACTGGAATTGTGATATCAGTATGTATGTTGAAGCGCTTTGTGGGCGCTCCATTATTACTTGTTTCAATGAAATTAACTTCTTCTGACTTGTTATTTAGGATGAAATGGTGAAAATGATTAGCCATATCCTCAAAGCGTTCCTCGTTAGTTATTGTCCCTAAGCTCGCTACGTTAGTTCCTACAGTGTGTCTGTTAATTTGCATTGTCATTATCCCCTTTAGTATGTTTTGTTTTTGTCTAAGATTTGAAACTTGTCATAGGTGATAAACAAACTACGATCATCAATAAGAACGTTCCATAAGGTTGTGTGAAGTAACTTTTTAACTACTGCATTAGTCAGACTAACAAGACTTTTGTATTGAATATCTTCACCTAAGAAATCTGAATGAAGGCTATCGTACGTCCCATCTCCTCTTTTTAAGACGTGATACAGATGAACTTGACCATCTTCGCCAGCTATTGCGAATTGCTTGTAAAAGAGTATTGCGGGCAATTTACCTAAGTCATTCCTACGGATGATTATGCGTTTCAAATCACTCACCCCTAATTCATATTTTCTAACGTGATGTTTAACTTTCTAAACATATTATATTACCTATTTTGAACTTAGTCAATGCATTTACGAAAAAAATGTTTAAAAAGTTAAATCTGAAGTTTTGCAATGTGCTATAATAAAGAAAAACCCTTGAGGTGTATTATGAAGTTAAGACCTAGTTATAAACCGATGGAAATCACTCTTATAAAAAAAGATAAGCGTAAAATAGATTTAAGGAATGACCTTGATGTTTCATCAGCAACTCTTGCTAAAATGTCTAAAGGGGAAGCAGTGTCACTCTCAGTTATAATTAAAATTTGTGAGTATCTTGAGTGCCCGATACAGGATGTAGTTGAATTAGTTGAAATCAATGACTCAGACTCTTAAGCAAAAGTATTGCTTTTATTTTTTAATTCGTTAAACAAAACCATTGAAATATTCTACTCATCGGAATTTCCGAGGATCAAAAGTATTGCAATAGCTGTTATACTGTACGGAGAGGTGAACGGGATGGAGAACAATATGCTTCAAGCTATATTGGATGAGATAAAGAAAATTGATAAGAAGATTGACGGTGTGTCATCCGAATTGAATTCCTTTAGAGAAGAAACAAAGAAGGAATTCAATCAGATTAACGTTAAATTAGACCGACTTGAGGAAAACCAACCTCAAGATATTACGGCTCATCTTAAACAGCTGCAGAATGTAGATAAGAAGACTGACGTTCTTAATAAACGTGTGTTTGAACTTGAAGCAAGATTGAATAACTGAGTAAAATTATGAGAAGTTTGTTCAAGTAATCTACACTGACGGAGCTCCCACATTTTTCATTTGATATGTGCTATGCTTCTTTTAAAGGAGGTGTTGCACATGAACTTACAGCCATTCAGAGTTAGTACAACTGATATTAAAAACTTTCAACAAAAGATAGATGATTGTAAGAAAAATAATGAGAAATTAATAACAATTGACCTTAAAGAATATGAGACGCTGGTTAGAGCCTGCTCAGCTTCTATTTTCAGATAAAAAACACCCCTTCACAGTTTGTGAGGGGGTTATCTCGTTCTGATTAATCGTCCCAGTCTTCATCTTCTTCCCAGTTTTCTTTTTTTTCAAGCAACCTTTTGTAGAAAAACTCAATAAAGCTATCGGCTAGCTTGTCTTGGTATCCAAGCACTCTATCCCAAATAAAAACAGGACATTCATTATTACTGTTCATTTTGTTAGTATCTAAGGCATATGCAAAAAAATCAATATCTTCTATTACAACAAGTCCCTCAGATAAATTAAAATGATTACGATATTCTTCTGTGGTTTCAACTACAGAAGCTCCCCCATAGTCATACCCTAAAGTATCAATTCCATATAAGCCACCAGAGCCAAAGTTTCTCAGAAACCATTTGTAACTATCAGGAAGTTGTAATTGAAGTTCCTTCTCTATATTAATAATCTTTTCTTCACCTATACCTCCAGTAAAATAACTGTCTGCTTTATTTTCAGTTATAAATTCTATGGTTTTTTCATATAAGTCCATTGATATCTCTCATTCCTTTTTTATTTTTCATATTGTTTTGCTCTCCACTTCCAATACCTATCTCGGAAATTATCATACTGGGCTTTCAAAACTGGATCGTTTCTGAAGCTTTCGCCGTCAGATTTAAGCTTATGGATAATGCCGCTATATTTAGTATGTAGGCTATTTGGAATTTCAAGCATTGGGCCAGGTTCTTCTTGAATCAGGTGATGTAAATTAATCTGTGTGCCGTCTTTTGCAAACGGAGCGTTACCATTTTTCATCAGTTGAAGATTCGTAAGGCCTTTACGATTTTTTTGATTAATATCTATATCTTTCATAGTATACACTCTTCGGCTTATATCTTTAACTTTCCCCTTCGCCTTTACCTTACCCTCTATTTCATACGCTTCATACTTTTCTTTATTTAACCATGGCGGATTAATCTTTTGTCCAGTAAACGGCTTTCTTGTTCCATCTGGTAATTTCTTCGCATTAGTCAAAAGTTCATTCTTAAGGTTTTGGCTATTAACCACATTGTATGGTACGTTATCAGCTAGAGCAAGCTTATACTTAGGGTTGTAAGGCAACATATCTGGAATCTTGACGTCCTTAATTTTCTTCCCTGCTTGACTAGCTTTATTTATTACCTTGCCTGCTGCATCTGCTTTGTTAATGGCTCCTGCACCTTTTGTTCCAACAACAGCTGCAGCCACTGAACCAATTGCATACGTTACCCATCTTGATCTAGAATAGGCATCTCCATTCACCATATCCTTTTGATAAGACTCTTCAATTGCCGCTGAAATAGCGTCATATGTTTTCACTGGATGAATAACTGCATTGCCCAGTGCTGACAATGTTTCTCCTGGATCGGTGATGAAGTCCCAAATACCGGTTACAGTGTCTTTTCCGACATCATATAAACCAACTCCTACACCCTTTACGATATCCCAGGTGACTTCTCCTGCTTCTTCCATCTGTTTGGCCTGTTCGATTTGCACAGCAAGCTGTACTTGAGCCGGCTCAAGATTCTCATAACCTACTTTTTTAGCAATCTCTAAATACTCATCAGGGTCAGAAACACCATCATTAAGTTTTTTCTTTAATTCTTTAATTTCACGTTCTTTAGCTTCTTCTTTCTTCACGTTTAAATAAGCTTCAGAATGCTTCTCAATATCGCCTTTTTTCTTATGTATGTCACTTTCTCTGTACGCTTTGGCGTTGTAGTGAATCGGTGTGGCGTTCTTCCCTTTGCCTGTAGATTCCTGCAGCTTTTTAAAATCTTGTTGAATGAATTGTTCGTTTGGCTCAGTCTCAGCGTACTCTGTTTTTAAATCCTCATCAAGCTTGTTCAATTTATCGACAGTCTTCTCACGTTTGTCATCTGCAGAAGAAAGCTTGTCTTTGAAGTCTTCTGTTGAGAATATTTCAAGAGGTAAGATGTCATTGATGTCATTCAGAATGTCTTTCATTGCTTTTTTCTGTTCAGACATAATGGATTTTGATTTTGTATAAGCGTTTGCCAGCTCATGTTCTAGAAAAGATTCTTCTATGTAAGAATCTGATAACTTTGCTTCTTCAAGTTTTGCAGAAACGCTGCTTAAGAAAGCAATCTTCATATCAATTAAATCAATCCATTGATCTGTTACGCCGACATGATCATGATAAAATGCTTTGATATTGTTAGCGCCCTTGCCGGAAAACTCACTGTCATCCAGGTTAGCTACGTCTTGAAAAGCTTTTCTTAGCTTCACCATTTGTGACCTTAATTCCTTATACTCTTTGGTTCTTTTATCCGCTTCTGAGAGCAATGAATCAGCTTCAAATACCTTCATTTCATTCTCCTTTTTTTAACACTCAATACTTAAAATTTTACCATAGTTTAGGAGAGTTAATAGCTTTAAGATCGGCCAAACATTAAAAACCCTCCAATGGAAATAGTTATTTTTACTCAATTCATTTTCGGAAAAAGGACATTTCCTTATAATCGATATACAAGACCTAAGCAATTTGTTCTTTCGCATCCTGAAAATTAGGTATATTATCCCTTGAGTTTAATTGCGTCATCACGAAATCAGAGTTGCGCTATGTCGAAAATTTTTTCTATATATTACATTTAATGTTAAAGTTGTGTTAACATTTGTTTGATAATTTAGAATCTTGACAGAAATAGGGGTTATTATGAGTAAACTTGCTTCTGAATATGTTGCTAATTTCTTAAATGAATGGTATATGGCTATAAAACAGCAGAATGTTGAGACTGCTGAAAAATATTTTAACGCAGTCAAATCTTTATTTGATGACATGGAAGAAGATCAGGAAGTATTAATGTATTATTCTCTACTTGAAGAGAGACATAAAATGATGATGTATCAAGTAAAAGGAACAGACTTTCCAAAGCATTCCTACTTCAACAAAAGACATGCGAGAGAAATTCAAAAAACAGATAACATGATAGAGTACTACTTCTTTTTATTTGAGGCGTTATACGAATCCTACAATCGAAACTTTGAGAATGCCATAAGCCTATTTAAAATTACTGAGAAAAAGTTATCCATTATTCCTGATGAAATTGAAGCTGCTGAATTTTATTCTAAAGTGGCATCAATGTACATGATGCTCCGTCAGAGTATTGTTTCACTAAATTATATAAACAACGCACTTAACATCTATAAAGGGAATGAAAATTACAAAAGGAAGTATGCAACTGCACTTATGGTTGTAGGAACTAACTATACAGATCTAGGCCAGTTTGATAAAGCTGAAGAAGCTTATTTCCAAGCCATTAGAATTTCAAAAGAGCTTGATGATAAATTTTTCGAAGCGCAAATTCATCACAATTTAAGTATTACATACTCAGCAGCAAATAGATCCCAAGACTGTCTCAACGCACTGAGAAAATCCATAAGAAATAAAGAGTGGAGACAATCAGTTTATTACATTAACTCTCTTTACATGGCTACCAAAGAGTTATTCCTCATGGGTCAAAAAGATAAAGCTGTATATTATTACAAAAAAGGACAGGAAAATTTAACCCAGAAAGAGAATAAAGTGTATGAGGCTAAAATAAACATCATTTATGCACTTCTTCAAGATAATCAAAAGGAAACCATCGAGCAATGTTGGAGCTACATTCATTTCCTTCAGGAAAAGAATGACTTAGACAGTGTTCTTGATCTTTCCTTGATTATCTCTCATTACTGCGAGAAGAAAGAATGTTATAAGGATGCTCTAGAATTTTCTAAGCGAGCAATTTTAGCCGAAAAGAAAATGAGGCAGTTGGAGGGAATAGGATGAAAAGATTAATACTTCGTGTGTCTGTTACAGCTATTATCTTAAGTGGGTTAGCTGCTGGCGCTAGTTTGTTTACTCAGTCAGACATTCAATTTAGTGAAAAACCAGTCGGAACTGATATCCAAATTGCAGAGAGACCGGTTGGAACTTAATAAAAAGTGAGGGGCATAAGATGACAAAGGGCGTTAAAATAACGTTATGGAGCATCCTAGCCGTATTCATCGTGTTAGCAATAATAGGAGTTGTATCTTATTATCAGACTCCGTCAGCGTAAAAAAGCAGATCTATAAAGCGCAGCCCTATAATGGGCTTTTTTGTATTAGATAAGAACTTAGGCTACTCAGTGCGAGGTGAAAAGGATGAGCAAAGAAAAAATACAAAGGAGCTTGATGAAGAACTAAAAAGAGTGCTTAAAATGTTTGATGATGTATTAGAGGTTTATGAACAGCATGACGGCGAACCTAACATTAAACCTGGTGTAACTTGCCCTTCATGTCAAAAAAAATCAACTAATTATGTTTGTAACTGGAGTGGGAACAAGCATGTACACTTTATTTGCGTGTGTGGCTGTCGAGTGCATCAATAATTATGAGTAATAAAACACCCTATCCTTTAAACTGGATAGGGTTAAATTAATTTTACTTCTTCTTATTTAAAACCTCTTTACTTTGATCCAAGAATGTACTCATTGTTCTATGCTCTTTAACCTTCTTAAATATTAATTCCTCTTCTAATCCCAATTCTTTCAAGACAATAAAAATAAGAATTACCTTCATTCGATATGCAGCATAAAATTTTCCAATAGGTTCTTCAAGAACCATTTTTTTATTCGTATAATCAAAATGAGTTAAATAATTTCTTGTTTCAACTACTTTTTGAATAAAACGATCTCTATTCTCGCTATTCCCTATTAAAAAGATTTTAACATCCTGTGACAACCCATTTATTAACTCTTTTAATCTTCTCCCTAAGTTATATTCATTGCCATGATTGAATTTATTTAAAAAGAAGGATTTTACTTCTTCGTCCTTAATATTTTCAATAATAAATTGCTTTATTTTTTTTGTATTATCACTATATAATTCTTGGTCTATTTTAGCTCCTTCATAGAATCTTCTATGAAAGATTTCTAATGTTTGAACAGAATTAATAAATTTAGTATCAAGATATAATCTTTCAAAATTAACTAAGTGAAAACTTATTATCGTTTTTAGCTTCTCTTCTTTTTCAAACCAATTATTTAGTATTGACTCAAGGTTTTCTTTTACATCATTATACTTAAATAGGAACTGAATATTTCTTTTTTTCTTTTTAACTTCTTTAATACTCTCAAAATATTTGTATTCTAAATATCTTTTTTCTTCCTTTTTAAACACCCTAAATAAAATATGCTCATCTGATGTAGTATAATCTAATAAAAGATTTAAAAAGCCTTTAAAAGAACGAACTATATCCAAAAACCAAGTCAGATTCTTGTTTTCATCTGGACTTACTTTAAACCAGGAAGTATGACTAGCATTGATCTCTACCTTTGAAATAAAATCTCTTTTTGTATTCCCAATAAAATATTCTTCAATAGTGGTGTTAATGCTCTTTATCTTGTATTCTTTTGTTTCTGGAGGAAAATATTCTATTTTATAATAGTTATCTTTAGTTGATCGTTCTTCTTCAAATACCCCTGGATCAATCCAGGGAGTTAAGTAATCTGCGCTAAACAATACATTATCAAAACTTTCAGGAAATTCTTCTGTATAATTACCTGCTAAAAAACTTCTCACGTTATAGGTTTCAATAGGTACGCCTGGCCAAGAAGATCTAGCCCCACTTCTATTTAAGACATCAAGTTTAAAGCTTTCTCCACCTACAGATATTCCGTAAATTTCTTCTGGTGTTTCATTTTCAAAGTTTAGAAAGTAATCTTCACCAAGAACCCCAATTAAATCAAGCGTGATTTCTTCAGGAGTATACTTTAATGTCCCGGTTACCATTTTATCTGGATTATCCTTTGTCCACCATTTTCCCATGGTTTCAAAAGTTTCAAGCCTTCCTCTTTTCCTTACTTTCAATATAACTCCCCCCATTGCAATTAGATCAACTTACCGTTGTTTATTATTAATACCATTATCCTATATCCAAATCCAAAAATAAACAAAAAAGCGTATTTCCACTATGTAATACGCTTTAAATTTATTTATCTCATATTGAAATTTAGGTTAATACCACTTTGTTTTAGTCCATTAACAAATTGTTTGTACATCAAATCAACTGCTTTTTGTGGATTTCCTGATTCATTAACTGTAACTTGGAATTTAAAATCATTATTAACCGTTGAGTTTTCAGTGTTATTGTTCACTATGGAATTTGGAACATTCGTCTTTACATTTGCATTTAGGTTTGGCAATCCAAGTTTCCCGGCTTCAAACGATACAGAACTGAGAATATCTTTGTACTTGCTTAGGCCGGGTTTAACTTGCTTCTCAGCTTCTAAATCACTATTAGATAGCTTACGTACTTCTTTTACAGCTTGAAGCATGTTCTCTGTATCTGTCTTATTTAAAATAAGTTCTTTGTCATGCAGGAATGCAAGCTTACCAGCACCTAAGCCTGTTCCAGTGTACCCGCCTGTATCAAATGACGATACTTTTTTACCGGTTGTGTTCCCCTTAACTACTGTGGAGAGGGCATTTGAAGCCTCTTTTAGCTTATCAATCAGGTTGTTTGAAATGCTCTTACCGATAGACTCCATATTGCTGTTAATAAACTTTGAAAACTCGTTCAATTGCTTGGTGATATCAGTTATCTTTCCATTCATGAGTTTGTCTTCAATCTTCTTAAATGCTCTTTCGTCATTCGTTAAATTGTCGTACTTATCATTTATGGCGTCCTGATCTTTTTCAAGCTGATCTTGTAGAGCTTCTTTCCGTTTTGTGTTGCTACGATCTTTAATGAATTCATCTAATGCTTCCTGTTGTTCTTGAAGCTGTTTTTCCAAGTCTTTGACTTGAGCTTTCGCTTCGTCAGAATCCACTGAAAGTTTATAAACTTTATCTTTGATATTTAGCTTCATCATCTTCTTTGTGGATTTCATCTATCTTATCTTGAGTAGGTTTTTGATGCGCTTCTAACTCAATATCATGCATTATATTAGAACCTGAAATCTTGCTGGATTACTGAGTCACGCCGGTAATCGAACTACATTCGATAGTATTGTTATTGCCATGCAACAATAAAATCAGCTGATAAGACAGCTTATCTTTTCAACAATTTGTCCTTAAAAAAGAGAGACGGTCAATAGATTTCGAAGCCAAAAAATCAAGTTCGCCAACAACTTGCAAATTTGATAATCCGACTTTATTAATGAAAAGTAAAAAACCCTTGCTGCGCAAGGGTTTAAGCTATGATTCCGACTGGGCTCGAACCAGCGACCTCTACCCTGTCAAGGTATCCGCAAGTGATCCGAAAAGTCATTCGGTAAGCCAAACGTTGGTATATAAGCGTTAAGTCATCGTTAAGTCATGCGACTCACATTGAACGTCCTTATTCTGTTAATTCCGATTATAGACTATAGCGCCTCAACCGCGCAAGGTATAAAAAGAGTTTATTTTTTAAAATATTACTCAGACATCTCAATAGAGACTCCGTTTGATCACGGTTGCTCTCGTATTTCGACATCAGCCAATTCCGCAAGCTTTTGAAAAGCTACGTTATTCACTAACGGACCTGCCTCGCATTCATATCCGCAATCCTTAAGCTGCTCTACGATTTCTTTTAACGTTTTAAATTCCAACAATTTTCTCATCCTTTCGACTAGTTTTTGAAGGTATTTTGATCTTTTTTGCAGAAATATATACCAAATGGAGGTGATACTATGAACTTAGTCCCCGTTAACTCTTCAAATTTAAGTGCTGTTGGCTACGATCCCCAATCCAAAGTGTTACGGATTGTTTTTAAAAGCGGCACTTACGATTATTTTGATGTACCTCAGGGTGTGTATGAAGGCCTATTGTCCGCTCCTTCTAAGGGAAGATACCATCATGCTTTTATTAAAAGAAGCTATAGATATGCAAGAGTATAGAAAGCATCTTATATTTTATAGTGGCAACCGTATGACCAACGAAACTAAAAAGGCGGCAGGAATGCCGCCCTGGTTCGTTATCCCTACCGCCCGTCCAACAACTGCGCCATGCCAACTTCATCCGACATTTTCCGATCATAGTACGGAAAAGTAGCGTTGGCAACCGTATGACCATCTATGCTTATATGGATCGAACCGTCTCGGTTCACACCCGATTCAATCGCCTTCAAAACGTGAAGCATCTCGGCTGAAACGGCCGGGCTGCCGCTCGTAGCCGCCGTATGCCCTGCGTCAATCATCCGCATAAGGTTCGCTTGCTGAGCTTCGGTTAACACCATTTCGTTACGGAGCGCGCGAATATCAACTTCGTGACTCATCGGTCGGTCTGCGAATTTAGATGCGAGGCCTCCGGTGTGAAGCTTGTTAATCTGACCGCGTCCTATAATACCTCCGGTGTGGTAAGTACCTTCGTTACCTCTTCCGCGACTTACGGCACGTTCTGTTTTCATCGAGACATCCGAAGTGATTGTCGTAATCCGTTTCGTAATATCTTTACTTAAGGTGGCGTTCATAGTTTCCGCAGCCGTTGTGATTTCTTGGACGCGTCCTTTTGCACTCTCTAGCTTGGATATCTCGCTATCGATTGCGTCTAATGACTTTCGATACTCTTGCTTCTTCTTGTCGGCGGCTGACGTGTTGTTTACGAGGTTGGCTCTGGCGTCTTTTAATCTCGCTATTTCCTTATCGATAACTTTTACGCCCTCACCTTTTTTCGCAGTCAAACCAACCTGTCGAAGTTCAAGATCGACCATTTTCTGCTTCACTGTGTCGAGTTTTGCGAGTTCTTCATTAATCTTTTGCAGTTCCTCTTTTTTACTCAACAGCTTTTCGCCGCTTGTGCCTAGCTGATCCTGAAGCTCGCTAAGAATCCGTTTTTCTGTTCCGAGTATCTGTTCTTTCTTGGCAGCTTCTTCTGTATTACCGGCTGCTTTAGCGCTGCTAATCTCTTCTTCTATAGCTTTTACCTTTTTGAGTTGTTCTTCCACTTTCGTTTCGTTATCGTAATATGTCTTTGTAAGATCATTTATTTTCTCTTGCAGGCGAGCCTTTTCTTTGAGATCATCGGATCTTTTCGATTCTAGATTCGCCCGCTGAGACTCTAATTCAATACGAAGATCTTCCGCCTTTTGGTCTGTTAGGCGTTTTAAGGCTTTCGTGTTTTTGGCAAAAGCGTTTCCTTGTTCGCTAATTGCTCTGTTTGTTTGCGGCGCTTTATCTAGGATCTGATCGTTCAGCGACAAATACCGATCAAATTCACTATTCGTCAACCCCGATTTCTCTCGAAGCCCCGCCTGCTCGTCTTTCATCCGTTTAATCGAATCCGCATTCGTCTCGGACTTAATCCGATCGTTCAAATCGAGGTAATGCGCAAACTCTTCCGATGTCAACTTCGTTTTCGCTTGGAGTTTATCGAATTCAGTTATCAGCCCGTTAAGCGAATCAATCTCTTTCTGCTTTGCGTTTGCAGCTTCGAGACTGACCGTATTCATTTCGTCATATCCGGCTTTAACGCCGACTAAAAGACCGCCAAGGATCGAAAGCCCCGTTATAATCCATCCGGCAGGGCCCATCGCAACGAACAAGCCTCGCAGTGCTATGCCGAGTTTAACCGCCGACGACGCTACAAGCGCAATCGCTGCGGCCGTACCTGCCATTTCGAGTCCGGTCGTAATGATGCCTGGGTTCAGCTTGTTGAGGAAATCGATGATCTGCGTACCTGTATCGACTATTTTTCGGAAAGCAGGTAAGAACTCATTACCGATTTTGATGCCGAGCCCGTCGAGCGCCGATTTAAATTTCTCGAATGATCCGTTAAGGTTATCCATCTGTGTCTTAGCTACACGATCGGCCGTACCGCCTGCGTCTTGTAGCGTTTTAGAGTAATCGCGCAGCCCTTTTTCTCCGACACCTAAAAGCGTTACGAATCCGGACGCTGCCTCGGTTCCGACTAATTGCGCCGCCGCTGCCGTTTTTTGTGCTGACGTCATACCATCAAATCTTTCCGCGATATGTCCGATTAATTCCGGCAACGGCTTAAGATTTCCGTGAGCGTCTTCCACTTCGATACCGTAGTTTTCCATCGCTTTAGCTGACTGCCCGACAGGATTCGCCAGGTGCAATAACGAAGCACGAAGCGCCGTACCTGCCATCGATCCCTGAATACCGGCGTCAGACATTTTCGCAACGGCTGTCGCTGTATCTTCCATCGAATAGCCAAGAGATTGCGCGACAGGGGCTACGTATTTCATCGCATCGCCCAACTGTGGCAGGTCGGTATTCGCGGTTGTCATCGTCTTGACGAGAACGTCAACAGCACGGCCGGACTCTTCTGCTTTGATGCCAAAACCGGTCATGATATTCGATACAATGTCCGCCGAACGTCCGAGACTTTCGTTTGATGCCGCCGCTAAGTTAAGTACCGATGGTAAAGAGGCGACCTGATCTTTTACGCTAAAGCCGGCCATCGCAAGGTACTGAAGACCTTCCGCAGCTTCGACCGCTGTGTACTTCGTTTCTGCGCCCATTTTAGACGCGATGTTTTTCAGGTCCTCGAATTCCTGTCCGGTCGCGCCGCTTATCGCTTTAACGTTCGACATGGCAGCTTCGAAATCAGCCGCCTTTTTGACGGATACACCTATGCCCGCAGCGACCGCGCCTCCGACCGCAAGCGACGCTTTTTGTACGAGGCCCATTTGCTTTGATACGTTTTCGGACGACCGTCCCATTTGCGTCAGATCATTTCTTACTTGCGCCTGCCTCCGGCTCCATTCGTTCGTATCTAGAACTAGCCGCGCCTTAATTTCTCCGACTGTTGTTCCGCTCATTCTTTATCGCCTTCCTGCGGACGATTGAAGAAAATCAAAAGTTCCTCCGCGCTGTACTGATTTAAGACCTCAGTTGCTTCAGCGATTTTTGATTCTTGCCCGTCGGTAAAGTCTAACTCGCCTTTTAAGACCTTTTCTGTGAGCCATTCGATAACACCGACCGCATAGGCGACTCTGTCCGCTTCTTCTTTCGTGACAAAAGGAATTATCTCTCCCATTTCACTCGCTCCTTTTAGGTAAAATAAAAAGGGCGCCCATTACGGACACCCTGCTTCATTCGGACTTTATTAAATTACTCTTGGCCGGAATACGATTCAGGATTACGAAGGTAGTCGGCCATCTGAGGACCAAACGTTTTTGTCGCTACATTGTAATACTGGTCATATTCCGGAATAAGTGGCTGTTCTTTTTTACTCAAGGCGGACTCCTTAATCTGTTGAGCTTGTTTTTGTTCCTCGGTAGACGCCATACTTATCAGCTTCGTATTTATATGGCCGAGCTTTAGTTGGCTCGATACGTCTTTATTAACAAAAGAGGCTGCCAACGCCGGGAATTCATCCATCATTTTTCGAGCAAAATACGGGTTATCGATCGCATTGACGAAAGAATCTAGCTTACTCAATCCTGATTTTGTATTCGTCGCGAGTATAGTATCCGTTCTAAGCGCAGTAAGACGTCGCTCAAATTCGGCTTCTACTGCTGCGGACGGTCTTTCCGGGTCAGCAAGAAGAATTTCGTCCGCAAAAGCGACCGCGCTTTCGGAAGACTTTTCGAATTCCTTTTTAGCACTTTGAAGTTGCCCTAAAAGTTGTTTTAAATAATGAGAGCGTGCTTTTTCTAAGTGCTGTTCTTGGCCGGCACGCGTAAGAGTAGCATCCCGGAGGATTTCTGTTTCACGCTTTTCAAGGCCCTGTTTAGCTTCCATAACAAAGCCTTTAACCGATTCGCGAATTTTTTCAGCTTGTGTGTAGCTCTGAATCATTACATCAAGTTTACTCATTATAAAATTCCTCCATTGTTTTCTTGCCGATTTTAACGCCTTATTCAGCAGGGAGTTCCCCTCTGGTCCATGCGCGATGTATTTCAGGTTCGATAATCCCGTAAGGGTTCGTACCGCTAGGTCTGTATGTGAAAATCGGTTCGTTAACGTAAATTCTCGGCCTATATTTTTCGAAAAGCCCATTTTGAGTGGCGAGTTGTGTCTCACCTATCTGTCTGGCCATATCAAAATAGGTTTGCCGGCATTGTAAATCAATTAAATCGTGATAACCTGCCGCGGCCTTTAGGTATTCCATCTTGGCTTTACGGACTCGATCGAGTGCCGACTGCTCGTATTTTTCCTTGTGTTCAGTTACCTCAGCCGATAAAGTCCGAAGTATGTCCTCTTTCGCAACCTGTATTTTTCGATCATGCACCTGTTTAACGGATCTTTTCCTTTCGCTCCCACCCGAAACTTCTAGCCGTAGCGACTCTACCATCTCTCTCGCCTTACGCTCTTTCGTTCTCTTTGCAGGAGATGGATCAAGCGCTAACTCCATTACGGCCACTTCCAAAGCTTCCTCAGCTTTTTTAAGCTCTTCCGCTAACTTTTCATCATGCTCCTGCAACTTCTCATTAGTTCTCTTTTTTTGATTTTCTAGCTCTTCCAGGTGCGATAATTTCCCTTTTAATTCTTCCGAGTATTCGAATTTCATCCTAACCCCCCTATGAAATAATATTTTTAGCATGAATAAGGTAGTTTTTTAGCAGTAATATCCGGCCCTTTAACGAACGACATCCGTCCAGCATTTCCATCGCTTCATCAATCGCGCTTACTTCTTCCGGACCTGCCTCCATATCTGTAAAGATAGTAGAAGCGAATTCATGAGACTGGAACCGCCCCATAAGCCGCGCAGAAGTCTGGTAGAGTGAAGGATATTTCGGAACCGCAACTTCGACCATTTCAAACGCTAAGTCGATAAGTGGTTGATCGAAAACGATTTTCAAGTCGACCACCCCCGCCAACTCTGACGCAGCCCTTAGACTACGCTGAAGAGCAATGTGATCGGTGCGGCTGCCATCGTATTTGTGCTTGCCTGCGGTAACAAACAGGCCGGACGTCTTTATGCCTTGGTAATTAGTAACGAGATAGGCATAAACGACCCGCTTTTCATCGCTCACCTTCGTTATATAAAGCGTATGTTTCATCTTTCATCCCCCTCGGCAGTGAGAAGTCCGACCTCGTACACGTTTACTGGTATTCGATCAACCCCCTGCACAACAAACGCATTTTTAGCGCCGTAATGATAGGCGACATCGGTGGCCGCATTGAAAAGCTCACGTCGGACTTCGAGCTCAGTCGCTTTAGGGTTGTACCGGACAGTAGACAGCGCGATAATGCCGCCGTCACGGCCTGTCACCATATAGATGCCTCTTTCTGTATCAAGCTCGATAAGCGCAACGTCGCCCGGTAGTAAGCCCGTAAAACTGCCGCCTTTTGTTTCGCGAATATACGAGCTCCCTGACTCTCCGTAACTACCCCAAAATTCGGTCATTTTAGATACGCAGTACATGCGTCTTCCTCCCTTTGATAAGCGATTGTGGGTACTTCGCCGGCCTTCCGGCAGTAAAAAAGCGCCTGTGACACGAGTAAGTCTCGGTGACAGCCGCTAATCTTTCGCAATATTTCACCTGTTTCCGCGTCAACCGTGAGCACTTCGTCAGGTTTTACATAAACAACAACTCCATACAAGCTAATACCTCCTCAAAATAGGTGTAATGAACAGATAATCGTTGAAAATGACATGAAAATAGCCGGATGATTTTCTTTCTAATAGGAATAGTTGTGCCGACTAAATAAAGGCTTGTAGCCTCTTGTTTTGTTAAAAATTTGATAGTCTCGTATTGAACATTCTTTCTGCCGCGCGCCTCTGTTCAATAGGTATTTTAAAATGGACGCCTACTAGACAGCCGTTTTTAATGTAATCCGCAGCAATCGTCCAATCTTTCTTATAGCGTTTCACCCTCCGAATGAGATCCTTGTCTTCCGTATAGCCGGCGATCCACCCTTTCCGTGATTTCCATAGCTCATTGCGTTCCATCTGTAAAAACCTCCATATAAAAAAGCCACCCTCCGCCCGGTAACGAGCATCATCGGATGACCTCTTCTAGTTTATTTAGTTAAAAAGCGCCTTGATTGCCGCTAATGTATTCCCTTTGCCCGCATACACAACTCGCGGATTCAGAATTGTCTTTTTCTTTCTACGATCGCCGCTGATTTCAAAGAAACCAAAAACCGGCTTTCCTTCGTACTCGATCTTATTAAGTGCTGCCTTAAACCTGCTAGTGTCTTTGTAACCGAGTAATGCCGCTAATTTGTCGAGTGGAATAGGTTCGACTAGATCTTCGTTCGACTCATTCGGATTGTACGCGATAATATTAAAGTTGAAATTAACAAACGGCAAAACAGCGTAAATAATTGCGAGCTGCTTTATTGTCCTCCCGTTATACATCTCGTATAAGTCACGGACAGTATCCCGAAACAATCGTGTATATTGCATATCTCTCGTTACCCGCTTAATATCGGAGTGTTTCCCGCGGTAGAATACCGCCGAATTCATAAAAATGCCGTCGCCTTCCTCGCGAAGAACGGCCTCTTTTTTTAGGTTTTCATAGAAGTCTTTAAATTTATTCGGGCTCAAGCCTACGAGATTTTTAAGACCGGATCTATCAATCGGTTTCCCGTTATCATATTTTAACTGACCGTCTCCCCATCCTGTGTATGTCCCAATAAACATCAAACGTGCTAAGTCAGATTGATTAAGTGATTGAAATTGAGACTCCATGGTAACTCTAGCGTTAAAGAAAGCTGTTACAAAACCGCCATTCTCGGACACATGCGCTGTTAGGTCATCTTTTACTTGAAGCGCTCTGACTTGTTCTTCAGTTGTTTTAGTGACCACCTCTACAAGATGAGAAACGTCAGTCCCGTTTTTATTGTAGATTCTCCCGTCCTCGATCAACGCATTTTCCTTTACCGCAAAGATATCTCTTTTGGCCCCATTCGATAAGTTCATCCACTGGCGTTGTTCAGCAATTCGATTCCCCATCCTCAAACATCCCCTTTAGTCTTTGAATAGTTTCGATTTTATCCGCATCTAAATCAAAAACGTGTTCAAGCCGTCCTCTCATCCTTTTAGACAGCCTTCTTTCTCCTCTTTCAATCATTGCAATAAGTTGTTGCGAGCAGTCTAAACGGTCAGCAAATTCGTTCTGCGTCATCCCGTACGCAAGACGAATCATCCGCATTGTTTTTGGAGTCATTTTCGTCTTCCTTTCAAATTTGTTATAGTTTCACTACATTTTTATCAAATAAAAAAGCACCACTCGATCCAGTGGTACAAACTAATCCTCTTTTAAAGTATAGACAGCTAAGGCGCTAAATGTTGATACCGTGCTACTCGTTACAAATTTTGCTCTCCTGGTACGTAAAGACAGCCAACGAACAAAAACGTGTATATTTTCCGTTAAGTTTTACGTAGCTTTACGTCCCTCTATTACGTATAGACAGCTAACGCCGTAAAAGTCACTATACTAACGTTAGGTTAGCGTAATTAACTTCGGTATACTAACGCTGTTCTTTCCGTATGTATTTAAACATAGCGCTAACTCCGGTCACTTCGTTCCCTACATACGCGCAGATATTAATTAATAAGTCCTTGATCGCGATTAACACTGGACGAAGGCGAAGCCGAAGTTCCAGAGGCTTGTGATTTACAAGACTAAGAAGTGATTGGCGGCCTAAAATCGCTGTATCCCTTGCAGCTCTAAGCACGAACCCACTTTTCGGGTGTACGAATAAAGTCGTGTTTTTTGCCGATTTGTACGAATAAAGTCGTGTTCATTATCAATTAGTTTTCCGTAATTGAGAATAGTACCATCGAAAAAAAGATGACGCAATGTTCAATCCCTCTATTACGTAAGACAGCATATCGGGGTAAATGTTGATATTGCCGTTAAGTTAACGTAGTTCTCATTACGTATAGACAACAAAACGGGTTAAAATGTAGGGTATGTACCTAACAATTTTGCCTCCTATTACGTATAGACAGCTAAGGCGCTAAAATATGGGTATTTATCGTTAAGTTTCTGTTTTTTTCGTTCCCATAACGTAAGACAGCATAATGCAGAAAATTATAGGGTTTCTGCGAAATTAATTTATGCCCTCATAATACATAGATAACTAACGGCGTAAATTATCGGGTTTCTGCCATTGGAATATCGTTATTTATGTCCTTCTATTACGTAAGACAGCATATCGGGGTAAAAGTCACCGAGTTATCGACGAAATGTTCAATCCTTCTATTACATAAGCAGGTATGATTGCGTATAGTCGGCATATCAGAAACAACTCTAAAAATACCCTGCATTTTGGGTGAGAAATTAACTAAATACCCTGCATTTCGGGTGATTCACATAATGAGGTCCGCACTTAGAGCCGTAAGGGATACAGCCGTTTTCTTACTTGCTGGCATATCTTAATCAGTCGTGCTCATCTTTAGATATAACGCAATCCATGTACTAGACTATCCGATATTTAAAACATAGCAACTCCTTCAAATTCAGTCGTTGCAGATATTTATAATCGCGATAAAGGTACTTAAATAAAATAACTGCGGACGCCAAAGCCACGGTTTCAAGTGGCGAAGGCGAGCCGCTATGGTTTACTTCTCAGCGTCTTACTTCGATTAATCTTTCCGGAACCGCATGCGCAGTCCCGGATCGCCCTTCTATTACGTATGTGTTATCGTCAGTGTTGCGGCTTAGTATTCTGCCGGTCATGGCTTCGGCTGATAGCCACGTCAGCCCGTCTGCCTTAACGCCCCAATAATGTACGGTTGTGCCTGCTTTATACATCGCATCCGCCTCCAGTGAAGAATAGGCGCACGAACTGCGCGACACTCATATTCGCTAATTCCCGACCGTCGAGCTTCTTTAGGGCCGCCGTCGTCTTGGCAAACTCGAACGCGAATGATGCCGGGTGGGCATCGTCGTATAAGTGATAACCGTCATCCTTCCGCGTTAGGCCGCCAGTGTCGTAAAACGCAAACCTGCCGCCGCCCAGCGTATCAAAGTCGCATAATGCTACCGTATCTGCTGCGATGAGATAGGCGTCGTGTGTCTCCGTATAAGGAAAGTCTGTCGAACCGTGTCGAACCAAACGTACTTTTTTCATTTCGTTTCCCCCTCGAATTTTAGTTCCGTCCGCAATCTTAGATATAAGGTACAAGAGCACGCTCTAACTCAGTCCGTTCTTTTCTGAGTGCTGATCTGTCCTGGTGCAGTTCCTTGTTATCTGAGCAGAGGTCCGCTAAACGGCTGTTTAACGCCGTGGCTTCTTCAACACTTGCGCCGATTAATTCGAAGCGCACTTTAGCGATTTCGTAACTATTTTCGTGAAAAGCAAGTTCAGCTTCGCACCATTTGCGGTGGGTCTCGTCTCTTTTCGCGATCAGAGTCTTTTTAGTCGACTCCTTAAGCGATTGGCAAACCCCTTCCGATAAGTTGTGCGGTGACTGTAGCGCGTAATCAATGGGGAAAACGTCTAGTACGGTGTCATTTTCGGCAATAACAAGGCGGACTTTTTCTTTGTAGTTATCGTAAACGGCTTGGCTGCCGCTTGTTGATTCGAGCGACCAAACGAATGAAGAGCCTTGCGCATATTTAATTAATGCGTTCGGTTGCTTGCGCATTTGTAAGACCGAGACGAGCTACCGCGTTTTTTACTGCTGATTTAGAAACACTGTATTTATTCATCGTGAACCCTCCCTTTCTAGTGAGAAAACAATCCGAATGAAATCCATAAATGTCATATTTGCGAGTTCAGGAAAATCGATTTTGGAAAGATCCGTGCCTACTTTCGACGTTCCTATCATGAAAAAGCGTGGATGATTAGCCTCGTATAAATGAAAACTGTCGCCCTTCCTCTCCAAGCTGTCAACTTCGTAAAATGCGAGTTCATCGTCTCCCATGTATTTTCCGATGATATCGTGACTCATTAACCAGGCGTCAGATACCTCGTGTATCGGCAGCCCCGTATCAAAAGCGACTCCGTGCCAGTGAAGTTCCACCTTCCTCGGACTAAATTTTTCCGTCATGCCGACCGCACCTCCTCACCGAATAATTCTTGCGCTACCTCGGGCTTGATTTCAGCGCAACCAGCAAATGCTTTTCGGGATACTTGAGGCAAGAGCGTAAAGAATTCTTCTGGCGAAAGATTTATGAACTGCTCGGCCGCACCTGCCGGATAAATATTCCACCAACCAACAACAGTTTTTCTATAGTAAACGTTCATTTCCAATTACCTCCTTTAATTTCTCATCAAGAAGCAACACTGCAATAAGAAGCAAATCGTGCGAAATTTAACCTAGGGTTAGTAGAATTCGAAATTTTCGCTTCTGATCTGATTGTCGATGTCTTCATTCGGTTTAACTACTGTAGTATTACTCGTTGAGTTAATGATATTACTCCAGAAGTAAAACGTCAAGAGGTTTTCTTGCGTTTTTTTAAAAAATATTTTACTGCTGCCGTTTTACTTGTATAATATGGTTAAAATAAAATTACGGAGGATTAGAGAAAATGCCTTTTGAATTTAAGTTGAACTATATACTGGATGAGTTAGGAATTACCAAAAACAAACTAGCTGTTGAGGCAAAAGTAAGGCCGGCAACCATCGGGGATCTTTGCGAAGGGAAAACCAAACGGATAGAACTCGAAACAATCGAGAAAATCTTGCATGTATTAAATAATCTCTCACCAACTAAGACATACACCATCGACGACATTATTCTTTACAACTTGGATATTGAGGATAGATCATAAAATGTTATTTGAAGGAGAAAAACAAGAATGGCTTCTCTTTAAGGAGAGGGATCTATCGGTTAGAGTTTTTGAAGGCAATAATACATACGAAGCATACGCGACAATAGCAGGCAAAGGTACGCATGTAGCTCGCGGACTTGAAAAATGGTCAACAATTAGAGAAGCAATTGAAGGCATTATAAAATAGAGGAGACCAGTAAATGAATAGTATCATAGAGCAGTTATCTAACTATTTTAATGAAGATACTAGTACGACACTTGCTGTTACATTAGTACTTATCATCTCACTTTGGTTATATAAAGAATTGAAAAGCTCTCAGGATAAAGATATTACAGAAATGGAACAACAGACGAAAGACTCTCAAAATGCTTGTGTGAGTATTCTAAAAGAATATGAATTACTTCAAGCAAAAAAAATAGAACAAACAGATTTTTATGCCAATGTTTATGAAAACTTATCTATGTTAGATAAGAGTATTTCGAAAGAATTAATAACTTTATTATCAGAAGATAGCAGGGATAACAAAAAAACCATAAAAATCAAAGAAATCATTTCAAAGCACCTGACAAAATTAAAAGAAACAGAGGAGGATATTTTTAAAGATACGTTTGATCAACATTTATTCAGTTTTATTTTAAAAATCAAAAAAATACTCACACCCGTTTTTTTAACAATGCTAACGTTAATATTTTTCTTCTTAGCTATAATTTGTTCCACGAACATTTTAAGTGGTATATTTTTCTTTTGTATGTGTTTTATTTTTGGACTCTTGACTGCATTAACATCTAACCTTGAAAGAAAAAAAATCTCTTTAAAGATTTATATTATAAACCTGGTAATAATCCTAATAACTTTTTTCGCTATTAGTTTGAATATAAATTTATGGTTTACTTTTTCATCTTTTTTTGTTTGTGTTGTATTCATAATAATATTTTTGAGAAAAGCTACAAAGTCATAAATATTAAGAACAACACATTATTATAATAGCTAGTTATTCGATATCGTATAATAGTCGCAGAGGTGATCGAAATGAAATTAAACGCTACGCCGCGTCTAAACGCCGTTATGAAAGAAAAAGGCTGGACGCAAGTAAGGCTTTCGGAAGCATCGGGCGTACCGCAAGGTTCGATTTCGCGATTCGATAAGAACAGCCGACACGAGGATTGGCACGTGTTTTCGATTGCGAAAGCGCTCGGAGTAGAAGTCGAGGAGCTATTCGAAATAGAGGAAGTTGGTGACGCTGAATAATCGGCGTCTTTTTTGAAATGCTCGTTTAAAACGTGCCTGGTGCCCAGGCTTTTCGAAGCGTTTGGAGGGATGCTCGTGAGACGGCGAAGGCTGACATTCCGCATAGTTTTTCCGTTATAATTAACGCGAGGTGATCGAAATGAAACTTACGGTAAAGCCTCGTCTTGGCGCGGTTCTTTCGCAGCTAAACTGGTCGCAATCCGAATTATCGCGCAGATCCGGCGTATCTCAATCGTCGATTTCTCGGTTTGATAATTCCGAAAGACACTACGACTGGCATGTCGCATCGATCATGAAAGCAACCGGAGCCAAATACGAAGAATTATTCGAAGTAAAAGAAACGGAAGAGGACGCTGAATAAACCGGCGTCTTTTTTTCGTCTTGAATTCCGTTCAACCACCCGAGTTCAAAATTTTGCGCGCAAGCTCCGAACAGCAGATGAGGCGGCCTTTGTGGGGCACTTGGGGGGTCGGCGGTTTTTTATTTATTGTCTATTTATATGATAGTATATTAAATTCACATTTATGAATAACGAATTTAACAGAATGAACTTGAGTTAAATTCAACGACAATTATAAATGTTGATATAACAGCGTTAGCAGGCGATTACCCTGCGTAACAAATCGTATGTATTTTATACAACGTTGAAGCCGCGCCACACCAACACCCCACCGACCGCCATATGCCGCATACCATGTATAAGATAATGCATATTAGTAATACGTCGGTGTTACATGCATCTATCAGTTGGACGCAATGTGTCCCGATAATGATACGCTCACATATTGGTGGAGTCGTTGATATGACGCGGTTTAACTCACTACTCTCTTATGTAATAACGCTATAACCTAGTGCCCCCATGCCCGTATTACAGGCGTAACAGTACGCAACCCCCTGAGTTTCGGGCGGCCATCCGCGGTAGACGCGGCTCGTTGGTGCAGACCCTATACCTCGATAGCCTCATACGCAGCCTCGATCTCCTCCGCAGTTATGCCGATATACCTTAACGTCTGCGCCTCCGAACTATGACCGAATATCTTCATAATCCGCGTGATATCGATTCCTTTTGCATGTAACTGATAGCCGAATGTTTTACGCAGCGTATGCGTTCCAATCGCAATATTCAGGCCGGCACGATCTGCAGCAGCCTTTAGAATATTATACGCCTGGACGCGACTGATCGGCTTGTTTACGCCTTTACGTGATCGGAAGATATACGTATCGTCAGGACCAGTCAGTTTAGCGGTCGCAAGCTGGACCGTTTTCGATAGCTTTATCGGCCGCATCTTGCCCGTCTTCCCCTCTCGTAACTTTAAATGCGTCTGACCGCGCAGATCGCCGATTTTCAACGTTAGCAAGTCAGAGATGCGCAGGCCTAAAGAAACGCCAAGTATAAACATCATCTGGTCGCGTCCATGCAGGGCGTTTTTCATTTTATTTATGTCTCGTTTCGTTTTAATTGCGTCTACAGCGTTTGCCATTATATACACCTCGTTATTTAAAGTTTGAGATATACTAAAAATCGACTTATAAATATTCCCGAAGGTTTTCAGCTACTTCATTTTTATCTAAATACAAATACTGTGTTGTTACGGAAAGATCGCTATGACCGAGCGCTTTAGATATATCTGTTAATCTAGCGCCTTTATCAAGTAATGATTTGGCGAAACCTCTTCGCAATGCATGCGGATTAACATTTTTCAATTCATACTCACGAGCGTACTTATTTAAACGCTTCTGTATGTTATTGTTTGATGGCCCCGTTGCGATTGGTCCACCTTGTTTCGTAATAAAAACGTAGTTATTATCTATATGGTATTGACTTCGGATGGCTTTGTTTTGATTCATCAAAACGTCTAACATACGTGTAAGAACATCATCGAATGGTAGCAATATAGATTCGCGATTCTTTAGAATGTCTCCGTTCAATCTTAGTAATTTATCCGAGAGATCAATGTGTTTTTCTTCGAGATTTGCCAGGGTACTTACGCGAATTCCCGTTTTATACATAAGAAGAACTGCCGTAGCATCGCGCAATTGGACGAAATCTCTTAAGTCTAATACAGATAGTAGTATTTTAATATCCTGCTCCGTCGCTCCTTCTTTCACTTGTTTATCAACCTTTATATTAATACTCTTCCAAAACTTCGTTTCAAACCATCCATTATCAAAACAGCGCGTCAAAAAAGCCTTTAGACACTTTAGACGTATTAGTCTTGTTTGTGAGCTGACATCCATTTTTTCAAGCCATAAATAAATTGATTCGGTAGTTATTTCATCTAAATATGTAAGGCCCTCTGATTCGATGAAGTCACTTACGTAAAGACGATAGTCGCTTATGGTTCGCTTCCTATTCCCTGCAACCTCCATTTGCCTTAGTACAGTAACTAGGGCTTTTTCGATCGTCGTTCGATCCCTATTAGAATTAGTTGAACTCAATTTATGTATTAAATTAGATAACTCAGTTAAATCCTCTTCGACAATGAAAATGTCCTTCTTTTTTGTCATTTTAAATACTCCTTTCTGATGAAAGGATATAGAGTTAATAAGTCACTTTCAACATAATCACGAAAATTGCATTGATATAACCAAATAAAAATTGCTATTTATACCTAAAACACGAACATAAACCAGTAAATTAATACTAATTTTAACGAAACACGAACGAAACTATTCGCTAACAAAACGACGAACTAACGCCCGAAGACGCTACCGAGGCGTTAACGAATCAAATCGCGCAGCATACAACCGGTCGAGCATACGATCCAGTACGCCATTATAATAGCCGGCCAAATTGCGTATAGTTTTCCGTTTAGTCGCGATAAATGTGTGCCGTACGGCCTCTAATCCGATCTCTTGAAGTGTATCGGCAGCATAAACGCCTTTTAAATACGACGTATGCGCAAGGTATATGCCGTAAAGCTTACTCGTTAATTTACGATCACTGACAAACGTACTGACCTCCAATTTGAACGCAGCATACGTATTCTGAAAGAACTTATTTGCGCTTTGAGAAATAACAGCTTCGTCTTTCCGTTTCGATACTTCCGCCTTTGTTTCCGTTGGCTTTTCGGCGTCTTGGCGGGGTAACACGGACGGAGTAACATCGGTCTTAACAGCCGGCAGGATCACGTACATATTGGCGCCGTTGCCTCCGGTTACTGGCCGATATTTTATTTCTTTGCGGATAATGCCGAGATTGATTAGTCGTTTAATGGAACGAATAACGGTTACGCGGTGCTTGCCGATCAGTTCTGCGATCGTTGCGAGCTTCAGATACGCCACGCCCGGCGTTTTGACGGCATGACGAGACAGCACCTTTAGAACCTCGATTGCGGCAGGCGTTAAATCGGATTTATTGCGGTATATATGCGTACGGATGGCGCCGTTAAGCTCGTCCACTGAACGGAACGACGCCATTTTAGAGGCTTCTTTCGTGTACATTCGGTTTCTCTCCTCGTTAAGAGACGGCAACCGTTTCGGAAAAGAAGGCGCACTTAAATAAGCGTTGACTTGTACGCTTTTTTCCGATATAATAGACGTAGGTCAGGACGCACTATCTATCGGAATTATTTCCGCTGGATGGCGTTCTTTTTTTTATTTTTAAGATCTTTTTATTTTTCGGGGCATAGATTGAGCTTTGATAATGTAATTCATCACTGTATGTTTGGCATGCGCCTTTGCTACAGACTTATCAGCCACGTGCGTATATCTCTGAATCATCCGTAAATCTAAATGACCGAGTAGCTTTTGAAGCATTCGGCTATCTCCTCCATTCTCCAAAAACATTGTAGCGGCTGTATGCCTAAATAAATGGGGATGAACCTTCTTTTTCACATTAGCTCTTGCTGCAAAATCAACTAATCTCTTTCTGAAGTGATTTCTATCAAGACGCGCTCCATAGTTAGTTAGAAACACATAATCGCTTTTAAAATCCAATTCATTTTCGGCAATTAACTCCTGAATTAGTCGACAGGTAGTAGGTAACAAAGGTATATACCTCATCTTTCGGTTTTTCGCAATAGACGATCGAATCGTTAAAGTATGTGATTTAAAATCAAAATCTCGCTTTTCAACATGTGTTATTTCACCGATCCGCATCATTCCATCTAATAATACGTTCATTAGTACATAATCTCGAAAGTCGGCAAAGTTTTTCTTATCAGGTGCTTTTAAAAGACGTTCCAATTCATCGGGCTGTAAAATAATAATAGGCTCCCCTATTTCTTGTACATTCTTAACTCCGCGCATTATATTATTGTCAATAAGTCCTTCGCTCTCTAAGGTGTTATACATCACTCGCAGTGTTTTTAAGCGCGTATTTATCGTGCTATCTGATAGACCTCGCTTCTTTTCCTCATCCGATATATAAACGTTCGCCTTAAATTGCACCCAATCATTGCGCATATAGTTTATGTAGTGTCGTATTGTATCTCGGTCAATAACCGTAGGAGAACGAGGTATATCGAATTCGTCAAGAAACGTAGTAAAAGATTTATAATTATCGCGATACTGTTGTAACGTTCCTTTCGCTTTCCCTTCGGCTGTCTTTATCGTGATGAACGTCTGAAATAATCCGTCTAAGTCACCGAGATCACGAAGTTTACGCCTGCGTGTTCGTTTAATCGGTTTACCCTTACGAATATTATCCATAAAAAAGAACGCCTCCTATTCCGGTTTAATAGAATAAGAAACGTTCAAACACGGTAACGGTCCACCGCTACCCTGCGCCTGTCACCGCCTAAGTCATCGACTAAGTCAACGCAATAAAAAACGGCTAGAAACGTTGATATAACGCCTCTAACCGCCGTGTATGATTCCGACTGGGCTCGAACCAGCGACCTCTACCCTGTCAAGGTAGCGCTCTCCCAGCTGAGCTACGGAATCATGATATGTATGTGTTACTGGGTATGTTGTTGTCTTTCTGACATGTTTTATTATATAACCTTCTCCTCTATTCGTCAACTGCTTTTTCAGAAAAACTTTTTTTCGGACTTGCTGTTCTGTTCATCGGCTATTATAATATGTTTTAATTTTCTAACAATAGAGGTGATGGGGTTTTGCATTCTTTGATTTCTTCTGATGATGTTTGGGTATTGTGGGGGTTTATTGCAGTGTGGGCGGCAGTGAGCATCGGGCTGGAGCAGCGTTTTAAGTGGGCGTCCGCTGTGTCTGGCGCTATCATTGCGCTTGTAGGTGCTATGGTGTTTACAAATATAGGAGTGCTTCCTGTTGAGTCGCCTGTATATGATACTGTGTGGTCTTATGTGGTGCCGCTGGCGATTCCCCTTTTGCTGTTTCAGATCAATGTGCGGCAGATTTTTAAGGAAAGCAGGCGTTTGCTGTTTATTTTTCTGATTAGCTCTGCTGGCACTGTGCTTGGGAGCGTTCTCTCTTTTTTTCTTTTCAAACAGCATATTCCTTATCTCGATAAAATCGGCGGGATGATCAGCGCTTCTTATGTCGGCGGCGGGGTCAACTTTGCGGCGATGGCGGCGAAATTTGAGACGCCGGGGGAATATGTGTCAGCTGCCGTTGTGGCTGATAATGTTATGATGGCGCTTTTGTTTTTTATCTTAATCAGCATTCCTGCGGTTAAATGGTTTCAGCGGCATTATGCTATGCCGTTTGAAGAAAAAGTAAAAGCCAATGGAAACAGCGGAAACAGTGCAGAAAGCTATTGGAAACGGAAGAACATTTCCTTAAAGGATATCGCTTTTAATGCCGGTGCTGCTTTTGCGCTTGTTGCAGTTAGTGTGAAGGTTTCCAGCTATTTTAAAAGCCTTTTTTCTCATCCCCTGTTGACCGGAACACTTGGCGATCAGTATCTGATGCTCACGTCTTTAACTGTTCTTATCATTTTTCTATTCCCGCGTTTTTTTGAAAGGCTTAATGGATCTCAAGAGCTTGGAACCTTTTTGATATATTTGTTTTTTGTGGTGATCGGCATTCCTGCAGATCTGCGCTTAATCGTTACCAATGCGCCTCTTATTCTCTTATTTGTCTTAGTTATTGCGCTCAGCAATGTAGCGGTTTCCTTAGCCGTCGGAAAATTGTTCCGCGTGCGGCTTGAAGAAATTCTGCTGGCTGTCAACGCTGCTGTCGGAGGACCGACGACAGCGGCTGCGATGGCAATTGCCAAGGGGTGGCGGGAGCTTGTCGCCCCGATCATGCTTGTCGGTACACTCGGCTACTTAATTGGGAACTATGTCGGCACCTTTATGGGAAATTGGTTTTCTTCTTTTTTATAAAAAGGATATTTGCAGTTTCTTCAGAATAATGTAAGAGGTATGCTGACATGAGAACGGAGAGATCACTGTATGTTAAAAGGAAAAAACATCTATGTAAGACCTTTAGAAGTAAAGGATGCGGAAGAAAATCTGCGGCTGCAAAGCGAAAATCGGGACTTTTTTGAACAGTTCTCCATGATTCGCGCGGACGATTACTATACGATTGAGGGGCAAAGACAACGAATAAGCGAGTATCAGCAAAGACTGGAGAAAGATGAAGAGTATCATTTTGGCATTTTTACTGCGTCAGACAATACCTTAATTGGGACGGTTTCTCTCTTTCAAATCATTCGCGGAGCGCTGCAAACGGCGTTCATCGGGTATTTTTTAGACAAAGCCCATAATGGAAAGGGCCTTATGACAGAGGCGGTCAGATTGATTGTTGATTTTGCGTTTCACGAATTGAAACTGCACCGTATTGAAGCCGGTGTGATGCCCCGTAATCTCGGATCGATGCGTGTATTGGAAAAAGCGGGATTTCATAAAGAGGGCATCGCCCAAAAAAATGTGAAAATCAACGGCGTTTGGGAGGATCATCAAGTCCTCGCGATTCTGAATCCTGATGATGAACAATAAAAGAAGCCGGGCCATCCCCGGCTTCTTTTTTAACGAACCGCCACTGCCGCGATTTCTTTCAGCGCTTGTTCGAAATCACGTTCTAAATCGTCTGCGTTTTCAACACCGACACTAAGACGGAGCAGGCCGTCTGTGATGCCGCGTTTTTCCCGCTCTTCCTTAGGCATTGCCGCGTGAGACATCGTTGCCGGATAGGACAAAATCGATTCCACGGCGCCAAGGCTCACAGCAAAGACCGGAAGTGATACATTCTCTACTAATTTCTTAACGGCCTCTTTGCTTTCAAGCTCAAAAGATAGCACAGCCCCCGCTCCCGTTGACTGGCTTTTATGGGTTTCGGCGCCCGGGTGATCAGCCAGCCCCGGATAATAGACGCGCTTCACCGCTGGATGCTTCTGGAAAAACTCCGCAAGCCGCTGCGCTGTTTCGCTTGCTTTCTCCAAACGGACCTGCAATGTTTTTAATCCGCGCAGCACGAGCCAGCAATCTTGCACGCCAAGGACGGCGCCGAACGCGTTTTGCAGCTTATACAGCTGTTTCCCAAGCTCTTCATCCTTGACAGCAGCCAGACCTGAGAGCACATCACTGTGCCCACTCAAGAACTTTGTGGCGCTGTGAAGCACAATATCCACGCCGAGATCAAGCGGACGCTGCAGTGCCGGTGTCATGAATGTATTGTCCAGAAAGGTCAAACAGCCGTTTTCTTTCGCAAGCTGAACAACCGCTTTAATATCAGTAATGCCAAGTGTCGGATTTGACGGTGTCTCCATATAAATGACCTTTGTGTTCGGCTTGATATTCCGCGCCACTTCGTTAATATCAGTCATGTCGACAAACGTATGCTCAATGCCAAACCGGGTCAGCACCTCTGTTACCATGCGGAAGGTTCCGCCGTATACATCTTCTGTCACAAGAACGTGGTCGCCCTGTGAGAGAAGTAAAAATGCTGTTGAGATCGCAGCCATGCCTGAACTGAAAGCAAATCCTCTCGTTCCGCCTTCAAGTGCGGCAATGGTTTCTTCGAGAGCTGTTCTTGTCGGCGTGCCTGAGCGGCTGTAGTCATATGCGCCAAACTCTTCAAATGAAGTTTGATGAAATGTCGATGCGTGCTGAATCGGCACACTGACCGCCCCGGTTGCGCCGTCTGTTTTAAATGGATTGTGCACGAGCTGGGTTTCCAGCGTCCAATTGTGATTACTCAAATGAAACAGCTCCCTCTTTAACGAGACATAACGCTTGTTTTACGTCTTCTTTTAAATCTTCCACATGTTCAATTCCGACCGAAAAGCGCAGCAGACGATTGCAGACCCCGTTTGCGATGCGGATCTCTTCAGGAATATCCATGTGCGTCTGTGTGGCAGGGTATGTAATAAAACTCTCCACCCCGCCGAGGCTTTCCGCAAAACAAATGGTCTTCAGCGCTTTTAAAAACGGGTTCACCCACTCTTCTTTTTGAAGACGGAAGGACAGCATGCCGCCTTTTCCCGGATACAGCACATCCGCAATTTCTTCCTGCTTTTCTAAAAACACCGCTAACTCCTGCGCGTTTGTCTGGTGCTGGCGCATTCTGAGGCTGAGCGTCTTCATTCCTCTCATCAGAAGCCATGAATCAAACGGAGGCAGGACCGCGCCAATGGCATTTTGGTGTTGAAACATTTCCTCTCCAAGCTTTTCATCTTTCACAACGACAAGCCCCGCAAGCAGGTCGTTATGCCCGCCTAAATACTTGGTTGCGCTGTGAATCACAATGTCAGCCCCCAGTTCAAGCGGTCGCTGCAAGACCGGTGTATAAAATGTATTATCTACGATCAGCAGAAGACCGTGCTCTTTTGTCATCCGGGCGATTTTTTCAATGTCCGCCTCCTGCATGAGCGGATTTGTCGGTGTTTCCACAAACACCGCTTTTGTATTCGGCGTAATCTTAGAGCGTAAACAGTCTTCGTCGCTGAAATCATCATAATGAAAGGTCAAGCCGTATTTTTTCCATTCATTTTCAAACAATCGGTACGTGCCGCCATATAGGTCCGATGAAACGATCAGTTCATCTCCGCTTTTAAACAGCGCCATAATCGTTTGGATGGCTGCCATTCCCGAACTGAAGGCAAGCCCTCTCGCTCCGTTTTCTAAGCTGGCGATCGCGTCCTCCACAAGCTGGCGTGTCGGGTTTTTTGTGCGGACATAATCAAATCCGGTTGATTCTCCGATCCCTCTGTGGCGGTATGCTGTTGATAAATAAATAGGAGGACTCACCGTTCCCGTTGCTTCGTCGCTTCGGTTCCCGATTTGGGCTAATTTCGTTTCAACATGCTGTGACATATAGCAGACACCTTCCCTTTTCAAAATAAAAAACCCCTTCTTCATAAGAAGAAGGGGTTTAACGCTTCTTCTTATCTTCCAAGCATAAAACGCTTGCTGGATTTAGCACCTTGGCGCTTTGCACATACGCAAAACAAGCCGGTTGCTGAGGTTTCTAAGGGCCAGTCCCTCCACCTCTCACGATAAGAAATATCGATTTCAATTTTCTGATTGTTTTATATTAACGCAATTCGCAGTTAATTTCAACACTTTTTTCTTCGGGTTTCGAACGGTTTAAAGAGAGAAATTTCTAATAATTCATGGTACAATAATGGAAAACGCAAGAAAGTCTAGTGATGTCCTGGAGGAATGCATTATGGCACCGAAAAACGGCACAGTGCAAGAAAAGAAATTCTTTTCGAAAGAGCTTAACGAGGAAATGACCTTGCTCGTTTATCTGCCGTCCAACTACTCCCCTCTTTATAAATACCATGTCATTATCGCGCAGGACGGCCACGATTATTTCAGGCTGGGGAGAATTGGCAGACAGGTCGAGGAATTGCTGTCCAAACGGGAAATTGACCGGAGCATTATTATCGGTGTTCCTTATAAAGATGTTCATGAGCGCAGAAAAACCTACCATCCGGAAGGCTCTAAATTTTCGGCGTATAAACGGTTCATCGCCCATGAGCTCGTACCATTTGCGGATGACGAGTATCCTACCTATCAGGTCGGCTACGGACGAACGCTGATCGGGGACTCGCTGGGAGCGACCATATCTCTTATGACAGCGCTTGATTATCCGAATATGTTCGGAAACATCATCATGCAGTCTCCCTATGTTGACAAACATGTATTGGAAGCCGTGAAGCAATCGGACAATATCGAACACCTCTCTATTTATCACCAAATCGGCACAAAAGAAACTGACGTCCACACGACAGATGGGAACATTCTGGACTTTACAGAACCGAACCGGGCGCTGAAACAGCTGTTGGAGAAGAAGCTTTCCGATTATGATTATGAGCCATTTGACGGAGACCACAAATGGACATACTGGCAGCCGCTTATCACGCCGGCGCTGAAAAAAATGCTTTAATACTTTATCATACTTTATTTCCAGGAGGGACATAATATGAAATACGGAATCGTTTTATTTCCATCAAAAAAACTTCAAGACCTTGCGAACTCTTACAGAAAGCGCTATGATCCAAGCTATTCCCTGATCCCGCCCCATTTGACGCTGAGATCATCGCTTGAATTGACGGAGGAGAAAGCGGATCAGCTTGTATCACATCTGAGAAACATCGCAAAGGAGTCCCATCCGGTCGTTCTCAAATTGACAAAATACAGCTCATTTGCGCCTGTCAATAATGTCATTTACATCAAAGCAGAGCCGACGGAAGAATTAAAAACACTCAATGAAAAGCTATACACCGGTGTGCTGGCCGGTGACCAGGAATACGCTTTTGTCCCGCATGTGACGGTCGGCCAAAATCTTTCCGACGATGAGCATTCGGATGTGCTGGGACAATTAAAAATGCAGGAAGTGTCGCATGAAGAAATCATTGATCGTTTCCATTTGCTTTATCAGCTTGAAAACGGATCATGGACAGTATATGAAACCTTTTTGCTAGGCAAAGGAGAATAGTGTTTGGAAGCAGTTATCGCAAAAAATGAAGAACAAATGAAAGACGCATTTTATGTAAGAGAAGAAGTTTTTATCAAAGAACAAAACGTACCTGCTGAAGAAGAAATTGACGAGCTTGAAAATGAATCGGAGCATATCGTCGTGTATGACGGCGAAAAGCCTGTCGGCGCCGGAAGATGGCGTATGAAGGACGGCTACGGCAAATTAGAGCGAATTTGCGTATTGAAAAGCCACCGCTCCTCCGGTGTCGGCGGCATCATTATGAAAGCTCTCGAAAAAGCGGCGGCAAACGGCGGCGCTTCGGGCTTCATTTTAAACGCGCAAACGCAGGCTGTGCCGTTTTACAAGAAACACGGGTATCGCGTGCTTTCTGAAAAAGAATTTCTCGATGCAGGCATTCCGCACTTACAAATGATGAAAGACTAAACAGCATCCGGGTCTATTTAGATCCGGATCTTTTTTTGCATAAAAAAAACCGTTCTCTGGATGTGAACGGTTTTTTATACATATCGATTAATATATGTGCCCATCCCTTTTTCTCGCAACCTCTTATAAAGAGAGCGCTTACGTTTCACCTCGTTTACTTTTCTTTCAGCGGCCGTTTGATTCTCCTGCTGCTTTTCCAGTTCCTTGTATACCCGCTGAAACGGGACATAGCTGATTTTTTCGGTTCCGGCGTAATCCTGCTTATATCCCATCGTTCTATTTGCATATTGAGCGTATTGCTGGTTTTGAATTTGACCTGCATATATCATACGATACCCACCCTTCTGCTATCTCTTTTCCCTTAAACTTACTTTTTGAAACACGTTTCTTTTGATATGATAGTCTTTGTCTGTAATGAACACCTTTTTTTGATTGGGAGGACCCCTTTTTGAAATGCGCCCGACTGAATGATCGAACGATACATTTACATACATATTCGAGAGAACATTATCAATTCCTCTTTGAAGAAGGAATAAAAGGACATTTATTTTGTTCTCATTGCGGAAAACCCGTTTTGTTAAGGCTCAACATCGCTGATCCGCCGGAGTTTATCCACCGCCAGCCAGGCCACTTTCCAGCATGTGAGGAGGCCTGCGAAACGAAGCCCGCTAAAGAGGAGAAAAAAGAAGAGTATCAGGAATCCGGTGTCTTTCGTTTGCCCAAGGGAAAAGCAATTGCTGCTGACTCGTCTCTTGCTGTCACGGAATGGCAGCGGCCGAGAAGCATTAAACCCAAAACACCATTTGTGCAAAAAACAATAGAACCTGATACGAGCCTTTTCCCGTCTGTCGGCTTGAACACGGATCAGCTGAAAGCTGTCACGGAAACGGAAGGCCCGCTGCTTGTGCTTGCAGGTGCGGGAAGCGGAAAAACACGCGTGCTGACGGCTCGTGCCGCCCACATGATCGAACACTTAGGCATACCGCCGGAAAACATGCTGCTTGTCACCTTTACGACAAAAGCTGTCGCCGAAATGAAAGAGCGGATGGCAAAGCAGTACGGATTACAGCCGGCAAAAGTCAGAAGACTTGTCACCGGAACATTCCACAGCTTATTTTATAAAATCTTATATCACGATGATCCTGCTAAATGGAACGGCGAGCATTTGCTGAAAATGGAGTGGCAGCGGGAACAATATATCAAAAAAGCACTCTATGAAGAAGGGATAGATGAAAAAGAGTTCCCCGTAGATCAGGCCTTGCAGCAAATCGGTTTTTGGAAAAACACATATGTGCCGAACGAACGCATCCCTTTGCAAGATGAGTGGGAAAAACAAGTCTATCGATTATATGAACATTATGAACGCCAGAAAAAAGAACACAACCAATTTGATTTTGATGACATGGCTTCTGCCTGCTACGAATTGTTTATCGATCGGCCGGGCCTTCTGGAACAGTATCAATCCCGGTTTACTTATATATTGATTGATGAGTTTCAGGACATTAACCCCGTTCAATATAAAATCATGCAAATGCTGGCAAGCCCGGAACAAAACCTGTGCTGTGTCGGGGACGACGATCAGTCCATCTACGCGTTTCGCGGAAGCAATCCATCTTTTATTCTTGATTTTCAGAAGGATTATCCCGGAGCGAAGACGATTTATTTAACCGCGAACTACAGGTCCACGCACCCGATCGTCTCCAGCGCTGATATCGTGGTGAAAAAGAACAAAAACAGGTATGCCAAAATGCTTGAAGCGGCGCGTGATGACGTCCAGGTCCCTATGCTGTTTTATCCTTATGACGAAGAGGAAGAGGCCACAATGGTCGTTTCCGATATCAAAGAAAAAATTCAAAACGGGGCAAATCCTGAAGACTTTGCGGTTCTCTACCGCACAAACAGCGGAGGCCGCGCCATATACGAAAGGCTTCATCATTCGTCAATTCCGTATACAGCTGACCGCGGCGTCCAATCGTTTTACAGCAGACGGATTGTCCGCCAGATTCTCGCATACTTGTACGCCAGCCAAAATGAGGATGATACTGAGGCGATTAAGCACTTGCTGCCCGCCTTGTTCTTAAAGCAGTCCGCTTTGAACACGCTGAAGGCGCTCTCGATTACCGAGGACTGTTCAATGATTAAAGCGCTGGCCAAACTGCCTGATCTGAAGCCGTTCCAGCTCAATAAAATCAAGAAGATCGTGCCACTTTTTGCAAGCATCCGCACGATGAAGCCGGTGGAAGCGATCACCTTCGCCGAAGGAAAAATGGGCTTCTCCGAGTATTTAAAAAAACGGGGAAATGAAGGCAACAAACTGGAAAAAGGCTCCGATGACCTGCGTGACATCAAGGTCGTCGCCAAAAAATTCAAATCAATTCCTGACTTTCTCGCCCACGTAGACCATATGAGGGCCGCTGAGAAAAACAAAACGGATGAAAACGGTGTTCAGCTGATGACCATTCACCGCTCAAAAGGCCTTGAATTCAAAACCGTTTACGTGTTAGGCGCGGTAGACGGCTCGATACCGCACGATTTCTCATTAGAAACAGCGAGAAAAGGCGATGAAGCTCCCCTCGAGGAAGAAAGACGCCTTTTGTATGTAGCCATGACCCGGGCCAAACAGCACTTATATTTGTCTTGTCCCGCCAACAGGCGCGGCAAAACGGCCCACGGTTCAAGATTTTTGTATCCCTTATTACGGCAAGTAAGACAGCCCTTGCATAGCTAACAGCCCGGCAGATCACTGCCGGGTCTTTTCTGTAAAAAAGGCCCGCTGTCAAAAGTCAGCTAGGCCATCCGATTATTTATTATCCAGCATTTTAGAAATCGTCCCAAAATCAAGCTTTTCTTTACCGCTTGTAATGGACTGGACAATTTTATCCTCTAATTCTTTCGGCACGCGTCTGTTTGCCAGCTGTGCTACGCGGCTAATAACACTGCGTACTGTGTTTTCGTCTTTAAAATTGGCGTTTTGAAGAGAGCCGGCAAGATTCATAACATCCTGCATATTGACGCCTGTTTTCTTTTCGATGTTCTTAAAAAATTGATTATCCATAATGCGCCTCCTTTTGGCGGAGTAATACGGTATTATATGAACACTAATGAGTGATGTGCCTATCTTATTACATTTGTTTCCTCGAATGGTTTTCAGACTGCAAGGAAGCGCGGATTTCCCGCACTTCCTCTAAAGTTTTAGCAGAAATAAGATGCACCTACAATGATTAGGAGAATGAACAATACGACTAAAAGAACAAATGTTGAACCATAGCCGCCGCCGTAACCACCGGCATAACCGCCGCTATAGCCGCCACAGCCGCCGTAGCCGCCTCCGAATCCGTATCCAAAGCCCATAGATAAGCACCTCCTTTACTCTCTATACACTATGTGAGCCATTTGATTCGGCTTGGATATTCGCATAGGGCGTTTGCGGATTTACGATGGATCATACTGAGCCTGATTTTTTTGAAGTAACGATTCCGTTTTTTCAGCAAGCTCTTCAATCTCCTCTTCAAACGCCACACCGGCTTCATCAAATGCTTCCAAGTCTTTTCCGATGCTGCTCATGATATCTTCATGTTCTTTTTTCTTTTGTTCGTGAGGTTCATATCTTCTGTCTATCCATTTTTCGAACTCATCCATTGGTATCCCCCCACTCATGATATATGCTGAGCGAGACCGCTCCGTTAAAAAAACAAAAACCGGAGATCTCCGGTTTCGTTGTCAGGCTATTGAGGCTTTTTCTTTTTATTTCCGCACCCGCAGCCTTTCTTTTTGATCTTTTTTGATTGATATGATGAATCTGTATATGGAGTTTTTTGGGAAGGTTTATTGAATTGATTCATTTAGTTCCCTTCCTTTCCTTATGTCATATATGCTACTTTATGCGTATTCTGGCAGAAAGTTGCTGGTGATAGCGCCTCATTCTTGCAGCCATTTTGATACGAGTGTTTCTATAATGCCGGCAAGACCGGCTATCGCCAATAGTAAAATCAGCCACTGCGCCGCTTGAGGGAGCAAGGCCTGGCATAAAATCAAAAAGCCGGCGCACCACACGCCTGTACACCAATAGCAGCTCAGCAATTCACCAATAAACGCCCTTACCCCCGTTCCCTTAATCACGATATACGTTTCAATGTTCCCGTCCGCATCCTTTTCTTCCTTCTCTTCATGAAACAGGCTGCGAAGCGGCGCCATAATCGTATCAAACACCAGCAGCCGAGCGAGCCGGAAAACCGCAAGCGAAAGAAGAACAATTGTCAGCCCATTGATAACCACTTGTTCACTCCTTTCAACATCCCCTTTACATATATGCAAAAACCCTATACTTCATGAGTTGCATCTTGTCCCCATGAAATTTGGTTATTTTTCTTATTCCGCTCTGTACCCTTTTTGCATTATATAAAGTATGGATAAGAAAGGAGTGAAGGTTATGTCGATTGATGAAAAAGTTGCCTCCCTACAACCTGCAATATATGAGCAATTGACAAATGAATTTATTCAGCAGATTGAAATCATTGATTGCGAAAATATAATCATTGATACGACGCATCTTACATCCGCCCTTTCTATACAAGCGACACTATCGGCAATGCTCTTTTTGGCTATACAACTTGTCGTCACCGATGAAGACTTGGCTGATACAATCGCAAGCGAATTACTCATTCTTGACAAAAGTCAAATCAAAAAAAGAACAACAATAAAAATCATAAACAGCCGAAATATCAGAGTCACTCTTCTTTCAGATCAAACAATAACCTTTATTCAAATGTTAACTCAGGTAATCGACACTTTTCTCATTGCATCCGGCATCCTTTAACTCTTTCTTTTTCACAAACTACAAAACGAGGTGAAAACAAATGTCAGATAATGAAAAACTGAAAGAAGAACTTTCAAAACTTCCAGCGATGGATCCAATGACTAAAATGCTTGTAGACAATGTTCTGAAAAAGCATGGTGTTACAAAAGATAAAATGAAGAAATTATCGGATGAAGAAAAAGAAATGTTCTTGAAAATGCTCAACGATGTTAAAGAAAAAGCACAGGCTTTAGCAGATAATCAAAATAAAAATAAAACAGTTACAGAAAAAACGAACCAAAGAACCGAAAAACAAAATACCCGCAGAGAACAATTAATTCAGCAACTAAAGCAGAAACGCCAAAATAAAAAAGAACAATAAAAATAGTGATATGAACCAAGATGAATGCCCCAATCAAAATGAATCTATCTTTCATTTAATAAAAGTAAAAGAAAAGGAGGAATAAAAATGGAAAGCAGACCATATTCATGGGTAGCATTAGATCCAGACTGTGATCACCCAAGAGAAATAAAAGAAGAGAAAAAATGCGATGGTTGCTGTAACTTAAAAGGCTTCGGTTTTAATGACGCCTTTGTAGATCAAGATGTTATTCAAGCTCACCTCAACAGACAAATCTCTGAAGAAATGATTGTGATTAGAGACTCTTGCGATGTTAATGTTCAATCAGTTGATCAACAAGCATTAACTTCAGTATTTGTTTCTATCAATGCCTTAGTTGTCATCGTTACATTGGCAGTTATTACAGATGAGACGCTTGCTGAACTGGTTGCTCAAGATTTATTACAGCTTACAGAAAGTAAACAATTGAACCGTCAAAAGATTCTTATCGACAACTCACGCTGCGTAAACGTTACTACACTCGATCAAGATGCTGCGACCCTCGTTACAGTCTTAATCAATGCCCTTGTAGCAATTTTCGGAGTTTTGATTCTCATCTGATCTCTAAAAGCAGAGCTAAAAAACGCTCTGCTTTTTCTTATTTTCCAAGCATATGATGAATATATAGACGTTCACCCACACCAAGTGGGGCACCAGTACATATGTTGTTAAGGACTAAAGTCAAATACCCTATAAAGAAGGAGCTGAAATCAATGAGCTGCGGAAAAACCCATGGCCGGCATGAGAACTGTGTATGCGATGCAGTGGAAAAGATTTTAGCAGAGCAGGAGGCAGTTGAGGAACAGTGTCCTACTGGCTGCTATACAAACCTTTTGAATCCGACGATTGCAGGTAAAGACACAATTCCGTTTCTCTTGTTTGATAAAAAAGGCGGATTGTTCTCCACATTCGGAAACGTGGGGGGATTTGTGGATGATATGCAATGCTTTGAGTCCATTTTCTTCCGCGTTGAAAAATTATGCGATTGCTGCGCAACACTGTCTATTTTACGCCCGGTGGATGTCAAAGGCGATACCTTAAGCGTTTGCCACCCTTGCGACCCGGATTTCTTCGGGCTTGAAAAAACAGATTTTTGCATTGAAGTGGATCTCGGATGCTTCTGCGCCATTCAGTGCCTGTCGCCAGAGCTGGTTGACAGAACATCCCCTAACAGAGATAAAAAGCATCATCACAATGGATAAACACTTGTAAAGAGGAATCCCCTTCCAAACTCTATTACAGGTGCAAATTATTCAGCTGCTTCCGGCGTGAGGCAGCTGACTCTCCATCATTTCGCCAGTCTCAAGAAATTTATAAGGCAGGAGGGATAATAATATGAGCCAGAAAACATCAAGCTGCGTGCGTGAAGCTGTAGAAAATATTGAAGATCTGCAAAACGCTGTTGAAGAGGACTGCCCGACTAGCTGCCATTCAAAGCTTTTGTCACCAACTCATTCGCTAGGCGATACAGTGCCTTTCGTGCTGTTTACATCAAAATCAAATCCTCTGGTCGCTTTCGGCAATGTTGGCGAACTGGAAAACGGACCTTGCTTTAATACTGTATTTTTCAGAGTGGAAAAAGTTCATGGCAGCTGTGCGACACTGTCATTATTAATCGCATTTGACGAACACAAGCACATTTTGGACTTCACCGATAAAGATACGGTTTGTGAAGCGTTTCGACTGGAAAAAACAAACTACTGTATTGAAGTGGACTTAGACTGCTTCTGCGCAATCAACTGCTTAAATCCTCGGTTAATCAATCGCACGCATCATCATCATTAATGATAAGGCGGAAAAGCTTGCAGGCCTGCAGGCTTTTCTCTATGAAAATAAGCTGCCGGGAACATCTGCCGGGCAGCTTTTTCATTTCCATTAAAAACCGAGCGGGTGCAAGGAGGTGATTTCATCAATCGCCAGTTCAGTCGGTGCGCCGTTTCCGGTCGTGCGGAGCAGGACGGAATCGTTTCTTCTGCCGACAATCACGCCTCTGTATGTTCTTCCATTGGCTTCAATCAAACAAAGCGCTCTCGGCATGTTATGAGGCAGCTTTGTTAAAAAATCAATTTTTTCGTGGATCGTCATCTTGCTCATCGGTTTTTTCACTTTTCTTGCCGGCGGTGCTTTTTCCTCCGCTTTAGCGGCATTATGGACAGCTTCCGGTTCTTTTTCAGGTTTATGCGCCTTAAGTGCAGGCTCTTCCTTTTTTTCCGCTTTCGGAGGCTCGTGTTCGATGGTTTCTTCGACGGTTTCTTCAACGGCTTGCAGCTCTGCTTCCTGTTCCTGCTGCTTCTTTGTATTCTCTGGCTCTCTCACCTCTTCTATTTGCTGGCTCACTGGCTCAGCGGCAGGCTTATCGTCTGCTTGCTGGACATCCATTGCCACGGCTTCCTCCTGCTGTTTCTCATGGTAGGCAGGCTTTTCCTCTGCTTTGGGCGGAGCGGGTTTGTTGGTCTTTTTTTTAATAACAATCTCCTGCATGGATGACCTTGTTGTTTCTGCATAATCCGGCTGAACAATATACATGAGCGGTTTTTTATCCGCGTTTCTTTTCTTATTAGACATCTTCATCCCTCCGATTGTGTCATGTTCTATCTATATGACAGAAAGCTGAAAATCAGAAGAAATAAAAAAGCAATCCCTGTTCGGGATTGCTTCAGATTGTAGACAAAGTCCTAAAACGGTTTTCGTTTTAGGATTTTGTCATCTTTTCAGCGTGATTGAAAACCCTTGAAGTCTAGGAAGGACGAGCATTGGAGCGGAGCGAATGTTATAATTCGTGAGCACCAACGCGCAGGACTGACAACGAATGCGAGGGTTTGTCGACACGCTGAAGCAATCCCTGTTCGGGATTGCTTGACATAGGTCCTGCTTAGCGGGCAGTGATATGGAAACCTGAATCAACGTGAAGATTTTCACCTGTAATGCCTCGGGACATATCGCTGAATAAGAACGCAGCTGTATCGCCCACTTCTTCAGGTGTTGTCGTGCGGCGAAGCGGCGCACGCTCTTCGATGTCTTTTAAGATAGAATTGAAATCGCTGATGCCTTTAGCAGATAATGTTCTGATCGGGCCTGCAGAAATGCTGTTAACGCGGATATTTTCTTTTCCTAAGTCGGAAGCTAAGTATTTCACACTTGCATCAAGAGAAGCTTTCGCTACACCCATGACATTGTAGTTTGGCATCACAAGCTCTCCGCCAAGGTAAGTCAAAGTGACAATGCTTCCGCCTTCAGTCATGATCGGACGTGCCGCTTTGACAACAGCTGTCAGAGAGTATGAGCTGATGTTATGAGCTAAAAGGAAACCGTCACGATTTGTGTTTAAGTATTCGCCGACAAGCTCTTCTTTGTTGGCAAACGCGATACAATGCGCGATACCGTGGATCACACCGACCTGCTCCTTGATGCTTGCGAAGCAAGTTTCGATCTCCGCGTCGTTGGTGACGTCGCACGGAAGAATAATGGAATCATTGCGTTCTAACGTTCCGGCAAGCTCTTGAACCGATTTCTCCAGACGTTCTCCTGCGTATGTGAAAATCAAACGTGCCCCCGCTTCATGTAAGGAGCGCGCAATTCCCCATGCGATACTGCGTTTGTTGGCAACCCCCATCACTACAATGTTGCGGCCTTCAAGTGAAAAATTCATATGTATAAAGCCTCCTATATTTAATAAAGACATAGTATTAGTACCTGATCTTAATTGATATCATATCATAACCTTGTCCAGATGAAAAGCGCAGACACCGACAAACGTGAAAGAGACCACCATCAGCTGGTGATCTCATCGGCTTGTTTTTAAGCTGTTTCGTTTAAAAGCGAAATGGTTTGTCGGCCCGTGGCCCGATCCGATGCCAAGCGTATTTTCCACCGCTTCGCGGACAAAGTTGGCCGCTATCTCGAATGCCTGATGGATACTGTCACCTTTAGCGGTTTGAGCTGTTAATGCCGCTGCAAAGGTGCATCCTGTGCCATGCGTATGTTTCGTATCGATATAGGGATGGCTGATTTGCATAAACATGCTCCCATCGAAAAGAAGGTCAGTAATGTGATTGTCTTCAGGCTGGTGCCCGCCTTTGATCACCACATGCTGCGCACCCATCTTTACGAGCTGCTCCGCTGCTTTTTTTCGGTCATCCAGCGAGCGGATTGTCATTCCGGTCAGCGTTTCTGCTTCCGGCACATTCGGCGTAATCGTGTAGCTTCTCGGAATAAGCAGCTCTTTTAAGGCGGCAACTGATTCATCACGCAGCAAGGATGCACCGCCCTTTGCGATCATAACCGGATCAACAATCACACGGTTAAACCCGTACTCGTCAATTTTTCTCGCCACTTCTTCAATCATTTCAGAATTCCAGAGCATTCCCGTTTTTATGGCGTCCGGTCTCAAATCCTCGGCAACAGCGTCAATTTGCTGTCTAAGCGCCTCTACAGTCAGCGGATACACTCCATGGACGCCCAGCGTATTTTGAGCGGTTACCGCCGTAAGCGCAGACATTCCGAACACATCGAGCTCTTGAAAGGTTTTAATATCTGCCTGTATCCCTGCGCCGCCGCCTGAATCAGAGCCGGCGATTGTCAATGCTTTATATATACCCATTACACTACACTCCTTTGATTACCCGATCCATTTATGATAAATGGATTTTGCCCGGGCAATATCATTCGTTCCATGGATCAATGCTCTGCCGTCCCGGAACAGCACCATTTTCATATCAGCCGAACGGCAGGAAATTAAATACGGGTTCGCGGCTACATCAAGCCCGGCTTGCTTCAGTTGACCCGCCAGCACTTCAAGATCCGTTTCTTTTGTAAAGGATGATCTGATTTGCACCGTGTTCCTGCCGCACAATACAGCCGCTTTTGTTTGATTTTCATATGACAAAAACGGAAAATCCTTTGTGCCGCAGCTTGGGCATGAGTTCTGTTTGAGACCCGCCGCTTTCACCTCTGACCGCTCATTTTTCCATAGGTCAAAGGAGCGCAGCACTGGCTCGCAATTCTCTCCCGTCAGCAGCTTCAGCGCGTCTGTCACCTGAAAGACCGCTACCTGCAATACAGCCGGACTGATGATGCCGGCTGTGTCACATGTCGCTCCGCCAATCGGAAGTGTATCGAGCAAGCAATGCAGGCAGGGGGTCGATCCCGGCACTACAGTAAAGGTGAGGCCGTAGCTCCCTACACAGGCACCGTAAAGAAAAGGGATCCCTTCTTTGACCGCAGCATCATTTACGATCAGGCGGGTTTCAAAATTATCAGCCGCATCCACGATGATCGAAGCGCCCTTAATCAGCTCAAAGATATTTTCCGCTGTCACATCCAACACAAGGCCAGTCACATCAACATCGCTGTTAATTGAACGGAGACGATGCTCAGCAGCGGCCGCTTTCGGCATTTCTTTTTTGACATCATCTTCTGTATACAGCTGCTGGCGCTGCAGGTTGCTCCATTCAACGTAATCTCTGTCGGCAATCTTCACAGAGCCGACACCCGCTCTGACCAGCATTTCTGCACTGGCTGTTCCAAGCGCGCCGGCGCCGATAATCACGGCGCGCGCTTCTTTCAGTTTCTTCTGGCCGGCTGGGCCGATCGGAGCAAACAGCTCCTGTCTGGAGTACCTGTCCGTCATACAGGAAGACCTTCTCCCGGACTGCTTGCCGTTCCGTACTGCTTCCGCGGAATACGTCCCGCCTCATAAGAAAGGCGTCCTGCTTCCACCGCGAGCTTCATGGCATGAGCCATTTTCACAGGATCATTAGCGCCTGATACAGCCGTATTGAGGAGTACGCCGTCAGCTCCAAGCTCCATTGCGTATGCCGCGTCTTTAGGCGATCCGATTCCGGCGTCCACGATAACCGGCACTTTCGCTTGTTCAATAATAAATGACAGATTCAAAGGATTTAAGATTCCTTGCCCAGATCCGATCGGAGATGCCCCCGGCATGATGGCGTGAACGCCAAGCTCCTCCAGTTTTCTTGCCAGCACAACATCATCCGACGTGTACGGGAGCACGATAAATCCTTCTTCAAGAAGCTGTTCGGACGCCTTTAATGTTTCAACAGGATCAGGCAGCAAGGAACGGCTGCATCCGATGACTTCGACTTTAATCATGTCACAAAGCCCTGACGCTTTCGCCAGCCTTGCAATCCGAACCGCTTCTTCAGCGGTCCCGGCGCCCGCTGTATTCGGCAGAAGCGTGTATTTAGATAAATCAAGCTGTTCCAGAAAATTAGGCTGAGACGCTTCAAAAATGTTCATTCTCCGCACAGCAAATGTTAAAATATCAGACTCGGAAACAGCCACCGCTTCCTTTTGGATATCAAACGATGGGTATTTCCCCGTACCCAGCAGCAATCTTGATTGAAATGATTTCCCGCCAATAGTTAACATGCTCATCCGCCTCCTACAAAATGGACAATTTCAATGACATCGCGATCACAAAGCTCAACCTCGTGATAGTGTTCTTTGCCGATAATTTCTTTATTTCTTTCAACGATAACGATTTTATTTTCAAGCTGATAGGACGCCAGCAGATCTTGAATTGTACCTGTGTCTTTTTCCCATTTCACGTCTTTACCGTTCAGCTGTAGCATCATATCTGAACCGCCTCCTTGCGATCAATTCGGAATGCGTGCAGCCAGTCTTGATTGACCTCTATATTCATGATGAGATCACTGATCAAAGCCCCCGTTGCCGGAGCAAGCAGAATCCCATTTCTAAAATGGCCCGCAGCAAATAAAATACGGCTGTCCTCAGGGTGTCTGCCGATGTACGGTTTCCCATCCTTTGTTCCCGGCCGCAGTCCTGCCCAAAAACGATCCACCTTCATATTCTGAATGGCCGGCAGCATCGTTTTTGCTTTTTTCATAACAGATTCCAGTCCGCCAAGATCCGGTATTTCACTCCAGTCACCCGGCTTCATTGTCGCGCCGACAACCAGTCTGCCGCTTTTTCTCGGCACGATATAGCAATGGTCATGGTAAAGTGTTTTTGTCAGCGGTATATCATCATTCCAAACAGACAGGCATTCCCCTTTTACAGGGAAAAATGAGTTGTTCAGCCCGAGCTGTTTAAAAAACATTCCGCTCCACACCCCGCTGGCAACCGCGACATAATCCGCACATACGTTACCATTCGGTGTCTCGATGGACAGCGCTTCACCGTCACGTTCGACATGCATGACGGGAGTATGCTCAAAAATCTCCGCGCCAAGCGCTTTCGCTGCTTTCGCATATGCCTTGCAAACGAAATAAGGCTCAACATGCACATCATCCTGAATAAAGGATGCCCCGAAAATGTCACCGGACGTATACGGCTCTTTTTCTAAAACTTCTTCTTTTGTATGCCAGCTGACTGATTCCAAATCATCCATCTTCCTCAGCCGCAGCACGTCTTCTTCAGAAAACGCCAGCTTAAACATACCGCCGTTATGTCGACTGATATCAATACCAGATAATGGGTAAAGCTCTTCTCCAAGACCTTTGTACAGACGCTGGCTGTGCATGGCGAAGTCAAAAAACGCGTCACGTTCCTCGCACTCGGCATGGGCGCCAAGCATTCCGGCAGCGGCACTTGTTGTTCTGCCGCCCATTGTCCCGCTTTCAAACAATGCGATTGTTTTGTTTTCCTTTGCTAAATGATAAGCAATCGCGGAACCAATAATCCCGCCTCCAATGACTACTGCATCATAATGCCTTTTCATAGCGCATCTCCTTTAGCTTACGGGAATATCGTCTGGCAGCTTCCAAAGGGTCAGCGGAAGAGAAAATTCCTGACATGACAGCGATGCCGTCTGCTCCCGCTTGTTTTACGTCTCTTAATCTGTCTGGTGTCATGCCGCCGATGGCCATAATCGGGATGGACATCCGCTGTTTGATTTCTGACAGCAAGGACATGCCTCTGCCTTCAAGACCCTTTTTGCAATCCGTTTCAAACACATGGCCGAACAATACGTAGTCCGCATCTTCCTTTTCTGCTTGAACGGCTTCCTCCAGTGAATGCACTGACCGCCCGATATGAAGGTGAGGAAATCTGGCTCTGACCTGCTTCGGTGAAAAGCTGTTGCTCGGCAGCTGCACGCGATGAATAGATGAAAAAAGTGCAATATCCACTCGCCCATTCATGACCAATTTTCGTTTATCTACCCCGCCTTCAGAAACAAGCTCAAGCAGTTTCAAAATGTCAGCCGCCGATTTAGACCGTTCTCGAATGTGAATGTAATCAACTTCATTCTGAATCGCTATGATGACTCTCGCTAACGTTTCAACCGGCTTGCAGTCATCAGTTATGGCGTGAAGCTCCAAATTCCTCCACCTCTTTTATGCCGCGGTTAGACCAGCCTTCTTTTTGATAGGCCATTCCCCAAAATTGATACTCATAAAAGCTTGAAATAACAAAATTCTCTTTCATCTTGGCACGCACTTCCTCCGTGCTGTTTTCCGCCAGCTCATCAAAGCGATTGATTTGCTCTTCGACCTGCTGTCTGAACCAGTCACCGCCGTATGTGCTGATCCACTTCTGATAAATCGGATGCCCCGGATCACATGTCAGTAATTTCTCGCCAACCTCGTAATACAGCCAGTAGCATGGCAGCAGGGCCGCTAAGATCTCAGCAAAATTTCCGCTCAAAACCGAACGGTACATATGGGATGTATAAGAGTATGCTGTAGGAGACGGCTTAAAGGCCTTACGCTCTTCATCACTGATGTCCAGCAGCTCCGCAAACTCGCGGTGAAGCGCCATTTCCGCCTCATATGTACCTTGGGCGTGGCTTGCCATCCGGCCCGTTGTATAAAGGTCCTTCGCATAAGCGGCGCCGAACGATTGCACCTTGGCAAAATGCGTTAAATAATAAGAATCCTGAAGCACGTAGTATTTAAAACGGTCAATCGGAAGCGTTCCGTCACCGATTCCCTGAACGAACGGATGGACAAAGCTCCCTTCCCACCATTCTGCGGCTGCACTGCGGCATTCTTCTGAAAATTTCACACGTCATTCCCCCTGTCTGATAAATAAAAAAACCACTTTCCCGCAAGGAAAAGTGGTTTGGAATTGGCGTAGTAAACTAACACAAATACCGCTCCACTTCCCTACGCAGGTCTGAACCTGTTCAAGTTATGAGGGTCTAAAAGTCACACTTTTATCTCAGCCCTTATGAAGGACACCCCTAGTGGTTATACGAATACATATTGAATTGTTGTTGCACCTCTATATTAACACGAATCCCTATTTGGTCAAGGTTTATCCTTCTAATGTTTTCTTAAGTTCCATTACATACACCCTAGACCCGGTGACAATTAAGCGGTCTCCCAGTTTCAGCCTTGTATCCCCATGAGGAACGATGCTGTCCACACCTCTAAAAATCCTGACAAAGATGACGTCTCCTGTAAAAGGGAATTCCCGTAAAATCACACCGTCGTACGTGCTGTTTTCCATATTAATTTGATACAGAGAAGACTCTTGGTTCGTGAGCAGCTTCATGACACCAGGCGCTTCTATTAGCGCGCGAAGCAGCGTTTTTGTCGACAGCAGAATAGAAAAGATGTTGATTCCCTGCTCCTTCAAAGTTGCTTCATTTTCGGGTGATCCCACGCTGGCAATGACTCTTCCTGTTCCTTTTTCTTTTGCAAGTAACGCAATGTCCGCATTCATGTCTTCATTCCCAGTTGCGACAACCAGGATATCTGCATCAAAAATGCCCAGTGATTCAAGCGTCTGGTGTTCATAGTCAGAGATGGCTTCAACGGTAAATACTGATTCTGACAGCTTTTCCTCCGCATTCTCTTGATAGACATGCACAACACGCACGTCATACTCCTCTTCCGGCAGTTCAAGAGTAACCGGCAATGTCATTTGGTTCGCGCCGATAAACGTAATTGTCTTTTTCTCCTCCGGGTGCTCTTCCCGTGTGTATAATTTTTTAAATAAGACCGGCGAAAAAATACTGGCAATGACGGCTACTAACGTCAACGCTCCTGACATATTTGCGCTGATCACGTGAAGCTGCTGTCCGATTGTCGCAGCGGCAATCACGAGCGAGAGCGTTGATGTCAGCAGGAAACCAGACGCCAAAGTGGTTCGTTTATCATACCACTTCTTCAAGTACAGGACAGGAATGATTTTGCTGACTAACAGCGCCAAAAGCAGAAGCGGGATCATGATTAAAATTTTCGGATCTTGGAAAAGGGTCCAAATATCGAGCTTCACACCGACCATTACAAAGAAAATCGGAATTAAGAACCCGTAGCCGAATGAATCCAGCTGCTGAACAAGTTCTTTGTTTGGCGAAAGAAGGGAAACGAGAACCCCCGCTAAGAAAGCGCCGAGAATATTTTCCGCCCCAAGTGATTCAGACAGGGCAACCAGTACGATAATTAACGTAAAAATGGCACGCGTCCCGATCTGAATCGTCCCTTTTGACATCGACTCAACAAATGAGCGATGTTTAAAGACCCGGCCGAAAAAGTAAAGCACCACTCCGGCTGCAAACAGGATCATCAAGAGCCACATGTTCCCGCTGTCTTCTCCGTATAGAGAAGAAAACACAGCAAGAAGAATCATCGTGACCAAATCAGCAATCACGGCAACAAGCAAAATAATCTGCCCGATATTTGAATTCATAATCCGTTCTTCTTTTAACGTTGGAACGACAACACCTAACGAAATCGTTGAAATAATTAGCGTCATTAAAAACGCATTTTCGATAAATCCTGCCAAGACGAACCCATAGGACAGCAGCAATGATAAAATAAATATACCGGCAAAAATAATGGACGCCGTAGCAAACGTATTAGGCGCCGCTTTGCCGTTCGGCAGGAGCTGCTTTTTCTTTCCTTTCTCAAACGATGAAAAATCAATTTCAAGCCCGCTTAAAAACATTAAAAAGATAAATCCGAGCAAAGAAAGCGTCTCAAGCCATGTATCACCCTCGACAACTAAATTAAGACCGCTTTTTCCGATAATCAGCCCCATAATGATTTCTGCAACAACAACCGGGATCGTCAGTTTAAAGCGGTGCAAAAGGATGGGTGTTAAAAATGCAACGATAAGTACAACAACTAAAGATGCGACAGATGAATGCGCCATAATCAGAACCTCCTTTTTAGGTCAGGGTTATTTCAGTTCTCAATCAAAGAACAAAACCTCATTTTTTAAAAAACATAACGCGATTTTAACAAGGATGATGATAAAAAATAAAGTAAAAAGGTCTTATTCCTGTTTAGAAAATAATTCTTCTATAATTTGCACATAAAAGCCTGTGATGACTCACAGCACTTTGCTCCATAATAAATAAAACAATCGGCAAGGAGGATCACGCATGGCTTACGATATAATCAGCGATATTCATGGCTGCTATGATGAAATGATGGCATTAATCCAAAAGCTTGGCTATACAATGAAAAATGGAGTGCCTGTCCACGAAGAAGGCAGGGTGCTTGTTTTTGCCGGAGATTTAACTGATAGAGGACCAAAATCGATTGAGGTCATCCGCTTTGTAGCCGGCGCTTACGAAAAAGGCGCTGTACGTTATGTTCCGGGAAATCATTGCAATAAGCTGTACCGCTACTTAAAAGGAAACCCCGTGAAAGTGATGCATGGCCTCGAAACAACAGCGGCAGAGCTTGAAGAATTTTCTACAGAAGAAAGAAAAACAGTCAGCGAACAGTTTATGAAGCTGTACGAAACGGCGCCGCTTTACGACATCTTACATAACGGAGAATTAGTTGTCGCCCATGCTGGCATAAAGGCTGACGATATCGGAAAATTTACCCGCAGAGTGAAAGACTTTGTGCTTTACGGCGATGTGACGGGTGAAACGTATCCGGACGGCAGGCCTGTCAGACGTGATTGGGCTGCATCCTATAGCGGAAGCGCTTGGGTGGTATACGGCCATACACCTGTGAAAGAGCCCCGGAAAGTCAATCGCACCATCAACATTGATACAGGCTGCGTATTCGGAAATAAACTGACAGGCTTTCGCTTTCCAGAACTAGAGACCGTCTCTGTTCCAAGCTCCCTGCCTTATGACGAATCAAGATTTCGCCCAATATAAAAGGAGAGAATTACGGATTCTCTCCTTTTATCAGTTCTTTCATATCTTGAGGCAGTGCAGCATGAAACACCATGTTCTCCTGCGTCAGCGGATGGATAAACGAAAGCTGCTCGCTGTGCAGAGCCTGCCGGCCAATTTCCCGTCTCGTTCCGCCATACAGTGTATCACCGCACAGCGGGTGCCCGAGGTAGCTCATATGTACACGAATTTGATGGGTCCGACCTGTCTCAAGCTGCAATGTCACCGATGTGATCTCGTCAGTTGCGTGTGTGACATGAAAATGGGTAACAGCCTTCTGGCCGTCCGGTGTCACGATCCGTTCAATAATACTGTCAGGATGTCTGCCAATCGGAGCATCGACAGTTCCTTCCATCTGTGTCATCCGCCCGTGGACCACTGCCGCATACCGGCGTTTCACAAGCCCGCTTTTTTGCGCTGACGATAAAATCGAGTGGGCAAAGCGATGCTTGGCAACAAGCATGAGACCTGATGTATCCCGGTCCAGCCGGGTGACAAGATGAACTGTCGCCCTCACTCCGTTTTTTTGATAATGATGGATCATTCCATTCGCAATGCTGCCGGATGGGTGCTCTCTTGAGGGGATTGATGATACATAAGGCTGCTTGTTGATCACAAGCACATGCTCATCCTCATACAAGATATCGAGCGGGACAGGCTCTGGCAATAACGTCTCACTCACCTGTTCCTCAGGAAACTTCACGACAAGAAGATCTCCCTCTCTCAAAACGTATTTGACCGTTACATGCTCACCGTTGATCAGCAGGTCTCCCCCGCCAAACTTGATATCGGTTAACAGACGTTTCGAAATTCCCAGTTCACCTGCATATTCCTTTACAGTCATTCCGTCTTCAGCGGAAGTGATGTTCTTTCTGATAAAAAAATGCTCCACGATACGTCCTCTTTCTATTCACCTTTTCCGATAAACGAATCCTGAACTCTTTTCCAAAATGGAAACGGACGGAATCTCGCAAACCTTACATTTTCAGATGCAACTTGGCAGCGAATCGACTTCACATCCTTATGAAGAAGGGTTAAATGGTCAATTGTCACTTGAAAGTCAACTTCGTTTCTCGGCTTAATCATGCAATCATGATGGGAAGGGAGAAGCAGCGGCGATCCGACCGTCCGGAATACACGGTTGTTAATAGAAGCCATTTCCGCGAGCTGGATCGCTCTGATAGACGGATGGATAATCGCTCCGCCCAGCGCCTTATTGTAGGCTGTGCTGCCGGATGGCGTTGACAGGCAAAGGCCGTCGCCCCGGAAGGTTTCAAAGAGCTGCCCCTTGATTTCCACATCAGCCACAAGGCTTCCTTCTATGCTTTTAATTGTACATTCATTCAATGCTAAATATCTTTCTTCCCGCTCGTTTTCGTGATAGGTCACAATCACTTCGAGAAGCGGATATTCGACTGTATGATACGGCGTTTTCGCAATCGCAAGAACAAGCTTTTCAATTTCATGAGGAACCCAGTCGGCATAAAACCCCAGATGACCCGTGTGAACGCCGACGAATGCTGTTTTATCCAAGCGGTCGCTGTATCTGTGAAAAGCATACAAAAGCGTTCCGTCGCCTCCGACTGAAATGACGATTTCCGGTTCATTTTCATCCAGTTCCATATCAAAATCCAATAAATACGCCTGTATTTTGCTTTTCAGCGTATCAGAAACTTGATCTCCTTTTGATGATACGGCAAATTTCATGCTTTTCTTCCCCTTTACTATTGTTGCTCGCTTCCTTTTTTCTTTCTTGAAAAGGCAGCTTGAGCTTCCTGTATTTCACCCCTGATCTCCGACATCTCTTCATCAAGCCGGGAAGCTGCTTCAGAAGCACGCTGAAGCCTTAGTTTTACTTTTTCAGGAATGTTTCCGCTGTATTTATAGTTCAATGAATGCTCAATGGTGGCCCAAAAATTCATCGCCAGCGTACGGATCTGTATTTCCACGAGAACATGCTTTTCTCCGGATACCGTCTGTAAGGGATAAAGCACGACAAGATGATATGACCGGTATCCGCTCTCTTTATGTTCCGCAATATAATCCCTCTGATCCACAACGGTGAAATCTTTTCTGGCGAAAAGCATCTCTTTTACGATTTGGATGTCATCGACAAATTGGCACATGATTCTAAGGCCTGCGATATCCTGCATGGTTTCAATTTCATGCAGCGGTATGCTTTTCTTTCTCGCTTTTTCAAGTATGCTTGCCACAGGCTTGACGCGTCCAGTCACAAATTCGATCGGCGAATGGACATCCTCGTATTCATATAGTGTGCGAACCCCTTTGAGCTTCACTTTCAACTCTTCGACAGCCTGGCGGTACGGCACTAAAAAACGCTCCCATTGTTTGTCATCCATCATACATCCCCCAATTCGAACCAGTTTCTATAAAAATACGCGTTTCACTTTATCTTCCATTTCTTCTCCGTAGTTTACATTATCTTTAATATTTTCTAAAAGATATTCCAGTTCCTCATGCAGGCCAGCCAGTTCTATTGATTCGTCTCCCGCCTCTAAAACAACCGGAATTCTTTGTGCATGGGCCTGCTTCAGTTCCGGCCATACATGTTCCTTTATAATGACATATTCAAAAGAATCTGCTAATTCAAGTATGTATACAAAAGCAAAGTGGTCAGAATCAACAAGCATTTGACCTGACGGCTTGCGTTCCGCTTCATTTCCTTCTGCCTCACAGGCAAGGCGAAGCTGATCATCCGATAATATTGCGTTTAAGATTTCGATTCTGTTTTGCATAATGCTCTCCTTTTTCAAAAAAGTACAGATTCATTTTATCATATCAAGCTCAATATTGATAAACGTAACATCTAAAGAGATAATAGTAAAAATAAGATTTACAGGGCGGAAAGGAAGAACAATATGAGCCAAGAAATTGAAATAGAATTTAAAAACATGCTGACCAAACATGAATTTGAGAAAATAACATTAGCACTCAAGCTGACAGAAAAAGATTTCACAGACCAAAACAATCACTATTTTGACACAGACAGCTTTTCGCTGAAACAAAAACACGCTGCGCTTCGAATCCGCAGAAAAAATGGTGAATATGTCCTGACATTAAAAGAACCTGCAGATGTGGGGCTTCTGGAAACGCACCAGCGGCTTTCAGAGATATCAGACCTTGCTGGCTTTTCAGTTCCCGAAGGCCCTGTGAAGGACCAGCTGCACAAGCTTGAGATTAACACAGACGCCATTCAATACTTTGGATCTTTAGCAACAAACCGTGCTGAAAAAGAAACAGAAAAAGGCTTAATAGTTTTAGACCACAGCCGATATTTAAATAAAGAGGACTTTGAAATCGAATTTGAGGCGGCAGACTGGCATGAGGGCCAACAAGCCTTTGAGAAGCTGCTTCAGCAATACAGCATTCCTCAGCGCGAAACCAAAAATAAAATTTTGCGTTTTTATGAAGAAAAACGAAAGTCTATATAAGGTGGAATGACATCGTGAACGTAACGAATTGGGCATCTTTACTTCAGCTTCAGGCATTACAGTCCATATCTAATGCGCGCAGCACAGGCACTCAAAATGATGCGGAAAGCCCGCTCTCAAGCTTCAGCTCTTTGCTCAGCCAATATACAAACGGACTAACGAATCAGCAATCACCAGCATCTTCTGCATCGTCAAACCCGCTCAGCCTGCTGAACAGCGCTTCTTCAACAGCGCCGTCACTGCTTTCAGCTTATGGGCTTCACTCATATACAAACAGCCATTCGGGTTATATCACAAAATCGGCAGAGAGCACAGAAACAGCTGCTGCAGAATTATCTTCAAACAAACAAGAAACAAAACAGATCAGTTCGGGAGACTTCTCCATTGACAGCGCGATTAAAAAAGCCGCTGATAAATATGGTGTCGATGAAAAACTAATCCGTGCCGTCATCAAGCAGGAATCAGGCTTTAATACAAAAGCTGTCAGTGGAGCAGGGGCGCTTGGCTTAATGCAGCTGATGCCGTCAACAGCGAGCTCACTTGGCGTTTCCAATCCACTGGATCCGCAGCAAAATGTGGAGGGCGGAACGAAATATTTAAAACAAATGCTGAATAAATACGGCGGCAATGTGTCTATGGCATTAGCGGCTTACAACGCCGGACCGGGAAATGTTGACCGATACGGAGGCATTCCTCCCTTCAAAGAAACGCAAAACTATGTAAAAAAAATAACTTCAGCTTATTACGCATAACCAGAGCGGCTCTTGCCCTCTGGTTTTTTTGCGAAGTGAAATCCTACGCATTCCTGATTTTTATGTGATATGATATGAAATACAAACCTCGGCTGTAAGCCGAAACTTGTTAACAAACGCATAAAAGGCAGTTTGTTTGTAGAAATGATGCCTTGTTGCTAAAATAAATCATAGATGAAATGATGTACTATATAAAATTACTTTTTGCAATAGGATTTATGATTCCTATTAGCCATATTTAAAGGAGTAGTCAACATGGGACAATCGTTTAACGCACCTTATGAAGCGATTGGAGAGGAACTTCTATCGCAACTTGTTGATACTTTTTATGAGCGTGTCGCGTCTCATCCTTTGCTGAAGCCGATTTTTCCGAGCGATTTAACAGAAACCGCCAGGAAACAGAAGCAATTTTTGACTCAGTATCTAGGCGGTCCTCCGCTTTATACTGAGGAACACGGCCACCCCATGCTCAGAGCAAGGCATCTTCCCTTTCCAATTACAAACGAGAGAGCTGATGCGTGGCTCAGCTGTATGAACGACGCAATGGACCATGTAGGGCTCGAGGGCGATATTCGTGAGTTTTTGTTTGGCCGGCTGGAATTGACCGCAAGGCATATGGTGAATCAAACGGAAGCGGAGGATCGATCATCTTGACAAACTTTCAGCATGAGCAATACTTCGCCCATTGTCACGGCCATCCAAAAAAACCGCTTGAAATTTATATGTTTGTAGACCCTTTATGTCCAGAATGCTGGTCCTTAGAGCCCGTCATGAAAAAGCTGAAAATCAGATACGGACGCTTTTTTACCTTACGCATTATCGCTTCAGCAAGCCTTACCGCGTTAAATAAGAAACGGAAAAAGCATCTTCTTGCAGAGGCATGGGAAAAGATCGCGAGCCGCTCCGGCATGTCGTGTGACGGCAATGTCTGGCTCGAGCAAGACCACCCTCTTTCATCGCCTTATATGGCTGCTCTCGCTTTTAAAGCAGCCGAACTGCAAGGAAGAAAAGCCGGCATGCAATTTCTCAGAAATATGCAGGAGAGTCTGTTTGTTTCAAAGAGAAATATTACGAATGAAAACGTGCTTTTGGAAATTGCGGAAAAAACGAGTCTCGACCTTGAAGAATTCAAAAACGATCTGCATTCTCAAAGCGCGGTCAAGGCGCTTCAATGCGACATGAAAATTGCCGCTGAGATGGATGTTTCCGTTAATCCGACACTGACGTTTTTCAATACGCAGCATGAGGACGAAGGACTTAAAGTACCCGGCAGCTATTCGTATAATGTATATGAAGAAATCTTATTTGAGATGCTTGGCGACGAGCCGAAGCCGTCGGAAACACCGCCTCTGGAATGTTTTATTGAATATTTCCGCTTCGTTGCCTCGAAGGAAATTGCTCTGGTATATGACCTGAGCCTTGAAGAGGTAGAAAAAGAAATGAAAAAATTGGCGTTTGCTAAAAAGGTTGCCAAAGTGGAAGCCAAACACGGAATGTTTTGGAAATCTCTCAGCACTTATTCTGATGAATATCAATCATGTGAAAAATAGCCGCAGGCGTATATATGCTTGAGGCTGTTTTTTGCGGCCTTAACCAAACGTACGTTCTATTCATAACACTAAAGAAACCGCGCCGGGATAAGCGCGGTTTCATATGTCTTAACGACAACAAAGGGGATGGGAGAAATTTTTCACGGTCAAACAAAGGGGTAATGTTTGTTTGTGATCAATTTCACATCCTTATGATAACAAAAGATGTCGAACTTTGGCAACCTCTATGCTTAATGTTCATATTTTTGTCACAAAACATAACGGAGTACATTCACTCATATCCTAATAAGGAAAAAGGACGAGGAGGAACGCTATCATGTATACTGTTATCTCAATTGTGTGCATAGCCGTTTTTTTCTGTTTGAATATACTAGGTATGATGCAGATGCTGCCGCTTTATATTACCTCTCCTCTGCTGTTTCTGTCTATTTTGTTTACCCTCTACCGCCTGAACCACCGTAAAACCTTTAAAGGGTTTTAAAAAAGCCTGTGCATATTTCTGCACAGGCTTCTTTTTTAAGACTGCTTGACTTTCATCAGCAGCTCTTCCATTTCATCAAGTTTTTCTTCAAACATTTTGCACGCAGCTTCGATTGGCTCTGGAGATGTCATATCAACGCCCGCTTTTTTCAGAACATCAATCGGGTATTGTGAGCTTCCCGCTTTCAGGAAGTCAATATAACGGTCAACCGCCGGCTTTCCTTCCTTCAAAATCTGGCTGCTTAACGCTTGGGCAGCGCTGTATCCCGTCGCGTACTGATACACATAGTAATTGTAATAGAAGTGCGGAATCCGCGACCATTCAAGGCCGATTTCCTTATCAATCACCATGCCGTCCCCGAAATACTTTTTATTCAGGTCGTAATAAACATTCGTCAGAAGCTCAGGGGTAAGCGGCTCCCCTTCTTGCGCCTTTGTATGGATCAGATGTTCAAATTCAGCAAACATCGTTTGTCTGAAGACCGTTCCTCTGAAGCCTTCAAGCATATGGTTGAGAATATATAAGCGCTGTTTTTCATCGTCTAAATTGTTCAGCAGATATTCGCCAAGAAGCGCTTCGTTTGTCGTAGATGCAACTTCCGCGACAAAGATGCTGTAATTGCCGTATGGATATGGCTGATGCTTTCTCGTATAGTAGCTGTGTACGGAATGGCCGAACTCGTGCACGAGCGTAAAGAGATTATTGACGTTATCATGCCAGTTCATCAAAATATACGGATTCGTGCCGTAAGATCCAGATGAATAAGCGCCATTGCGTTTGCCTTTATTTTCATAAATGTCGACCCAGCGGTTTTCCAGCCCTTCTTTTAAAATGGAGGCGTATTCTTCTCCTAAAGGCGCCAGACCTTTCAGCATGTAATCTTTTGCTTCCTCGTACGTGACCTTCATCCCCGCATCCTTCACAAGCGGTGTATACAGATCATAGATATGCACTTCATCAAGCTCAAGCACTTTCTTTCTCAGCGCGATATAGCGGTGCAGGAGCGGCAAATGCTTATCAATCGTTTTGACGAGGTTGTCGTATACTTCCTCAGGAATACTGTTGTTAGAAAGCGCAGCTTCACGCGCTGACTTGTACTTCTTCACTCTCGCGTAGAAGTTGTCCTTTTTCACAGTGCCGCTTAGCGTCGTGGCCATTGTGTTTTTATATTGTCCGTATGTTTTATATACTGCGTCAAATGCATTTTTGCGGACTTCACGGTTTTCACTTTCTAAGAAATTAATAAAATTGCCGTGAGTAATCTGCTTTTCATTTCCCTCTTCATCTTTAATGGACGGGAATGTAATCTCAGCATTATTTAACACGCTGAACGTATTGGAAGATGAACCTAGTACATCAGAAGCTTCAGCAAGCAGCGCTTCTTCCTTCTCGCTCAGCACGTGCGGGCGTTCCTTTGTAATCTCCTCAATCGCATGGGAGTACAATTTCAGTTCTTCTTTTTCAAGAATAAACTGCTGCAGTTTGTCTTCTTCTATGGATAAAATTTCCGGAACCAAATAAGCTGTTGCGCTTGCGGCCTGTGTATACAGGTTTCCCGCCTTGTCATTCAGCCCCTGATAAAAGGAATTCCCGGTATCTTGGTCAGAGCGCATATGCGCATATGTGTACAGCCTGCCCAGCCGCTCCATCACTTTATCTTGAAACGTAAGAGCCTCGTATAAATGATCGGCTGAATCTGCCAGCTTTCCTTTATACTTAGATAAATTCGGAATTAATTCTTTTACAGCTTGAAATTCTTTATTCCAGGCCTCATCATTAGGAAAAATATCCTCTAGTCTCCATGTGTCTTCTGCCTTTACCTCACTTCTGTCAGGCAGTTGGTTTGCTTTTTTTTCCTCAGCCATGGTGATCCCCCTTGTTTTCTTTGATTCAAGCCAATTGAAAAAACCGCTGTTTCTCAATAAACTTGCGTTGTGAATATCTTCCGGTTTTTCACTGCCTTTTGTCAAATCATATGCAGTAATGAAGAGAACGAATGCCAAAAAAGCAGTAAAAACTCGAAAAACCTTTCCTTTTGTGCCTCTCAAAGCCAGCCCACCACCTTTTGTCTTAGGGTGAGCCAAATGAGACAAACTCATTCTATAAAACAGCTGCGGTCTCTTTCTAAGAGTTCCTGTAATGAGCGTCCGCCCTCTGCAGGCTGATTCAGCATATATACTTCTTTCTGAGTTTCCCTTAAAAATCCCTTCTTGCACAAAAAATCAATGTACTGTTTAACGGCTTCAGAAAGACAATCTTCGCTGCATTCGTATCTGAGCGCAATGTTCTGTTTATGAATGTGCAGTTTGCACTGCTGTAAAACGGCTGAAAAGCGAATTGGCGCGCGTTTATGCCCTAGATCTGTTATAAACAGATAAAGAAACCCCTGCCACACAAAAACAGGACTTCTAAAAACGGCCCCTTTTGTAACAGGGACAAACACTTCAGTCGGAAGAAAAGAAAGGGGCGTCTGCCGTTTCTCATAAAACAGCAGCCTGAGGCGATTTGTTTCTTTTGAGATGAACCGATGGGGTTTATGGCGAAAACGATGAATGGCCTTCATCCAGTTGTCATAACGCAATGAGGATTTAGATTCAGCAAAAAAGAGATCTCCTGCAGATGCCTGGTGGATAGGAATCGTTTGTACGGAGCAAAAAGAATGGTTGGTGTAAAACGGTATACTAGAGCTGAGCCGGTGAAAAAAGCGTGTTTCGGGGCAATAAAATAAAAGCTCGCGGTGAGGATGGTCATGAATAAACTGCCAATGGAAAGCGGTTAGCTGATAAAAGGATGGCGATGTTCTTTTTAAGCGGCTGCCTCCAACAATCCACTGCGGAATGATTCCTGCTTGTTTGAAGCCCTCTGTCCGCTTTTGAAAGACATCTGGAGCAAGAGTGGCACATTGATACTCAACAGCATGCATGCGCATCTTGATCTTTGCCATGATGTCGGGTCGTTGATTGATGTTCTTAATATACGGTTCTAATACTGGAGATGCCAGTTGCGTTTTCAGCCATACATACAGCTGTCTTTTTCCTTCTAAGTGGTAGGCGCTTTCCGGTTCTGCGTCTATCGAACAAGACTTGTTCTGTTTATGAGCGAAATGCGGCGCTTTTTGAAGTCCAAGCTTTACATCAAGCTCTCCCCCGCATACCGGGCAGAAGAATCGTCCCCGCTTTAATTTCTGGCTTCGCTGAGCGCCTAGAAGGTGAAACATTTGGCCATCTTCAGTCACAGCACTAAACAATTGTCATCTCTCCTTTCCAGATGAGGTATACTTTCTGGAAAGATTGACCGACTCCTGCTCGTTGTCTGTTTCACACGTATGTCAGTTTTTTGATTTCACACCTCAAAAATGGCATATCAGCGCATAAAAAAAACCGATTTCTGAAAAGAAATCGGTTTTTTATGATGCAAAGTGTTTTTTTATCGTTTCTAGAGCATGCTCTGAAATAATCAGCTTGCCGTATTCTTCAAGACGGTGTATGCTGATTGAGGATTCAGTTGCGTACTCCAACAGGATGCTTAGCTGATTTTCAACCTCTTCATCAGTCATATTGCCAAAATCCACATATAAATAATATCGGTTCTCAAACGAATATAAAGTCGTTTTGCTTCCGTTAACGTATAATTTAGATAGAGAAATAACATCCTCAAAATCGCCAAACCGCAAGACAAATTGAAGCTTTTGCTCCTTCTCTTCCTGATTGACGTCTTGCTCTTCTTTCTGGAAATCATCCAGCAAGGCGTCCAGATCTTCAGATGCTGGTTCTTGCTTTTTATCCTCAGGAATCGGCAGTTCGAGCTTTTGTCCGTCTTTGGAAAGCTGGGCTTTTGTGACGATAATTTCCAATCCTTTGTCCAGTGCCTGCACTTGAATCCAAAGAGGGCCTTCCACAGCGAATTCCTCTTCCTCATGAACTTCATCCATGACTTCCCAGAAAAGTTCTTCACTGCGCTCACGGTTATACCAAATTTCTTCTCTGTCAAAACCGCGATCTTCAATATCTCCGTAAGACATATAAAATTTTACTGTATGCTCGTTAATTCTTTCAATTTCCATTTGCCAACCTTCCCTTCTATATAAGATGTTGAAGGGACATCTAAGCTCCCGATTAATAGTACTTTACTACACTTTACCCATTCCGTCCACATCTTAACCTTGAAGCAAGGCCAGTGTGAATTCCTTTGTATTTCTATTTTATGATAAAACCGCCGCAAAAGAAATAAAAATGCACCTTTGCCCAAAAAACGGCATATCTGCGGCTGATATCATAAAATACAACCCGTCTCATATAGTAGTAGTACAAGCGATGGAACGAAAGCGAGGTGCCGATTCATGGAGCATGACTATCTGATTTCTCTGCTTGTCATTGTGGGGATCGACCTGATCCTGGGCGGAGATAATGCGGTCGTCATTGCTATGGCCAGCAGAAATTTGCCGGACAAGCAAAGACAGCAAGCCATTCTTCTCGGAACATTTATCGCCGTTGCCATGAGAATCGGATTAACAAGCGCAGCGGTATATCTTTTGAACATTCCTTTCTTGCAGTGCGCCGGCGGCATTTTCCTGCTGTATTTAGGATATCAGCTGCTGATTGAAAAAAAAGACACGCAGCACATCAAAAGCAGCACCTCCCTGTGGAGAGCGATACGAACCATTGTGCTTGCAGATCTCTTTATGTCGCTGGACAACGTCATAGCAGTTGCGGGAGCGTCACACGGTGAATTTTCTCTCGTTATCATAGGTTTGTGTGTATCGGTGCCGGTTATTATTTGGGGCAGCAAACTCATCCACATTGCACTTGAGAAAATACCGCTCCTGATTTACGCGGGAAGCGGGCTGCTTGCTTATACAGGCGGAGAAATGATTGTCAGGGACAAAAAGCTGTCCTTTTTTATGGCGCAGCACGGGGCAATCGAAACGCTCCTCCCCATTTTAACGGTCGCGTTTGTCATTCTTGCGAGTATTTATTATCAGCAGGTTGAAAAATAAAAGAAGGCTGATGACTCAGCCTTCTTTTGATGATATGATCTATTAGTTTGCCAAACGCTGTGCTTCTCTTAATTGGAAAGAGCGGACTTTTCTTGGCAAAAAACGTCTGATTTCGTCTTCGTTGTATCCGACCTGCAAACGTTTTTCGTCAATGATGATCGGACGGCGAAGCAAACCTGGGTGCTCGTTGATCAAGCTGTACAAATCTTGCAGCGGCATAGATTCAACGTTCACATTCAGTTTTTGGAATACTTTTGAACGGGTGGAGATGATTTCATCTGTTCCGTCCTCAGTCATTCGCAGAATTTGTTTTATTTCATCAATTGATAAAGGTTCAGAGAAAATGTTTCTTTCTTCAAATGGAATATCGTGCTCCTCCAGCCACGCTCTCGCCTTTCTGCATGAAGTACAGCTTGGTGATGTGTATAGTGTAACCATTCATCTTCACTCCTCTAATTAGTAGGATGAACATCTATTTTATTCTCAAATTGAAATTACTCTAAAAAAGGAATCTTTATAGGTATTATACTATAAAAAAGTAAGTGTGAACAGTATCCTAAGAAAAAAATGTGTCAATCCAGCAAATTTTTAATTTCAATGATATGTTCTGATTCTCAATTAGTCTAACTGATCGAAAATATTTTTTTGTTTTTCTTCATCAATGAGCTTCAGGACCTCATCCGTCTTTTCGTATGATTCCCCGTACCATTTCTCATCTTTATAAGTATGAATGTTTTCATATGTCTGTTTCATGGCTTCAAGAATTTCTTCTTCTGATTCTGTTTTCGGTGACCAGTACAGAATCTCCATCTTGTTTACTTCATTCGTAGCCAATGACCGGCGCCGGTACCCAATTGACTGAGCATGGTTGAAATGCTCTCTTTGATAAAATCTCAGGCGTTTTTCTGTATCAGCATCATCTTCATCCACAGGCTCCACCTCAAGCAATATCGGCTTATTTTTCTTTTTCAGCTTCGCGATCAATTTGCCGCCAAGCCCCTGCCCTCTTGCATCCTTAGACACATACAGATAATCAACGAAGATAAAAGAATCGAATTCCGCAAACATTAAGATATGATGTTTGCCTTCATCTTTATGATAAACATCGCTCCGCTCTTTCAAAAGAGCTTCCATATGCGCTTTTGATTTCATTTCTTCAATTGGAAAGTACTCGCTAAGCTTTTCATACCAGTTCATTGATTTGCTCCTTATGAGTTCATTGTCTTCATACTTTTAGATATACCCCATTTCTTCTTGTTTAAACAGCTTTACATCTATAAAGACGTACGAACTTCCGCCTTGGTTTCATTTTTTTTCAGGAAAAAACGGAGTCAAGTGCGCGATTCATTGTGAAGGGTATGCAAAAAGGTCTCATGGAGTGCGGCTTTCTCTCTTATAATGAAGCAGCCGAGGCTGCGCCAGTGCGATAAAAAAGGTCATGCCATATAGTGCGGCAGCTGTGATAAAAACCGTTTTCGCACCAGCCGCATCAGCCACGAGCCCCATAATGGAGTAGGTGACGCCTGACCAAGGAGTCAAAATCGCATTTTTGGCAGCCATGATCCCGATACGCTTCTGTTCCGGAATGACCTCCTGCAGCACGGTTTCCTGGCAAATATCACGCACCTGATAAAAAGGCCCCATTGCAGCACAAGCGAGAGCGCATAAAAACGGGATGGGAGAAAATGAGAACAAAAGGGTCAGCACCGACATGACTAGCGAACTGAACATAATTGAAAACCCCATTTTCCGCTCAAAAAAAGCAGAAAAGCGAATGGCAATCACGCTGCCGACAATGGCACCTATAAAATAAGAAGCGTTAAACATCCCCCACCACACCTCTGTTTCATGCAAAACAGCCGCAGTAAATGCGAGGAGAATAGCAGATGACCAAACAGAACCAGCCAAAGCTTCTATCATGTCCATTAGAGTAATGTCTCTTACAATAGGGATGATCATTACATCCTTCCATATACTTCTGGCAGATGCTGATTCAGCTGTGCCATCAGCCGTTTCTTCATTTACTTGTGGCAAACAAATCGAAGCCCCCGAAAGAACAAACAGGCAAATGGCTGCACCGACAACGAGTTCAAAAGGTACGGCATACGTCAGAAGGCCTCCCAGCCCCCAGCCTGCTGTTAGAAACAACTGGTTTGAGAGGGAGATCACGCCATTCGCTTTCACATATTGCTCTTTTGGCACGATCATCGGCAGCAGCGCAAATCTTGCCGGCTGAAAAAAGGCGCCCGCGAAAGAAAAAAAGAACACAAACAGCAGCGTTATCCAAAAGAAAACCTGTCCGTGATGACTGACGCTAAAAGCCATCAGTATCGCAAAGACCGCTCTCAGCAGATTTGCGCCCGCAAGCACCTTTTTAAAACCGAGATTGCGAAGCACCGCAGAGATGCAAAAGCTTGCTGCTATACTCGCAAACGACATGAACGATAAAACAAGGCCCGCCAAAAAGACGGAATCGGTCATTTGATAGACCCGGACCATTAAAACGATTGTGACAAGGACTCCTGCTAAAGATTGAAGAGATTGAGACAGCAGCAGCGCAAAAAATCCTTCAAGAGATTTCTCTTGAAGGATTGATGAATCATGAATACGTTTTAAATTCCGCTTCCGTGCACATCACAAAATGTCCCGGTTTAACTTCACGGAATTCCATCGTTTCCCCATCTTTTAATTGATGGACAGACGGATCGTATTTCTGGCGGGCGCGATTTCTCTCGTAATCCGGATCGGGAAGCGGAATCGCCGAAAGCAATGACTTTGTATATGGGTGAAGCGGATTTTCATAAAGCTCATCTGCCGGCGCAAGCTCAACAAGTTTGCCGAAATACATCACTCCGATGCGGTCGCTGATGTATTTGACCATCGATAAATCGTGGGCGATAAACAGGTACGTGAGCCCTTTTTCTTTTTGCAGTTCTTTCATTAAATTCACGACCTGCGCCTGAATGGACACATCCAAAGCAGAAATCGGCTCATCCGCGATAATAAATTCCGGATCAACGGCAAGAGCTCTGGCAATCCCGATTCTTTGGCGCTGGCCGCCGGAAAATTCATGCGGGTAGCGGTTTGCGTGCTCCTTGTTTAATCCGACTGTTTCCAAGAGCTCGTGAACCCGCTCCATCCGCTCTTTTTTCGTTTTCGCCAGCTTATGAATATCGAGGCCTTCAGCAATAATATCAGCAACTGTCATTCTCGGATTGAGGGATGCATATGGGTCTTGGAAAATCATCTGCATTTTGCGGTTAAATTCCAGCAGCTTTTTCCGTGATTTTTTCCCGTGCACATTTTCGCCATTAAACAGCACCTCGCCATCGGTTGCCTCGTACAGCCGGATAATACTTCGGCCTGTTGTCGATTTACCGCAGCCAGATTCACCAACCAGCCCTAATGTTTCACCTTTATAGATATCAAATGACAAATCGTCTACAGCCTTTACCGTTCCTTTCGGCGTGACAAAGTGCTGTTTTAAATGCTTGATTTCTAATAGTTTCTCAGTCAATTCATTCACCTTCTCTCACTAAGACAGGTTTTTCATACGTATTTGCCAGTTTACGCATTTTCGCTTTTACCGCTTCAGGCGGCTCTGCCTTCGGCGCGTCAGGATGAAGCAGCCACGATTTGACATAATGAGTATCAGATACCTTAAACATTGGCGGCTCCTGTTCAAAATCGATTTTCATCGCGTAAGAACTCCGCAAAGCAAAAGCATCTCCTTTTGGCGGGTTTGTCAAATCAGGCGGCGTGCCCGGAATTGCAGTCAGCTGTTCCTCTCCTGAACTTTCCAGTGTCGGCATGGATGCAAGCAGACCCCACGTATACGGATGTCTCGGATCGTAGAAAATCTCGTCTACTGTGCCGGTTTCTACAATCTGCCCCGCGTACATGACAGCGACCCGGTCTGCAACGTTGGCCACAACACCAAGATCGTGTGTAATAAAGATGATGGATGTGTCAATTTTCTTTTGCAAATCCTTCATCAATTCGAGAATTTGCGCTTGTATCGTTACATCAAGAGCGGTTGTCGGCTCATCGGCGATCAGAAGCTTCGGATTCGCCGCAAGGGCCATGGCAATGACAACCCGCTGTCTCATTCCGCCTGAAAATTCGTGCGGAAATTGATTGACCCGTTTTTCCGGCATCGGAATACCGACTAAATCCAACAGTTCAATTGCGCGTTTTTTCGCCGCTTCCTTTGAAATCTTATCGTGTTTAAAAAGAACTTCCGTAATTTGTTTGCCGACCTTCATCGTCGGATTTAAAGAGGTCATTGGATCCTGAAATATCATCCCGATATCTTTTCCACGGACATTTTGCATCTCTTTTTCGGACAGCGGCACCAGATCCTTTCCGTCAAACAAGATCTCACCGCGCTTAAAATAACCCGGAGGCATTGGAATCAGCTTCATGATCGCTTGAGAGGTCACACTTTTTCCGGAACCTGATTCTCCGACGATGGCCAGCGTCTCTCCCTTATTCAGATGGAAATTCACCCCGCGGATCGCCTGAACCTCTCCGCCATATGTTTTAAATGAAATCGCTAAATCTTTTACTTCTAATAGGCGTGTCACCCGTATCACTCCCTTATTTACGTAACTTAGGATCCAATGCGTCTCTTAATCCGTCGCCGACCACGTTAAAGCCAAACATCGTAATGCAGATGAAACCGGCAGGGAAGAATAAACGCCACGGATAATAGGTCAATGCAGGCAATCCGTCAGAAGCCATCGTTCCCCAGCTTGCCAGCGGAGCCGGAACACCAAGTCCCAAATAGCTTAAAAAGGCTTCTGTAAAAATCGCAGTCGGAACTGTCAATGTCATCGTAACCAAAATGGAACCCATCGCGTTTGGCACGATATGTTTAAACAGCAGACGGGATGTTTTTGCGCCGAGTGTCTGTGAAGCAAGCACATACTCCTGATTTTTCAGCTGCAGCACTTGACCGCGTACGATTCTGGCCATATTAATCCAGCCCGTAATGGTCATGGCAATAATAATGGTTAACAGCCCTTTCGGCAGAACAACCATCAGTAAGATGACCATTAATAATGAAGGAACTGCCCAAAGGATATCGGCGATACGCATCATAATTTCATCCGTTCTGCCTCCGCGGAAGCCTGAAATGCTTCCCCAAATCACGCCGATCAGCAAATCAAGAACAGCGGCCGCTACACCGATAAAGATCGAGATTCGCGCACCTACCCATGTACGGACGAAAATGTCCCGTCCAAGGTCATCTGTTCCGAACCAATGGTCTTTTGAAGGCGGCTTATCCGCATTTAAGAGATTAGTAGTCGAATAATCATACTTTGAGAACAGCGGCGCAAAAATCGCCATAAGGATAATGAGAACAATAATGATAAGCCCGACCATTGCAAGCTTATTGCTGCGGAAGCGAAGCATCGCATCTTTCCAGAGGGAAAGGCTCTTTTTACTGATTTTTTCTGCATCGCCGGCATTCGCTGCGGCTGGTTCAAACAGGTTTTTCGGAATGTTTTGCATGGCCTAGGCTCCTTTCTTTGCTTTGGAAAGCTTGATTCTTGGATCAATAATGCCGTATAGCACATCTACAATTAATACACACAATAGCAAGATAACACTGAAGAATACCGTTACACCCATAATGACTGTATAATCGCGGTTTGTAATACTGTTTACGAAGTGTGACCCCAGCCCCGGGATCCCAAAAATCGTTTCAATAATAAAGCTTCCCGTTAAGACCTGCGCGGCCATCGGGCCCATGTATGTAACGACTGGCAAAAGCGCGTTTCGGATGGCGTGCCGCACTGTAACTGCTGGACGGGACAGCCCTTTTGCTTTCGCTGTGCGAATATAATCACTGTTTAACACTTCGATCATGCTTGAACGGGAAAGTCTGGCAATAAACGCCATCGGCATAGAAGCAAGTGCCACTGAAGGCAAAAAGGTGTATGCCCAGGACTCCCAACCCGCGACGGGAAACAGATCAAGCTTCATGGAGAACACATATTGCAGAACAGCCGCCATGATAAAGCTTGGAACTGAGATACCGAATATCGTTAAAATCGCGACGGTATAATCCTGCCACTTATTATGGTAAAGAGCTGCTATGACCCCAAACAATACACCAAACGCTAAAGCGAGGAGAATAGCTTCTGCTCCGAGAGTGAATGAAACGGGGAAACCTGAACTGATCAGGTCGTTAACACTCTGACCTTTATATTTAAATGACGGTCCGAAATCCCACATTGCAACTGATTTCAAATAACTGGCGTATTGTACAAACAGCGGCTTGTCCAAGCCGTAATGCGCATTTAAGTTTGCTTCAATTTCAGGCGGAAGCTTTTTCTCACCTGAAAATGGCCCGCCCGGTGCTGCCTGCATTAAGAAGAATGTCACAGTTACAATCACAAATAATGTGATAATCATATAGACTAAGCGTCTTCCGATATATTTTAGCAAGGGGGAACACCTCCATGGTTTTTACATTTTTATACTCTTTCAGTAAGAAAGGTATATGGGAAATAGGTCCCCATATACCTTGAGGTTATTGTTTTCACAAATAAGACTTATTGAAAGTACGCGTTTCTGAAATAAATTTCTCCGGTTCCAGTAATAATGGTTCCTTTCAGATTTTCGTCTTGCACCCAAGGAATCGTATAAAAATAAACTGGCGCAACCGGCATTTCATCAATGAAAATACCTTCTGCTTTTTTCAGCAGCTCTGCACGTTTTGTTGGATCTGTTTCAGTTTGCGACTGATTCAGGAGCTTTTTGAATTCTGGGTTTTCCCATCCAGTATCGTTATTTCCTCCGTCTTTGTCACGGAACAATTCAAGGAAGTTAATAGGGTCGTTGAAGTCGCCGAGCCAGCCCATACGGCCGATTTGATAATCTTGGCTGTGAAGCTTATCAATATATACATTCCATTCTGAGTTATCAAGCTCAACATTCACGCCTAAATCTTTCTTCCACATTTCTTGTACAGCTTGAGCGATTTTCGCATGCGCGTCATCAGTGTTATAAGACAATTTGATTTTCGGCAGGTCAGATGCCTTGCTTAAGCCCATTTCTTTCAGGCCTTTCTCAAGGAATTCTTTTGCCGTTTTGACATCGTTGTCTTTGAAGTAGCCTTCTTTGTTATCTTCAAACCCCTTCATTGTCGGCGGCACCGCAGCCATTGCCGGGATTTGTTCACCTTGTGTAATGTTTTTAACAATTGATTGGCGGTTAATCGCATAAGATAATGCTTTACGGATATTGACGTTGTCTAACGGTTTCGCTTCAGTATTGAATTTGTACCAATACACACCTGCCATCGGCTCAACATGTAAAGAACCGTCTTTTTTCAAAGTAGGGAGCGATTCAGTCGGAAGCTGTCCGAGCGGCAAACCGGCCCAATCAAGTTCACCAGCTTGGAATTTTTTCAGTTCAGTATTGGTATTGTTGATCATAACCATTTTAATTTTCTTCAGTTTGACTTTGTCTTGCTCCCAATACTGGTCATTTTTCTCAAGAGTAATAGATCCGCTGTGTTTCCATGCCGTCATTTTGAATGGCCCGTTCGATACATAATTATCTCCGGCATTTGTGTTCCATTTTTTATTTTTCTCTGCAATTTTTTTGTTGATCGGCATATACGTATAGAACGCCGTTAATTCAGTGAAATATGGAGTCGGGTTATTTAATTCAACCTTTAGCGTTTTGTCATTTACAGCTTTTACTGCCACATCATCAAGACTGCCTTTGCCGGTATTCGCCGCTTCAGCACCTTTTATGTAGTAAAGCTGGTAAGCATATTGTGATTCGTTATTAGGATCAAGCGCCCATTTCCAAGCATATTCAAAATCTTGTGCTGTTACAGGGTCACCATTAGACCATTTCACACCATCACGAATAGTGAACGTATATGTCTTTCCATCTTTGCTCGTTTCAATTTTAGAAGCCATGCCTTCTTCAGGCTCTCCATCTGCATTGATGCGTGTCAATCCTTCAAAAGTCTGACGGATGACACCGCCTGATACTGAATCATTTGCCAATCCCGGATGTAAGGAGAACGGCTCAGTTTTAATATTAATGTTAAGTGTCGTCTTTCCTTTACTGTCCTTTTTCCCTTCACCGTTTGATCCGCTGCCGCCAAAGCCGCAAGCGCTCAGCACGAGAGTGAAAATGAGCATCAACGTGACAATCGACCAACGTTTTTTCATATTCGCAAACCCCCTAATATAATTTTTTCAGCTCATTACGGCTAAATCCTCAGAAATATCAGACAAATGAACCTGTGTTTCCATAACTTTTATTCTGTTCCGTCTTTTCTGATTATTTTTGTAAAAAAGCTGTAACAATAGAGTGAACAAGTTCATTATAATGAAACAAATAATTTATTGCAATATTATTTTATCAATTTAAAATATTTGAACTTCGTTAGTTTTTCTTCCACGAACATAATATCCTTCTACCATTTAAAGCATAAATTGATTAAAAACTATTTAATCAGTTTTCTTCCCATATTGCTTTTTACATATAATATCTAGCTGTTTTCACGCTGATAGCAGTTATCATTTAGGGATTTGGCGGCGTGTTCGTGATTTTTATATCATTACCATGTTACTGGGAAAAGAATGTTTTTTCATGATGACAATTGGTTATAATTGATTTATAATGAAGCAATCAAAAGAAAAGCGTGCTATGAAAAAGAGTAGTACACATTTCACCTGTTTGAAGAGAGTCTGCGGTGCTGGGAGCAGATAACGGGCAATGTGGAATGGACTTTGGAGCAGCTGACCGAATCCGAAAAAGTAGGCTCAGCCGGAGCAGTCTCCGTTAAAAACGTCAGAGTGATTCCATTTTAATGGAATAATCAGGGTGGCACCACGGTTCATTCGTCCCTTTTTTACAGGGGAAGAATGAGCCTTTTTATTATGTTTTAAGAAATGAGGTTGATGTTTTCATGAAACAAACGATTTTTTCAGGTATTCAGCCAAGCGGATCTGTTACGCTCGGCAACTATATCGGTGCAATGAAACAATTTGTCGAACTGCAAAATGATTATAACAGCTATTTTTGCATCGTGGACCAGCATGCGATCACCGTGCCTCAAGACCGGATTCAGCTCAGAAAGAATATCCGCAGTCTGGCGGCGCTATACTTAGCTGTCGGGCTTGATCCAGAAAAAGCAACATTGTTTATTCAATCAGAGGTTCCCGCGCATGCGCAGGCCGGATGGATGATGCAGTGTGTCGCGTATATCGGCGAGCTCGAAAGGATGACTCAATTTAAAGACAAGTCCAAAGGCAATGAAGCTGTCGTCTCCGGACTGCTAACATACCCGCCGCTGATGGCCGCTGATATTCTGCTGTATGGAACGGATCTTGTGCCTGTCGGCGAGGATCAAAAGCAGCACCTTGAGCTAACGCGGAATCTCGCAGAACGCTTCAACAAAAAATATAACGACATCTTTACGGTTCCGGAAGTGAAAATTCCAGAAGTCGGCGCACGCATCATGTCTCTTAATGATCCGCTGAAGAAAATGAGCAAATCCGATCCGAACCAGAAATCTTATATTACCTTGCTGGATGAACCAAAGCTTCTTGAAAAGAAAATCAAAAGCGCTGTGACAGATTCTGAGGGCATTGTGAAATTTGATAAGGAAAACAAACCGGGCGTTTCCAACCTTCTTACAATTTATTCAATCCTCGGCAATACGACGATTCAAGAGCTTGAAGCTAAATACGAAGGGAAAGGCTACGGCGAGTTTAAAGGGGATTTGGCAGAAGTCGTGGTTAACGCATTAAAACCGATTCAGGATCGCTATCATGAACTGATTGAATCTGATGAATTAGACCGTATTCTTGATGAAGGCGCGGAACGTGCGAACCGGACAGCGAACAAAATGCTGAAAAAAATGGAGAACGCCATGGGTCTTGGCCGAAAAAGACGCTGATCAAAAAACCGCTCTTGCAAAGAGCGGTTTTTCAGATTGTAGACAAAGTCCTAAAACGGTTTTCGTTTTAGGACTTTGTCGTCTTTTCAGCGTGATTGAAAACCCTTGAAGTCTAGGAAGGGCGAGCATCGGAGCACAGCGAATGTAGGAATTCGTGAGCACCGACGCGCAGGCCTGACAACGAATGCGAGGGTTTGTCGACACGCTGAACCGCTCTTGGCAATGAGCGGTTTTTTTCAGTTTACCTTTGATTCGTTTTCCATTTCCCATAGCTTTTCGAAAAAAGGCTGTCCTTTTATCAGGTTTTCGCAAAAAGCCAAATGCTTGTCCGACCAGCCTTCAATTGTTTCGTTATACAGCATGTCCCAAATCTCTTCAAAGCTCATCCGTTTGATTTGTTCATACATATGCGGGTTCCATTCTGTGTACCAGTAGCCGATTTCAGCGCGGTTTTCCAGCCCTTTTAATTGGTCCAGCGCCATAAACATCAACTGCTTGATTTGCCGTTCTTTTCTTGTCAGCCCTCTGACGTGCTCTGGTGCTAATGATAAAATATGATATTCTTTGGAGGATTCGAGCTTCTTTGGCTCAAATTCATATGTTTCAGGCTCTACATCTTTTACCATTTCATAAACGAGCTGCTCCTGTCTTGGGATCAGACGGCTTTTTCTGACAGGGATCGTGTAGCCGATTGTGTCAACAGCCAAAATGCCGATTCCGTCTGTTACGACAAAACAATACTCAAGCTTTGTCCGCTCATGATTTTTCCGAATGTACGATTTCTGATGTATATCTTCAAGCAAATCTTTAGGAAGCTCAGATAAATCGTTTTCTATGTAATGAAACAGTACCGACGGCACCCTTAACAGCGGCACCTGATCCAAAAGCTCAACCGTATCTTCCTTACGCCATTCGTGAAAGTGGCAAACATTGTAGCCATTTTCTTCCCCTTCAAACCAATTGACCCACACATCATGAAGAAATAACATCTCTAACCCCTCACTTTTATAAAAACTGTTGTCCACAGTATAGGCAAGGGATAGAGAAATTATTCCAAAGAAATTGAGGAAATCTGGAATCGTTGGGTTAATATAAGAATCACAAAAAGCAGATCTCTTTGTAGATTTTCTGACAAAAAGAGATCTGCTTTTCTTCTGTTTTCGTTATATTTTATAACAAATATTGTTTTCATTTTTATTTAATATTTTTCGGATCCAGTGCATCTCGCAGGCCATCACCGACAAAGTTGAAGCATAAAACGGTCATTAAAATAAATAGCCCGGGAAATAATGGATACCACCATGCCTGAATCATCACTGTGAAATTTTGTGCGTCTTGAAGCATATTTCCCCAGCTTGCGATTGGCGGCTGAATCCCGAAGCCTAAGTAGCTCAGCGCTGACTCAGCGAGAATAACTGAACCTACCTTTAATGTTGCTGACACAATAATCGGTCCTAACGCATTGGGGAGAATATGTGAAAAGATAATTTTGTGAGTCTTCGTTCCGATTGTTTTAGCAGCCAGAACGTATTCCCTTGAACGAAGCGATAGAAACTCTCCTCTTACCAATCGTGCCGTTGTTGTCCAGCCGGTGAGACAGAAAATTAAAATCAGTTTGTCCACACCAGGCTTAAAGATGGTAACAAGCGTGATCAACAAGAAGATATCAGGAATGGATAATACAATGTCGACCAAACGCATAATGACAGCATCGACTATTCCTCTGAAATATCCCGCTAACGCCCCTAAAACCGTTCCGATCAAAATCGAACCGACTACTGACGCAAAACCAACCAATAAAGAGACACGCGCCCCATACAAGATTCGGCTGAAAATATCTCGGCCGAATTTATCTGTTCCCATCAGATGTTCAAGGCCCGGCGCCTTATATTTATCAAGCAGGCTTTGCTGCTCTTGGGGATAAGGCGCAATTAAAGGAGCGAAAACAGCCGACATAATAATGATAAACAGAATGACGGCACCTAGAATAGCCAGTTTGTTTTTCGAGAATTTGTCCCAGAAGATCTTGGTCATCGTCTCTGGTTTTTTCGAAATATTTTCTTTCAGCCTGATCTCCGGCGAGGGAGTTGTTTGCAGCTCTGACATCTCTGTTTCCCTCCTTTTAATATTCGATCCGCGGATCAACAATCGCGTAAAGGATGTCTGCAATGAGGTTTCCGACAACGACAAGAACCGCCGAGATCACAGTCATTGCCATGATAACCGGATAATCGCGTTGGAATGCCGAATCGACAAACAGCTTTCCTAACCCCGGCCAAGTGAAAATCTGCTCTACGACAACCGCTCCGCCGATAAAGGAGGGAATCATTAAACCGAAGATCGTAATAACAGGCAATAGCGCATTCCGCAAGCCATGCTTAAATAACACACGATTTTCTTTGAAACCTTTTGATCTGGCAGTCCGAATATAGTCTTGGTTTAACACATCGATCATATTGGATCTTGTATATCTCGTTAAGCCTGCCATATCAGCTGTCGCCAGCACAAAAGCGGGTAAAAGCAAATGATGAATCCGGTCTACATAACTAAAATCCGCGTTAAGCGTTGCGACTCCCCCGGTCGGGAACCAGCCGAGATTCACAGCAAACACCATAATTAAAATCAGTCCGAACCAAAAATTCGGAATCGCCAAACCGATAAATGAAGTAAATGTAATGCCGTAGTCCAACTTCGAATAAGGTTTTTTTGCAGAAATGACCCCGAATGGGATGGAAATGATCAGCGCCAATATCGTTGACACCAGCATCAAGAGGAGTGTGTTGGGCAGCCGTGCTAAAATCAGTTCTGAAACGGGCGTCCCTTTTCTGATGATGGACGTGCCGAAATCCCCTTGAACCATATTGCCGAGCCATTTTAAATATTGAACGTACTCAGGATCGTTGAGGCCGTATTTTTCAATAAACTGCGCCCTGTCTGCCTGGCTGATCGTCGGGTCCATCATAAGCGTCATCGGATCTCCCGGAGCGGCTTTCATAATAACGAAAGACAAAATTGTAATTCCCAATAAAATAGGAATCGAAGATAGCGTTCTTCGAATGATATATGTAACCATATTCTTGTCCCCTTCGTTGTTCTTTTTCAAAATCAAAGGGGAAGGAAACGCGCTCCCTCCCCTGCAAGGGAAATTTATTCGGCAAGCCACCATTTTTCAATTTGGTACAGCTCGCGTTTCGGATGATACACATAACCCTCTAAATTAGCCGGCATCGCCATATGGTTGTTCGGATAATAAAGGAAGGTGTACGGCTGGTCTTCAGCAAGCTTTTGATAAATTTTTTCATAGGCTTTAGAATATTCCTTGCGGTCACTGATTGATTTTGCATCTTTGAGAAGCTTATCAACTTCAGGGTTTTTGTACCACATATTATTCAATCCGTTTTTAGACTGGCTTGAATGGAAGATATCGTAATGATCCGGGAACGTGGACAAACTCCACCCTAAAACCATTGCGTCATAGTCCCAGTTAGGGGCACTTGTCTGTTCGACTAACGCGCTCCATTCCACGATTTGCGGTGTTACTTTAATACCGACTTTCTTCAGCTGTTCTTGGACAACAACTGCAATGTCTTCACGAACTTTGTTTCCTTGGTTCGTTTTCAGTGTAAACTCGAATTTTTTGCCGTCTTTATCTAAGAAACCGTCACCATCAGTATCTTCCCAGCCGGCTTCTTTCAGCATCTTCTTCGCTTTTTTCACATTGTATTCAAATTTAGGAACCTCTACATCTTTCGGGTAATTCCATGAAGCAGGGCTTTCCGGGATGTAAGCGACCTCACCGTCCCCATCCAATACGGTTTGCACCATCGTTTTACGGTCTAATGCGGTGGTGAGCGCCTGACGCACTTTTTTGTCTTTAAACAGCTCGTTTTTCTCATTCCAGCCGATATACGCGTAGCTCAGCGCCAAATCTGTAACGACTTTGACATTATTAAACGATTCCGCTGTCTTATAATCCGTTGACGGCACGTTAAAGAAATCGATATCTCCCGCTTGAAGCTGGGCAACCGCTGCATTGGCGTCAGGAATGATTTTATACGTGACGCTGTCTAAGTACGGACGGCCGTCATAGTAGTCATCATTGGCAACGAGCTTGACGTATTGCCCGTCTTTCCATTCTTTAAATTTGAAAGGACCCGAGCCGATTGGATTTTTTCTATTAAAATCATTATCCTCAAGCTCTGCAACCGGTACATCTTTTAAAATGTGCTCCGGCAGAATTCCGTAGCTGTCTAACGTGTTGTTATAGAAGTTAGGGTCTTTGTACTTCAGTGTAAATAAAACCTCGTAATCTCCCTTTTTCTCTACCGATTTCAGCATTTCAAAGTTCGAGCCGCGCTCTCCTTTGTAATCCTTGTTCAATGGAATGTTGTACGTAAAGACCACATCATCGGCAGTAAGCTCTTCTCCGTCGTGGAACTTAACGCCTTTTTTGATTTTCACGTCATATTTCAAACCGCCATCCAGCTCTTTCACACTTTCCGCCAGTGACATTTTGACATTTAAGTTTTCATCTGTTTTTGTTAAAAAGCTGTAAATCATTTGTTCAATATCTGTACTCGATTCATCAGTTGAATATAGTGAGTTGAAAAGTGTTGGCGCTCCGATTGAACCCACAACCAAATCCCCGCCTTGCTGCGGTTTTCCGTTTGATTTTTTCTCACTGCTGCTGCTCGATTTTGATCCCGAGCAGGCCGATAAAAAGATGGCCAGAACCATCAATACACTTAGCATCATCAGTGCGGTTTTCCGTCTTTTCATTCAATATTCCCCCTCTTGAAATGTTCGTTCTTCTCAGCTGTTGTTTATGTAGTGTGCATACCCCCTCTCAAAGCTGTGCGGGCAACATTAGCTATAAAGGTGACAAGCCACAAAATGGCTGGGAGCAGCTTCTTTGAATTCTGGTATTTGTTCCTTGCAAATCGGCTTTGCAACAGGACATCTTGTGTGGAAAACGCAGCCTTTTGGCGGATTGGCCGGACTTGGCAGTTCTCCCTTCAGGACGATGCGTTCACGTTTGACAGATCCTTTTTTTCTTGTAACCGGAACGGATGATAGAAGAGCTTGGGTGTAAGGGTGTAGCGGATGGTCGTAAAGCTCATGCTTGCCGGTCAGTTCCATCATTTTGCCTAGATACATCACTCCGACTCTGTCGCTGATATGGCGGACGACACTTAGATCATGAGAGATAAATAGATACGTCAGATTAAATTCTTCCTGTAATTCTTCCATTAAGTTAATCACTTGAGCCTGAATGGATACATCAAGTGCGGAAACCGGCTCATCTGCGATGATCAATTCCGGATTCAAAGTGAGCGCTCTGGCGATGCCGATCCGCTGACGCTGGCCGCCGGAAAATTCATGGGGATAACGGCTGGCAAACGACGGGTGAAGGCCTACTCTCGCAAGCAGTTCTTCGACTTTCTCGTTTCGTTCACGCATCGTATACATGTGGTGCGTATGTAACGGCTCCTTAATGATAGAACGCAGCGTTTTTCTTGGATTCAAAGAAGCAAACGGATCTTGGAAAACCATTTGAATATTTTTGCGGACACTTTTCCGCAGCTTCTCCTCTGACAAATTGGAGATATCCTGCCCTTTAAAAAGGATTTGGCCTTCTGTCGGTTTGTAAAGCCTGATCATCATCCTGCCGGCAGTCGATTTTCCGCAGCCCGACTCTCCAACGATCCCGAGTGTTTCTCCTTTTTTTAACGAAAATGAAACACCGTCCACCGCTTTTACATCGCCGACTTTTCTTTGAAAAAAGCCTGAGCGGATTGGGAAGTATTTTTTTACGTCACGTAGCTCTAAGATTGTTTCTTGATTAGCTGCAGTCATGATTGTTCGGCACCCTCTTCCTCATATAAAAAGCATCTCACCGTTCTTCCGCTTTTGTGCGTCAAAAGCGAAGGCTGATTTGTCCAGCATTTATCCATGGCTTTCGGGCACCTTGGGGCAAAACGGCACCCCGGCGGCAGGTTATCCGGTGTCGGCACGCTGCCTTTAATCGCATTTAATTTATCAATCTCTCCATCTATGACCGGAATCGACGTCAGCAGGCCTTCTGTGTAAGGATGAAGCGGCTCTAAAAATAAATCGTCGACGGTGGCGTTTTCCACGACTTGTCCGCAGTACATGACAATTACTCTGTCAGCTGCTTCCGACACGACACCTAAGTCGTGTGTGATGAGAAGAATTGACGTGTTGAACTTCTGACAAAGATCTTTCATAAGTTCCAGAACTTGGGATTGTATTGTCACATCCAGCGCTGTCGTCGGTTCATCGGCAATGAGCAGTTTAGGATTGCAGCTGAGTGCGATGGCAATCATTACCCTTTGCCTCATTCCGCCGGACAGCCGGTGCGGATACTCCTTCATCATTTGCTCTGCCCGGGAGAAACCGACCATCTGCAAAAGTTCAACAGCTTTTTGGCGGGCTTCTTTTTTCTTCATGTTTTTATGGTAAATCAGCACTTCGGTAATTTGGTCTCCGATTGTTAACACCGGATTAAGGGAGGTCATTGGTTCCTGAAAGATCATAGATACTTCGTTTCCGCGGATTTTGCAATAGTCATTTTCAGTGAATGAGGTGAGGTCTCTGTCTTCGAGTTTAATAGAGCCGTCCATGATTTTTCCGCCTGAGCTTTGGACGAGGCCCATAATGGATAAAGAAGTAATGCTTTTTCCGGAGCCCGATTCACCTACAAGCGCTACGGTTTCGCCTTTGCTGATGTGAAAATCGACTCCGTCAACCGCAGGGATCGGCTCCTTTTTCCTAAAAAAATAAGTCTTTAAATTATTCACTTCTAAAAGTGTGCTCATGCTAGCTCCCCTTTCCCCCTCTTGTTGTCAAACATTTTCAAGAGAAAGCAATCCCTTTATTCAGAAATAATAAATAATATTGAATTATCGAAAAATTTTATAGTTGTATATTATTACAATCATTTTGCAAAATCAAGAATTTTTTAGGATAAATGTAATATTATTAACGAAATTCCATTATTTTATTCTTTTAAAGCGTTGCATTCAAAAAGGTTTCAGCAGGAATGGACAGTCCGTCTGCCGTGTTTGCTTTGTTGACTGTTAAATATTTTTTCACTATATTGAATCCGACTGCGTATCCAAGCATTTTTGGCTGATATCCTTTGCCGAATAACAGCTGTGAGAATAATCGATTGTCCCGTTTGATATCCTGGTTGGGTGCAATTTTTTTCTCGTATAAAGCCTGCAGCTGCTCCGGGGTATACCAAGATGCCCATTCAGCCGTTTGACTTCGGCCGAACCTCTCATAAACAGCATATTCCGCAAGCCCTTCCATGATGATTGTATCAAGTAATGTGACATCCTTTTCATCTTTTGTCAGATGATCTAACCTGCAAACGTGATGATATTCATGTGTCATCAGGGCAGATACTGACGCAAAATCCAACTCTGACGAGAGAAAGAGGAACATTTTGTCTTGAAAAGCGAGTCCTGATTTTGATCCGAATTCTAAACGGATTCTCCTGTTTCGTTCGTCAACCGGCAGTGTGACAATCGGCACATCGGGACCTTGCCATTTGTTTTTAAGGTACTGTTCTTCTTTTTGAATATGCTCAAAAAAACCTTTTTCTTTCAGCTCGGAAGCAGTATGGATGCCCTCTTTTATGTTTTTAAACATTCCATGATGCTGAAGGTGCCCTAGAATGCCTTTCCAGTTCTTTTTCTCCACACCTGAAAAAAGCGGGACAATGTAATGCGCCAAATCATCTATTGACGCAGCCTTCCCGAGCCAGCTATATGTTTGTTCCACACTCATATGTGATCGCCTCCTCTTTTTATCCTATGCGCACAAAAAAAACCGGCTACCCTTTAGGGCAGCCGGTGTGGCGTGATCATGATTGGTATTTCTTAAAGATTAATGTTGCATTGTGTCCGCCGAATCCCAATGAGTTGCTGAGAACATAATTGAGATCCTGTCTGCGGGCTTCATCAGGCACATAATCTAAATCGCATTCTTCGTCTGGTGTTTGAATATTGATTGTAGGCGGGATCACACCTTCTTTAATGGCAAGCACAGAGAAAATCGCTTCAATACCGCCAGCTGCTCCTAAGAGGTGGCCTGTCATCGATTTTGTAGAGCTTACCGCAAGTTTATGCGCATGCTCGCCGAAAACGGTTTTAATCGCCATTGTTTCGTATTTGTCATTGTAATACGTGCTTGTCCCGTGAGCATTGATATAATCAATGTCTTCAGGAGAAACGGCCGCATCTCTAATGGCTTCTTGCATTGCTCTCGCTCCGCCTTCACCGTCTTGGGCCGGCGCTGTGATATGATAAGCGTCTCCCGTTGAGCCGTAGCCTACAATTTCTCCGTAAATCTTAGCGCCGCGGGCCAGAGCATGCTCAAGTTCTTCAAGAACAACAATCCCTGCACCTTCACCCATGACAAAGCCATCTCGGTTTTTATCGAACGGGCGGCTTGCTGTTTTCGGATCTGGATTAGTAGACAGCGCTTTGTTGGCGCTGAAGCCCGCGAATGACATTCTTGTCAGCGGCGCTTCTGTTCCGCCTGTGACCATAACATCTGCATCACCGCGCTGAATGACTTTAAACGCGTCACCGATGGAGTTCGTTCCTGTAGCGCATGCTGTAACCGTACAAGAGTTAACCCCTTTTGCTCCTAATGCAATGGAAATCTGCCCTGTCGCCATATCCGGAATCATCATTGGCACGAAAAACGGGCTTACTCGTCTCGGGCCTTTCGTTAAGAAGATTTCAAATTGAGACTCTAGTGTTTCAAGTCCTCCAATACCGGAGCCTACCCAAACACCGACTCTCGGCGCGATCTCATCGGTAATGTTAAGATCCGCGTCTTCAACCGCCATTTTCGCAGCTACGACCGCATATTGTGTGAAGCGGTCCATTTTTCTGGCTTCTTTTTTATCCATATAATCTTCAACATTGAAGTCTTTTAATTCAGCAGCTACTTTTGCTGGATATTCTTCAGCATCAACACGAGTGATCGGACCGATTCCGGACACACCGTTGATTGCGTTATTCCAACTTGTATCAACGTCGTTGCCAAGCGGAGATAATGCTCCAAGTCCTGTAACAACTACTCTTTTTTTACTCATCTAGTGTGCACCTCACCTTTTTTTATCGGCCCCAGCGGATTGCAATGGCGCCCCATGTTAATCCTCCGCCGAACCCTACCATGACGACCACATCGCCGTCTTTGATTTTACCGGCTTCCAATTCTTCTACAAGAGAGATCGGAATGGATGCGGCAGAAGTATTTCCATATTTATGAACGGTTTTAGACATCTTTTCGACAGGAAGCTCTAAACGCTCGCGAGCGGCTTCCATAATACGGATGTTCGCCTGATGCGGAATCAAAAAGTCGACGTCCTCTTTTGAGAGTCCGGCTTTTTCAATGACATTTACGCATGATTCTCCCATTTGGCGGACTGCAAATTTGAAAACTTCTCGTCCATGCATGATTGTATGTCCTTTTTCATTCAGATACAAGTGCTGACCGCCTGTGCCGTCTGCTCCTAGTTCAAATGAAAGGATTCCTCTGTCATCACTGACTGGTCCGACTACCGCAGCGCCTGCTCCGTCTCCAAACAGAACTGCTGTATTTCGGTCTTCCCAATCTGTAATGCTTGAGAGCTTTTCTACACCGACAACAAGAACATGCTTATAGGTTCCGGATTCAATAAATTGTTTACCGGTTATAACCCCGTACATGAAGCCCGCACAAGCCGCGCTGATATCCATAGCACACGCTTTCTTCGCGCCGAGCTCTTCTTGAATCATACAAGAGACCGTAGGGAATGACTGATCAGGTGTAACAGTTGCCACCAGGATCATATCCAGATCCTCTGCCGCGACTTCAGCTTGTTCCAGCGCCTTTTTCGCTGCTGCAACAGCCATATGTGATGAATACACATCATCTGCGGCAATTCTTCTTTCTTCTATTCCTGTTCTGGTACGAATCCACTCATCAGAAGTTTCAACCATTTTTTCAAGATCATGATTTGTTAAAACCTTCTCAGGAATGTAACGACCAACACCAAGTATTCCAGCTTTCATAAGGGAAGACTCCTTTATATTGTAAATTTAGAAGATCAATCAGTTGTGATCAATTATTAGTATCAGGTACTAATTCTATCCTATTTTTTTTCACATGGCAATATATTCGTCTAAACTATCAGTTCATCTTATTCATAGAGTATTGTATATAGAAAGGAGGCGTATGCAGTTGGATGTGTTTTCAAAGATGATGTTCGGCGATTCCGCAAAACAAACAGCAGAGAAGGAAGAACAGCAAGAGGAGCTTTCCCAGACAAACGAAGAAGAGACGATTCATTACATGCATATTATGGACCAAATCGGTTCAATTATGAACTCTGTTGATCAAATCAAGCCCGCTTTAAAGGAGCTTGCGCCTATGATTTCCGCTATTAAAAAGAAAATCATGTGAAAAGCCACTTTCAAAAAAGTGGCTTCAGCTTGTAGAGAAAACGACGTTTTTTCTACAAGCTTTTTTGTTTTCTGCTGTTTCTTTAGTTGTTCAGCTAATT